>JAGCLL010000172.1 GCA_017647025.1 Alistipes sp. | reverse complement strand
TATTCATCCATCAGCGCAACACCCGCAACGCCTTGAATGGCGACCGCGTGGAGGTTATCGTAACCCACACCTCGCGCAATGGCGCCAAGGAGGGCGAGATTGCGAAGGTGTTGGAGCGCTCGCCGCGTTGCTATGCAGGACGTGTGGAGATAGCATCAAAGAGTATGGCGATTGTCGTTCCCGACTCGCGCAAGATGCCTGTCGATATCGCTATTTCGCTCAAGAAATACCCCGACATCAAGCAAGACGACAAGGTGGCGGTACGCATCACCGATTGGCGCGATGGCGACCGCCTGCCACAGGGCGAGTTGGTAGATATCCTCGGTGCTTCGGGCGATAACGACGCCGAGATGCACGCCATTTTGCTCGAATACAACCTGCCTTACAAGTTTGAGGAGCAGGTCGAGAAGGCGGCAAATGCCATCGATGGTCGCATCACCGAGCGAGATATTGCCGAGCGCAGGGATATGCGCAATGTGCCAACCCTCACGATAGACCCGGCAGATGCAAAGGACTTCGACGATGCACTCTCGATACAAAAGATTGGCGAGGGCAAGTGGGAGGTTGGAGTTCATATTGCCGATGTAACCCACTATGTTCGCCCCGACTCGACAATCGACGACGAGGCGATAGAGCGAGGAACATCGGTCTATCTGGTTGATAGAACTATTCCGATGTTGCCCGAAAGGTTGTGCAACGACCTCTGCTCGTTGCGCCCTCACGAAGATAAACTCGCATTCTCTGCCGTTTTCCACATTGACGAGAAGGGCAAAATCTTGCAGGAGTGGTTTGGTCGCACCGTGATTCACTCCGACCGCCGCTTCTCATACGAGGAGGCTCAAAAAGTAATCGAAAGTGGCGAGGGCGATATGAAGGAGGAGATTTTGACTATGCACAACCTCGCCCAAACACTTCGCAAGGAGCGTTTCCGCAAGGGTGCGATTGCATTCTCACGCCGAGAGGCGAAGTTCCACCTCGACGAAAAGGGCAAGCCTACGGGGGTATATTTCAAGGTGCAGAAGGAGGCTAACCAACTTATCGAGGAGTTTATGCTCTTGGCAAACCGTCGTGTGGCGGAGTTCTGCGCACGAGCGCACGGTAAGGAACGCACGATGATTTTCCGAGTTCACGATGTGCCAAATAGCGACAAGTTCGAGCGTTTCTGTTCGTTTATCCTACGCTTTGGACACATCTTCAAGTCGCCAATCGACAAGGGCAATGCCGCAGCCAAGGAGTTGAACAAGTTGCTCGCAACAATCAAAGGCAAACCCGAAGAGAATGTCGTTTCGACACTCGCCATTCGCTCGATGGCAAAGGCGGTCTACACCACCGACAATATCGGCCACTACGGTTTGGCGTTCCCATACTACACCCACTTCACATCGCCCATTCGTCGTTATCCCGATATGATGGTGCATCGTCTGTTGCAACGCTACCTCGATGGCAAACGCTCGGCGGATAAGGATATGCACGAGTCGTTGTGCGTGCGTTGCTCTGAGCGTGAGGTTATCGCCTCCGAGGCGGAGCGTGCCTCAATAAAGTATAAGATGGTGGAGTTTATGGCTGACAAAATCGGTGAGGAGTTCGATGGTCATATCTCCGGAATGAGTGAGTGGGGAATCTTCGTGGAATTGGAGGATTCGATTGTTGAGGGTATGATGCTGATGCGTGATATTCCGGGGGACTACTACCAATTCGACGAGGAGCGTTACGAGGTATTCGGACACGCCACAGGCACAATCTTTACCATTGGTAATAAGGTGCGTATCCGAGTCAAGAGTGCCGACCTGCGCCGCCGACTCTTGGACTTCGAATTTGTAAAGAGGTATTAACATTTTACATTATAAAATAGAATGGGGGAGTTTGATTGAACTCCCCCATTCTTTTCTAAGGCAAGGCAGATGCCAAAAGAGCCTTGTTAGACAGATTCTTCAATTATATGATTACACCAATAATTGTACCCTCCGATACAAATCTAACGGGTTTAAGTTTGAGGGATCTGCCCTTGTGAATGGTTACACTACCCTCTCGCTTTATATCCATATAGTGACCTGCCTGATCAACTACTCGAACAGTGAAACCTGAACTATACTCTCGTGCAGGAACAACAACATATATCTTTACTGGCTCGGTGGTAGAGAGCATACGCTCTGCACGAGCCCTTACGGAACGATTATCCTTGATGCCCTGCGCAATCGGAGTGAGAGTTGCTGTGGTGTAGTCTATCTCGAAGGCACCCGACACCTGCTCTCTATTATTGCCCGAAAACTCCACTCTCTTAATCAAGTGGGATCCGTGCTCCAAGACCGACTCCTCGGCCAACAGCAACTGAACGCACACTGCGCCCATCAGATGCTGCATAGTGGTTTTGCCACCCGACTCCGCCAATACCGCCGCCATAGGCAAGGTGTTTGTTGCGAACTTATCAATAGCCGCCTCCTGCGTTGCAGGGAGGGTTATAGTGGTGGCATCGGTATAGAAATGTGCAGGATAGAGGAGGTTGCAAGGGTAGGTCAAATCGCCCACGAAAGAGAACTGTGCAAGGCTTGGGTTTTCGGCACTTATGCGAGCCTCCGACGAACTATTGCCATTGGCTGCAAGGCAATCTCCCTCGCTCCACACCAGACTCCACACGCCATCGTTAAACTCTCCAAGTTGTGTACGAGGTTTACTTGAAGTAACCATGAGGGTGGTGGTTTTATCCGCCACCTCACACTCAATCATTTCGGTTGCGCATCCGCAAAATAGAAGCGCTACTGCCAACGGAAGAAATTTTGTCTTCTTCATTATAGAGTCTTGTTAAATTTTACCCTTACAATAACTGGAAAGTGATCCGAAAATTGCACCGTATTATCTACCTCATACGATACAACCTCGACCGAAGGCGACACCAAGATATTGTCTATGCGCAACAGCCCATAGAGGGTGTTGTAGGTGTAGGTAAAGCCGGTTGCCATCTTCGAAAAAGTATCCTCAACACCATTAGATATGGTGTTGTAGGTATAGGAGAGAGGAACATCGTTGAAATCGCCACAAACAATTGTCGTATGGGGCGAAGTTGCCAGAAACTGAGCCACCACCTCGGCCTGCTCGGCTCGTTTGCGATTGTTCTCGACAAGGCGAGATGCGATGCTACGAAATCGCTCCTCTCGCTCGCTATCTACGAGGTATTTGTGCCTCTCTATAAAGCGAGTGTCCTCTGGACGAATAGAGGTCGATTGAAGGTGCAGAGCCACAACTCTTATGGTGTCCTCCTTAACCCTTAAATCTGCCCAAACTCCATTGCGACGATGCAATCCGTTTATCTCTCCGCTGCGAATAATTCTATATCGTGTAAATATCTGATTGCCAACGCCATCACCATCTTGTTTGGTGGTATTATACTTGTCGCACAAAACCTCTAAATTAGCCAAATCGACCATCTCCTGCAAACAGAGAATGTCGGGGTTGTTTTGTGCTATATATGCAGGCAACTCCTCGTCCTTACCCTCCAACACATTGTAGGTCATAACCTTTGTGAAGCGTCGCTCTACATAGGAGGTGTCGTATTTGCGGTCGAGTTCAAATTTGTAGTAGCGGGGGAGGTAGAACATACCCACAACCACTACCGCCATCATCGCAACTGCACGATACCAGCGCCAACGCACCACCCAATAGAACATCACCACAATATCGAGCAGATAGATGATAGGGGCTCCGAGCGCAACGATAGACAAAACACCACTCTTTACAGGTGAGATATATTGGCAGATAATCGCTATTACGGAGGCAGAGATAAGTCCCAGCATCATAATTAGAACCACCACATCGAGGAGAATTAGAGCGAACTCCTTGCCGCTATAACTCTTTCTCTGACGACGCCTCTTTCGGCTAATGCTATTGGAATAGTACTCTGCCATAATTATTTAGAAGAAAATTTTGCGTTGCTTGCGCCACCAAAGGAGCAAAAGCAATCCCCACAACATACCACCAACATGGGCGAAGTGTGCCACGCCCGTATTGAGAGGCGACCAGCCGAGTAAAATCTCCAATACAGCATAACCCAACACGAACCATTTAGCCTTAATAGGGAATGGTAGCGGAATGATATATATCATATTGTTCGGGTGGAGAACTCCAAATGCCAGCAACAAACCAAATACCGCACCCGAAGCACCCACCAAGGTCAAATTCTCTCCAAACAACGAAGCCACACCTATCTGAATCAATGCAGCGCCAATTCCGCAGACCATATAGTAGGTCAGAAATCTTTGCGAGCCGAGTTCATACTCCAAGGTGCGACCAAACATCCACAACGCAAACATATTCGAGAAGAGGTGTCCAAAGCCTGCGTGGAGAAACATATAGGTTACGAATTGGTAACTATGAAACTCTGGCGCATTCACTATATTTGTCCACCAAAGTTGCAGATACTCTTTGCAAAAGTGATTTACCGCAGGTATAAGCATCATAGCCAAATACAATACGCAGTTGGCTATGATAAGGTTTTTCACCACTGGGGGTGTCTTGAAATATGGATTCATAGTGCTTTCTATTCAAATAAATTCTTAATATCGGAGAGCGCCCACGCCGAAACAATGCGCTTGCCATTAGCGGTATAACACTCGCCAGCAGCAAGAATCTGCGTGGTCAGTCGCTCGGCATCCTCCTGCGAGAAGTAGCCCTTCCCCGCCGCTGCGCTATGCGCCAAAGTCTGTGCCAAGGCGTTGCGACGCATCTCAACCACCGACTGCGGCAATTTCAAACTCTGCAATAGGTCGTAAACTGCCCTATCGAGTTGCTCGGTGCTCACATCGGCAGGTATACCATACACCTCAACCGTATTGTTGCCCTGTGCCTTAATCTCAAAGCCGAGTGATGCCATATCCACCGAAAACTCCTCCAAGAGGTCGTACTCCTCCTCGGTGAGGGTTAGCAACTCCGGAAATAGTAGTTGCTGCGACACCGAATGGCCACTCTGCAATGAGGCAAAATAGTGGTTGTAGAGAAGTCTTTCGTGCGCCCTTGTCAAATCGACCACAACCATCTTCGAAGCGAAGGCTGCTACGCCATAACGACCACAGCAGAGAGAGATACTCTGCGGCTCCTCCTTGCTCTCAATATCCAAGCCCAACGACTGCTCCTCACCTTCGCCCGACTCCAAGTAGTCGAACTCGGCATCAGCAGCCTTTGGCATAGTGCCAAAATCTATCGAAGAGGCCATATCAAACTCCGACGAAATAGAAGGTATGGATGACCAACCATCGCCCGAACCCTTCACACTGCCGCCTTCCGAGCCATACATATCGGCAAATGGGTTGTAGTTCACTTTGGTAATAGCAGGAGGTTCAGCATATCTTACACCGTGCGTTGCAACAGGAATATCAACCACCTCTTCCGACTCAAAGTCAATCAACGGCATTGCGCCATTCTTGGCGAGCGTTTCTCGCACAGCAGCGTTCAATATCTGCCAAATAGCCTCGTTATCGGCGAACTTAACCTCGGTCTTTTGGGCGTGGCAGTTCACATCCACACGCTCGGCATCGACCGTAATATAGAGGAAGAAGGTTGGATAACCCTTCTCGGGAATTAACTTTTCGTACGCCTTGGTAATCGCCTTGTTGAGATATGGAGAGCGGAAGAAGCGACCATTTACGAACATATACTGCTCGCTCGAATTGTTACGAGCAGTCTCGGGGCGACCAACATAGCCCTTAACCGAGGCAATGGTTGTTTCGACATCCACCTCCAACAAGTTGCGACGAGTGGCATTACCCATAATGCCCACTATGCGCTCCACAAGCGACGATACGGGCAAAGAGTAAATCGGTGCGCTATTGTTCATCAATGTACAAGCAACCTCAGGGTGGCACAACGCCACACGACGGAATTCACGCTTGATGTCCGACGACAATGACGACTCCTTGCTATTGATAAACTTGCGTCGTGCAGGGGTGTTATAGAAGAGGTTGCGCACCAAAAACTGCGAGCCCACCTCAGCCGCAATGGGGGTTTGCGACACGAACTCGCCACCATTGATAATGGTCTGCGTACCCACCTCGCAGTCGGCTTGGCGTGTGATAAGTTCCACCTGCGAAACCGCCGAAATCGAAGATAGAGCCTCGCCTCTAAAACCAAAGGTGTGCAGAGCGTATATGTCATCAAGCGATGCAATTTTACTTGTTGCGTGGCACTCGAAAGCCATTCTTGCATCTACGGGCGACATTCCTCGACCATTGTCGATGATCTGCACGAGGTCACGACCTCCATTTACAAAGTTTACGGTAACCTCCGTAGCCCCTGCATCTATGGCGTTCTCCATCATCTCCTTCACCACCGATGAAGGGGACTCGACAACCTCGCCAGCCTTAATCTGGTTGGCAACTATTTCAGGTAGTAACTTAATGCAATCTGCCACTGCTTCTACTCCTCTTTATAATCGTTTGGTACTATCGTAATTGGTGTGTATGGATTGAACTCCTCAATCTCCTGTTTCGCACGCTCCTCAGGTGTTGTACGAGCCGCAGTGAACGCCTCGACAATGCGAGGATAGAGCATATAGACAATAATGACCGCCAATGCCAAGAGCATCATAATTACCATTGAGGGGGTTTTACGGCTCTCCCCCTTACTCTGTGCTGCTCTTCTTGCCTCACGCTGTGTGCGGATATACTGTCCGGGCTGGTACTCCTGCCCCTCCTGCTCGGAAGATGTGCCGTGCAACTCCCTACGGCGTTGCTCTCGGCGCTCCTTCTCAGGGTCGTAGTATCGCGGAATATAGCGAAATTTATTGGCGTGCTTCTTTACCGGTGTGAAGAGTCCCATAGACCAAATTAAAAATTAAAAATTGAGAATGGAGAATTGAGGATTGAGAATTAAAAAATCAACTCCTAATTCCTATCTCCTATTTCCTATCTGTTTGAGAACTATTTTTGAGCAGGCTTTCATTTTTGGAGCGAAGGTAATAGTGGGCCTATTTCCAAGCGACAAAAATGAAAAGATGCCAAAAAGAGCCTCAAACTATCTGAAAAAGTTTTTCATTCTCTCAAATATATTCTGGTTCTCGGTGCTCTCCGCCTCCTTGAAGTGAGGTTTGTCAGCCAACTCCTTAACCAACTTCTTCTCCTCCGAAGTGAGCGATGTAGGAATGGTAATATCCACCACTACCATAATATCGCCTCGGCCATAGCCATTTACATCTGGCAAGCCCTTGCCACGAAGGCGCAATACCTTACCAGCGTGAGTTCCGGGGGCAATTTTAATCTTCGCCTTGCCCTCGATGGTTGGCACCTCAACCTCTCCTCCAAGTATTGCTGTTGCAACCGTGATATTGAGGTTGTGGATAAGGTTGTTGCCATCGCGCAACAACTCAGGGTTGTGCTCCTCCTCGATAACGACAATCAAGTCGCCATTGATACCTCCACGGCGAGCAGCATTTCCCTTGCCCGAAACGGTCAAAGCCATACCCTCGCCCACGCCAGCAGGCACTTTAATCTCGATAACCTCCGAGTCACGAACTACGCCCTCGCCACCACACTTGTCGCACTTGGCTGTAATAATTTTACCCTCGCCACCGCAAGTTGGGCAGACAGACTGCGACTGCATACGACCGAAGAAGGTGTTTTGAACAGTTACAACATAACCCGAACCATTACACTGCGAACAGGTCGAGAACGAAGACGAATCCTTTGCTCCGTGACCGCCGCACTTGTCGCAAGCGATATATTTGTTCACTTTTATCTTCTTGACAGTACCCTCGGCAATCTCTGCGAGTGTCAACTTGATGCGTACACGGATATCCGAGCCTCGATTTACCGAGCGACCGCCACCTCGTGCGCCACCAAAGCCACCGCCAAAGTGTCCACCAAAGATGTCGCCAAACTGCGAGAATATATCCTCCATCGAGAAGCCACCGCCAAAGCCGCCGCCAAAGCCGCCTGCTCCACCCGCAGCACCCGACATACCTGCGTGACCAAATCTATCGTAGCGGGCACGCTTCTCCTCGTTCGACAACACATCGTACGCCTCGGCAGCCTCCTTAAACTTCTCCTCGGCCTCCTTATCGCCCGGATTCTTGTCGGGGTGATACTTTATCGCTGCCTTGCGATACGCCTTCTTTATCTCATCGGCATTGGCGTTCTTCTCGACGCCCAACACCTCGTAATAATCTCTCTTTTCTGCCATAAAAATTTCATAATTGAGAATTGAAAATTGAGGATTGAGAATTATTTTTCAACTCCTATCTTCTAACTCCTAACTATTCCTTATTCGCCTACAACAACCTTTGCGTAGCGCAACACCTGCTCGCCCTGCTTGTAGCCACGCTGAACAACATCGATAACCTTGCCCGACTTCTCCTCGCCTGCGGCAAATCGTGCCACTGCCTCGTGCAAATCGGGGTTGAACTCGACATCAAGAGCCTCTATCTCCACAACACTCTTCTGTCGCATAATATCAACAAACTTGTTGTAGATGAGTTTTTCGCCCTCACGCAGAGCGTTAATATCCTCGCTCTTCTCCGATGCAGCAATGGCGCGCTCCATATCGTCAAGCACAGGCAATACAGCCTTCCAAACATCGCTACCGCCCGACTCGATGAGAGCCATCTTCTCACGCAAGGTGCGCTTACGGAAGTTGTCGAACTCCGCCTGCAAACGGATATAGCGGTCTTTCCAATCTATCTCCTCCGCCTTTGGCTCGGCAGGTTGCTCCTCTGCCACAGTGTCAGCATCGCCACTCTCCTCCTCTGCCATATTGGCACAAGGCTCACCCTCGCAATTTGGATAGCCCTCGCCCTCTACAAAGCCTTCACGCTCCTCAACTGTCTGATTTTCTGATGTTTTCTTTGTCATATCTAATAATTTTATCGTTCTCTATAATTGTAGTTGCACAAAAGATGTACCGTTCCGAATTTTGCACCTCTTCCGTTAGAAGAGATTGTCATACATCGACTGACTCTTATCGTACTTCAAGTCGGCAAGCGACGACGCCTTCACACCGATGTTGAAACTCCAACTCTTGTGCGTTCCGAATGGAATCCACACAAACGACATCTGCCAACAGTGCAAATCTCTGGTTATGGAGATTGAAGTTGTGGTCAGTTTGCGGTTCTGTATATCAAATCCCGAAGTGAAGGTGATACCCGTCTTTGGCGTTAGGTTCACACTACCGTTGAAACCGATTGTCTGCGACACATTGCGTTTGAAGCCCGTTGTGCCGTTGTTCACATAGGAGATGCTGTAACTGATAACATAGTTAAATCCCAAGTTCCACGGTATCGAGAAGTCGTAATACGAACTCGCCATATAGTGCCTTCGCAGCGTAGGGTCCATCAAACCATACGGGTCGGAGAATGGATTGAAGTACTCCGGTGGTATGGAGTTGATGTCGTTTGCCGCAGGGGTTGATTTGTCTTGTCGTGATTTGAAGGTGTATCCAAAACTCCAACCTGTGCTCGTAATACGACCTAAAATGCCTCGCTTAATCATAAGTTGATTGTAGCGCTTACCCTGAGGTGTAACCTCGTATGGATCGAGCGTGAACGAGAGATTCAATCCGAAGTTGCCGTAGATGGTTGTACGGAACGACACCGGCAAGTTCGACAATCCCATAGAGTCCGCCAAGAAGTTGTAAGAGCCACTGATGCGCAACTCGTCAATCAACTTAATCTTCTTCACGCCCGAGGTATCACGCTTCGACAAAACCTTCATTTCGAGCGACTGCGAGAGCGAGAAGTTCAAGTTCGCCTGCTGACCAGCACCCGGTACACCATACGGCTGATTAGAGTATGGCGAGTAGACCTTGTAGTTTCCGAGAGAGTCGGTCTGTACGGTGTTGTAGTAGCCATACTTCTGCTTGCTGAAATCTGGCGCATACGAGAATCCAACCTGCGGGGTTATGGTGTGGCGTACAGCCTGAACTTTGGCGGTCTTACTCTTCATCTGCCACATACCGTAGATGGTAGTATTAGCGGATATTGAGGCGTTATAGTTGTAGATGCGGTAGAATCCATATTCAGGGTCGAGAGTTTCGACCTGATTTGTCTCGGGGTTCCACTGCTGATTTTGACGCGAGAAGTACCAACGCTCCGAGTAGTTGAACGATGGCGAGATGTTAATGTACTTGAAGAGGTTTATCGAGGTCGAAATAGGCAGCGTATGCTCCACTCCGTTACGCATATTCTTCAAGGTCTGCATCGTGAAGAGATCCTTCTCGGCTGATGTTACCGAGTTGGTCAATTTTGCCGAATAGGTAAAACCTATCTTCTCGTACCAACGCTGCTTACCCATCGCATCCTTGCGCTTGAATGGGTAGACACGAGCCACATTGAACGATATGTTTGGCAATGTAACAGCCAACTGTCGTGTCTTTGAGTTCTGCGATACGGAGAGGTTCATCGAGAGTGAGAATGGTGTACCCGCCCAACTCTTGGAGTACGAAATCGAGGAGTTGGTCTGTGTAGCCAAGATGTCATTCAGTGTGGTCGCCGAGTATCTCGAATATCCACTCGAAGAGAGGTTTACCGAGGCGGAGAATGTCGAGCCTGGATTTGCCTTTGGATCCTGCGAGTGGGTCCACATAAATTTGAAGTTGTTCTGCTTGATGTAGTCAGCCTCGCCCTTATCTCCTGTCTTAATCGAGGAGAAATCGAAGTCTACATTTCCACGGAACTTATAACGCTTGGCGTAGCGTGAAGAGGCGCTAACCTCCCACGAGCCGAGCGTATAGATACCTCCCGTCAGGGCAAGGTCCATATGCTTGTTGATGATGAAGTAGTAACCCAGACCTCGGATAAAGAAGCCTCGTGAAGCATCCTCACCATACGACGGCATCAACAAACCCGACTTGGGACCAAGGTTTATTGGGAAAAAGCCCTCCGGAATACAAGCAAAGTAGATTGGCACATCCTCCATAACAAGATATGCAGGGCCAGTGATAATCTTCTTGCCAGGAATAACCTTCGCCTTGGTCATTGCAAGGTAGAAGTGCGGGTGGTCGGTATGTTCACAAGTGGTATACTTACCCTGACGGATGTTGATTGAGTTGTCAGGCATCTTCTTAATCTGACCTCCAACCAGCCAGCCATCGCCCTCCTTGGTTGCTACACCCTGAATAAAGGCCTTCTTCGAACCAAAGTTGTAGGTGATGGTGTCCATTGTGTATGACGAGCCTCCCTCGTTGAATACCGGGTGGGTATTCTTCTTCTCGCCACCAGTAGTATCGACCTTTCCGTAGGCATAAATCTCCTTCGTCGCCATATTAATCTGCATATAGTCGGCTTGGAGTCCCATATTCTCGTACTTCACATCGCCCTGATTGTAGATGTAGACCTTTTTATTGAGTACATCGTAGTAGAGCGAATCGCTATTTTTACCCGAAATAATCTGCTCTATCGGAGAGCCACTCTTCTTTTTGCGAGCGGTGGTATCTCGTTGCGAAAGTGCCTTTACGGCGGTACTATCACGCATAGCAAGGCTGTCGGCAACAACAACCGAATCTCGCTCTCTTGACTTCGACAGAAGCGAGTCGCCCAATCGTCTTACTCGCCTTGTTCGGCGCTGAGCCAAAAGTGCTTGTTTGGTGCTATCGAGAGCAATAGGTGCAACTGGTGCAACAACAGGCGCAAGCGAATCGCTCTTTTGTGCGCCAACAGAGCGCTGCTCCAAGAGAGGTCTTGGAGTAGCCGATACGAGCACAATTTGAGCCATCGCCATAGCGATTACCAGCAAAACGAGATATTTCAGCCTAAAATGTTTCAAAAATTCCAAAATTTTTCGTACCTTTGCCGACAAGTCGGCAAAAACGCCAAAAATGCCCCCTATTACGCACGGGCACGCGTTTTTTCGGCGGGTAAAGATAGTAAAAAAAGTCTATATGACAAACTTTGTGAGAAGGTTTCGACTGTTATGCCCCCTTTTGGCTCTGTTTGCGCTGTCACTCCCTTACAACGGATTTGGCGCAGAAAATGTTGCGGAAGGTGTGAAGGTTATTGTAATTGACGCCGGACACGGAGGCTCTCGCTTCCCAGGTGCTACCTATGGCAATATCGCAGAGAAGAATATAAATCTGCAAGTCGCTCTCAAAGTTGGCGCTCTCATCGAAAAGAATCTTCCAGGCATAAAGGTTATTTACACTCGCAAAACCGATATGCACTTCTCGACGGTACTTGCCGAAGATTTGCAAACTCGTGCGGATATTGCACACTTTGGTTGTGGCGACCTCTTCATCTCCATCCACTCTAACGCCCACCGCAATAGTGAGGTGCGAGGTGTCGAGACACTAATTATGGGCGAGAGCAGCCGAGAGCAGAGGGCAAATCAGAATGCCCTCTACCTTAACAATCAGGACGAGTTGCTCGATATGTCGGATCAGCAGACCGCAGCAATAGTGCGTGCCTACATTCAAAACCTGCAATTTACATACGGCGAGTATAGCGAGATGATGGCTCGACTCATTCAGGAGGAGTATGTAAAACTCGGCTACCAAAACCGAGGCGTACGCAAACAGCCATTGAAGGTTTTGTATGCCACCGATATGCCGAGTGTTTTGACCGAGATTGGCTTTATGTCTAATCCAGAAGATTTGAAGCATATAACATCCGAAAAGGGACAGAAGGAGATTGCAGGTGCAATTTTCCGTGCTGTGAAGCGATATGTCGAAAATGTTAATCGAGCCCTGCTCATTGACAATGCAGCCACTCCTCAACAGCCAAAAACGCAACCAAAGGCACAGCCTAAGGAGCAAGTGAAGGCACAACCGAAGGAGCAAGTGAAAGAAGAGGTGAAGCCAAAGACTCCGCCTACCACTGTCAAACGATATGCCATTCAGTTGATGGCGAGTGTGAAGCAGATTCCAACCAACCACCCCGAACTGAAAAGTTACCGAGGCAAGGCGTGGATATTGGAGAGTACAAGTGCGCTGAAATATAAGTACTGCTATGGCGACTTTGCCGACAAGGCTACTGCTCAACAACATATTGAACAGGTGCGCAAAGAGTTTCCACAGGCATTTATTATAACCTTCGACAAGAAATAATAAAACCTTCGAACTATGAGAAAGAGAATTGTAACAGTAGGTGCGATATTGCTCGCAACCGTAGCGATTGCTCAGCCGAAATACCAAAAGGTTGACAAGGGCGATTATGTTGAGATTGCACAGCAAGGCGGTGCAACGCTCGGCTACAACCTCCATTCGGGTGTTAAAATCTTGGCGGTTGAGGGTTTTGCATTCAAGGACTTAAATCGCAACGGAAAGCTCGACAAATACGAAGATTGGCGACTCTCGTCGGAGGAGCGAGCCAAGGATTTAGCATCGCAACTCTCGATTGAGGAGATTGCGGGATTGATGCTCTACTCCTCGCATCAGCAGTTGCCTGCTCGTGAAGATGGCAAAAAGAAGGGAACATACAACAGAAAGGTGTTTAGCGAATCTTTCGCCTCACCAGAGGATTTGACCGATCAGCAGATTAAGTTCATCGTGGAGGACAAAGTCCGCCACATCCTTATCACCAAGGTGGAGAGCCCCTACATCGCTGCCGAGTGGAATAACAAGGTACAGGCGTTGTGCGAGGGACTCGACCACGGTATTCCTGCCAACAACTCCTCTGACCCACGCCACGGACTCATCGCCGACGACGAGTTCAATGCTGGTAGTGGAGGTAAAATATCGGTTTGGCCAGGACTGCTCGGTATGGCGGCGACCTTCGATCCTGCCGTAGCGTTGCGCTTTGGCGAGGTGGCTTCGACCGAGTATCGCAACTTGGGTATGGCAACTGCCCTATCGCCACAAATTGACCTCGCCACCGAGCCTCGTTGGCGCAGAGCAATGGCAACCTTTGGCGAGGGCTCGAAGTTGGCTATCGACTTTGCTCGTGCCTACTCCGATGGCTTCCAGACCTCGAAGGGCGAGGATGCTCGTGAGGGTGCGTGGGGTGGAAATAGCGTAAATGCTATGGTTAAGCACTGGCCAGGCGGTGGCACAGGCGAGGCTGGTCGTGATGCACACTTCTCGTTCGGAAAGTATGCCGTATACCCTGGCAATAACTTCGAGGAGCATCTCCTCCCATTCACCGAGGGTGCATTCAAACTCAACGGAGGTACCGAGCAGGCTTCGGCAGTAATGCCTTACTACACCATATCGTACAATCAGGACCCTTCGGGCAAGAATGTGGCAAACGGATATAGCGAATACATCATCAAAGATTTGCTCCGCACAAAGTACAACTACAAGGGCGTAATCTGCACCGATTGGGGCATTGTAAATGAGTATGAGAATTTGCACCGCAACACGGGCAAGCCTTGGGGTTTGGAGAGTATGCCCGCTGCGGAGCGCTATCTCCAAGTCTTGATGGTGGGCGTTGACCAATATGGTGGCGTAAATAGCACCAAGCACATAATCGAAGCCTACCAACTCGGAAAAGAGAAGTTTGGCGAGGAGGCTATTCGTGCCCGATTTGAGGAGTCGGCAGTACGCCTTTTGATGAATATATTCCGCACCGGATTGTTCGAGAATGCCTATCTCGAACCTGCAAAGAGTCAGGCGGTAGTAGGATGCAAAGAGTTTATGAATGAAGGCTTTGCTGCGCAGTTGAAATCGGTGATAATGCTGAAAAATCACGCCCAGACACTCCCACTCAATGGGCGTTTGAAGGTGTATGTTCCGAAGCGCACCTACAAAGGCGTATATAGTCAATGGAGCGACCGCATAAAGGGTGAGCCTTACGAAAGTTATGGCGTCAGCCTCAACCTTGTGAACAAGTATTTCGATGTGGTGGAAAATCCTGCCGAGGCAGATGTTGCACTCGTATTTATTCAGGCGCCAACCGTAGACCGAGGACACCACAAAAGCGACATTGAGGCTGGTGGTAGTGGCTACACACCTATATCGTTGCAGTATGACGACTACACCGCAAAATATGCTCGCAAGCAGAGTCTTGCCGGTGGCGATCCAAAGGAGAATTTTACCAATCGTTCATACTATGGTAAGACGGTGGTTACTCACAACAAAGTTGAGATGACAACTGTACTCGAAACCCGCAAAGCGATGGGCAAAAAACCGGTAATTGTAGTTGTAGCGGCAGAGCGCCCTATGTGCTTCCACGAGATTGAGAAGGCGGCAGATGCTATTCTCATTGGCTTCGAGGTGCAAAATCAGGCATTTATGGAGATTATCGCAGGTAAGGCAGAGCCGCAAGGATTGCTTCCAGTGCAAATGCCGAAGGATATGCGCACCGTAGAGGAGCAAAAGGAGGACTTGCCATTTGATATGAAGTGCTATAAGGATGCTGATGGCAATATATACGACTACGCCTACGGTCTGAATTGGAGTGGAGTAATCAAGGATTGGCGTACCGAGAAGTATGCCCCTAAACAGAGATAAATCACAAACAGAGTTATAGAAAAGATGAGAAAAGAGGTTAAAATTGGAATTTATGCAGTAGCAATACTGCTTTGTGCTTGGGCGGGTATCCGCTTTTTGAGTGGACTCGATGTGTTTGGTCGCAGTCGCACCTACATTGCTCACTACGAGCAGGTAAATGGCTTGCAGGATGCGGCAGCAGTAGTAATTAACGGTGTAAAGGTTGGTCAGGTTACCGGTGTTGAAATTAATCTCGAAAAGGGAGGTGTAGATGTTAATCTCTCTATCGACAACAAGTTTGACATTCCAACCGACTCTCGTGCAATGATGTTTAGCGCAGGTTTGATGGGTGGCAAGTCTATCGAGATTAAACTTGGCGAGGCTACTGACTATCTCAAAAATGGAGAGGCAATCCAAACAGGTGTTACACTCGATATGTTCGACACTTTGGCTGCCGAGTTGGGTGATATTAAGGTGAAGGTTGCAGATTTGCTAGACAACCTCAACCAAACAATCGAGGGAGTGGACTCTTTGGTGGACAACAACTCGAAGAATTTGACCAAGACGGTTGCTAGCCTCAACGCTATTATGGCTGACCTCAAAAAGTCGAACATCATCGGCAATATCGATGGTTTCTGCGCTACGCTCAACCAGAATGGCTCAAAGTTGGATAGCATCATCACCGACATCAATTCGGTAACAAAGGCTTTGAACGAGCAACATAGTGGCGAGAAGTTGGCGCAGACAATCAACGAGGTAAATGCCCTCTTGGCGAAGGTTAATAGTGGCAGCGGCTCGATTGGCAACCTCGTATCTGACGAGAAGTTGTACAAGGAGTTGGCACAGGCTTCGCAGAACTTGTCGCTCCTCTTGGCTGACTTGAAGGAGAATCCAAAGCGTTACATCAATGTAACCGTATTTGGCAAGAAAACCTACGAGGAGAAGCAGGCAGATAAGGCTGCAAAGGCTGCCGACAAGGCGAAGAAGCAAGCGGCAAAGAAATAATAAGGAGAGTAAACGGTGATAGCCCCTAAGACTGTCATATATCCTGAAAACTTCGAGGCGAAGATTGGTTTTTCGACCATTCGTGAGCAGGTGGTTGCATCGTGTACGATGCAGCACGCTCGTGATTTGCTTGCAAGTGAGGGATTTACCAATGTCTTGCGAGAGTTGGAGCGTCGCCACAACCTGGCAGAGGAGATGCGTCAGGTGTTACTCACCGAGCGTGAGGCTCCAACCGAAGAGTTCTACGACATTGCCGATATTATCGAAAAAGCAAAAGTCGAGGGAACATTCTTGGAGGTAGCAGAAGTTGTGCAGTTGGGCAAGGCGCTAATTTCGGCTGGCGACTTCGTGCAGTTCCTGCACAAGAGCAATGAGGAGCGATACCCAACACTCACCTCACTTGCAAAGCCCGTAAAGGCTCTCTGGAATATCGTGGCAGATATTCGCCGTATCATCGACGATAAGGGCGTAGTGCGAGATGGTGCATCGGAGGAGTTGCGAAATATCCGCACTCAAATTCGCCGCCACGAGGGACAAGTGTCGAAGCGACTGCAAGCGATTTTGCAGTCAGCAAAGTCGAGTGGCATAGTCGATGCCGACGCTTCGATTTCAATTCGTGATGGTCGTGCGGTAATTCCTGTTTCGGCTGGAAATAAACGCAAGTTGAACGGCTTTATTCACGACGAATCGGCAACGGGAAAGACCTTCTATATCGAACCTGCCGAAGTGGTGGAGTTGAATAATATGCTGCGTGAATTGGAGTACGAGGAGCGTAGGGAGATTGTCCGTATATTGACCGCCTTCACCGATGTTGTACGCCTCGACATAAAGGATGTGGAGCGCACCGAGGAGTTTATGGCGGTGGTCGATATGGTGCGAGCAAAGGCTCGTTGGGCGTTGGAGAACGGAGCAACAAAGCCGATAATCTCTACTGATGACCACCT
The DNA here is from genome assembly GCA_017647025.1 of Alistipes sp. Lineage (GTDB taxonomy): Bacteria > Bacteroidota > Bacteroidia > Bacteroidales > Rikenellaceae > Alistipes. The sequence continues at coordinate 24,105 of JAGCLL010000172.1, read as the reverse complement.
GGTACTACACACCGCAAAGCACCCATTGTTGGCACAGTCGCTCAAACGCCACAAGCGTACAATTATTCCACTCGATGCCGAGTTGGATGCTACCAAGCGCATACTCGTTATTTCGGGACCTAATGCGGGAGGAAAGTCAGTATGTTTGAAGACGATAGGCTTGTTGCAATATATGTTCCAATGTGGCTTCCCGATTACTGCATCGGAGGCGAGTGAACTCCCCGTGTTCAACAAGATATATATAAATATAGGAGATGAGCAATCCATCGACAACGACCTCTCGACCTACTCATCACACCTCCTGAATATGAAGGCGATGGTGGCAGGTGCGGACAAGCATACGATGGTGCTGATTGATGAGTTTGGCTCTGGAACAGAGCCGGTGATTGGTGCAGCCATAGCCGAGGCTATACTCGAAAAGTTGGTGGCGAGCGGCTGTTATGGTGTTATCACCACCCACTACTCCAACATCAAATACTACGCCTCAAATCACGAAGGGGTAACGAATGGAGCGATGATGTTCGATGTGCAGAACATTCGCCCATTGTTCCGCTTGGAGTGCGGAAAGCCGGGTAGTTCGTTTGCGATAGAGATTGCGCGCAAAATAGGTCTTTCGGAGGATATTATCGCCTCGGCAAAGGAGAAGGCGGGCTCGGAGCATATCGATTTGGAAAAGCAGTTGCGTGAGGTGGCACGAGATAAGCACTATTGGGCGCAGAAGCGTGAGCGCATACGCCAGACCGACCGCAAGGTGGAGGAGATGGAGCAGGTGTTGAGCGAGAAACTCTCAACCATTCGTGAAGAGCGCAACCGAATCCTTCACGAGGCGAAGGTGCAAGCCAAGGAGTTGGTTGCCGAAGCAAATCGTCAAATTGAGAATACAATCAAGGGTATTCGTGAGGCGCAAGCAGAGAAGGAGCAGACCAAGTGGTTACGCCGAGAGTTTGAGGAGTTCCGAGAGGAGATTGAGGCGGATAACTCACAAGATAACGAGCGCATCGAGCGAGAGATGGAGCGACTTCGTCGTCGCCAGCAACGCCGTGAGGAGCGCAAAAATAACCCCGTAGAGCCAAAACAGGAGGCTACTCAACCTGCAAAGACAGTTTTGCCATTGGAGGTGGGAGCAAAGGTGCGAATGTTTGGTCAGAATGGCGTGGGTGTAGTAAAAGAGATTAGAGGCAAGAGGGCACAAGTGGCATTTGGTGCGATTTTAACAACTGTCGAAGCGGCACGATTGGAGGTTATCTCCTCGGCGGAGTACAAGCGAATGACTCGCCCAGAGGCACCTCGCACCGTAATTTCGGCAGATATTTCGCAGCGCCGCCTGAACTTCCGTTCGCAGATAGATATTCGAGGCGAGAGAGTTATGGAGGCGTTGGAGAAGGTTCAGACCTTGGTCGATGATGCGTTGATGGTTGGCGTAAGCACCATAACCATCTTGCACGGCAAGGGTACGGGAGCATTGAAGGAGGAGGTGCGTAGATACCTTCGCTCGTTACCACAAGTGGCAAGTGCCATAGCTGACCACCCCGACCGAGGTGGCTCTGGCATAACAAGAGTAACATTCAAGGAGTAAGATATGAAGTATCGCCTTTCCGACATAGCAAAAATTGTGGGTGGTCGCCTTTTAGGTGGCGACTTGGAGGTAACTGCCATTGCCACAGATAGCCGCTCGTATGCCATTACGCACGATACACTTTTTGTGGCGATGCGTGGTGTAAATCACGATGCACACGACCACATCGCAGAGGTTGCGGAGCGTGGTGTTAAGGCCTTTATAGTGGAGCAAGAGATTGCTCTCCCGGAGGGTTGTGGGGCGGTAGTAGTAGAAAACTCTCTTTCGGCTTTGCAGGCTCTGGCAACACATCACCGTAGGCAATTCAATGGCAAAGTCGTAGCGATTACTGGCTCGAATGGCAAGACTACCGTCAAGGAGTGGATAGCACAGTGCGCACCGCACGATGCAAAGATTTTCCGTTCACCACGCAGTTACAACTCGCAGTTGGGCGTTGCCTTGTCGCTTATGATGTTGGATAACACCTACGATGTGGCAATTATCGAGGCGGGAATTTCGCAGAGGGGCGAGATGGAGCGACTCCGCACAATGATTGAGCCAGACACGGTGATTTTCACCTCGATTGGCGATGCTCACGCACAAGGTTTTGCCTCATTGAAGGAGAAAATTTCCGAAAAGTTACTCCTTGCACAGAACGCAACAAACATCATCTACCACTCGGCATATTCGGAGTTGGCAGAGGCAATTTTGACAAGATATAACGACAGAAATCTGGTAGATTCAGCCTGTGCAAAAACTTTGCATAGGGGCGATGAGGCTTCACAGCACAACGCTGATATTGTTGCGACATTCTTTGCCGAAACGGGCTATATGGAGCCCGATTTTTCGCAGTTGCAACCCGTAGCAATGCGCTTGGAGGTGAAGCAGGGCATCAACAACTCCATCATCATTGACGACTCATATAGCGCCGACTTGCACTCGCTTTCGATTGCACTCGACAATCTTCGCTCTGTGGCAGCGCAGCGCAAAACAATGCTTATCCTATCGGATATTTTGCAGAGCGACAACGAGGTATGCAAAAAGGTTGCAGAGGCTGTAAAAGGGGCAGGAGTTTGCCACTTTGTAGGCATAGGCGAAGAGTTGAAGCAGAACAGCAGACTCTTTGGAGAAAATAGCACATTCTTTGCATCGGTAGAGGAGGCTTTGGCAAATATCTCTAAACTTGATATTACCGACTACGCAATTCTTATCAAGGGTAACCGAGCAAGCCGTATGGAGCGCATTTCGCACCGCTTGGAGCAACATAGCCACACCACCGTTTTGGAGGTTGATTTGCAGGCTATGACACGCAATATAAACTACTTCCGCTCGAAGATTGGTTCGTCAACCCGACTTATGGCGATGGTAAAGGCTTCGAGTTATGGAGCAGGTGAAGTGGAGGTTGCGCAGATGTTGCAGAAGCAGGGCGTGGCATATCTCGCAGTGGCGTTTGCTGACGAGGGTGTAGCACTTCGTGAAGGGGGTATTACGATGCCGATTGTGGTGTTGAATGCCGACGATGCAAGTTTCGACACGATGATTGCCCACTCGCTCGAACCCGAAATATATTCGCTTCGCTCACTCGCCTCATTTGTTAGGGCTGTGGAGCGTACGGGCGAGGTAAACTACCCAATACATCTGAAAATTGATAGCGGAATGCACCGCCTTGGCTTTGGCGAGGGTGATGTTCCGCAACTTAATAGCGAGTTGGCTCGTGCATCGCAGAGTGTGCGTGTTGCCACTATCTTCACCCACCTCTGCGTGGCAGATGATACCGCACAAGATAACTTCTCGAAGGAGCAAATTGCCACTTTCGACCACATAAGTAACGCAATTATGGCATCGTTGCCATACCGCCCACTGCGCCACGCCGCTGCATCGGAGGCGATGTTGCGATTTGAGGAGGCTCGCTTCGATATGTGCCGCTTAGGCATCGGTCTTTACGGATTTTCGACCACCGCAGGCGAGGAGTTGGAGCCAGTTTCGACACTCCGTACACGCATAGTACAAATTCGTACACTCCACAATGGCGACACCGTAGGTTACGGTCGCAACGGCAAAGTAATAGGCGACAGACGCATTGCCACAATACCTGTGGGCTATGCCGATGGCTTGAACCGCCATCTCGGAAATGGAGCGTGGGAGATGATTGTCGGCGGCAAGCGTGCAAAGACTATCGGTAATATCTGTATGGATAGTTGTATGATTGACATCACCAACATCGAAGGTATTGAGGAGGGCGACGAGGTTACAATTTTCTCTGCCGAGAAGGGAAATACCGCAGCCGATATGGCGTCTGTGCTCGGCACAATACCTTATGAGATTTTGACCTCGGTGGCAAAGCGAGTGAAACGCATATATATAAATGAATAGTATGGCAGGAACGCTCTATCTTATACCTTGTCCGATTTCGGAGGATACAATGCCCTACGATGTAACACCCGAAGGAAATCGTGAGGTGATAACATCACTCGACTATTTCATAGTCGAAAACCTCCGTTCAGCACGCCGATTCCTCTCGAAAGCGGGGTTGTCGGGACATATCGACGAGTTGGAGTTCGACGAGTTGAGTGAACACACCACCTCGCCACGAGAGATTGAGCGAATGGTCGCAAAAATCAATGCCGGTCGCTCGGCAGGCGTTATCTCCGAGGCAGGAGTACCTGCTGTGGCAGACCCAGGACAACTCGTTGTCGAGGCGTGTCATCGTGCCGGCATCAAGGTTGTGCCATTAGTAGGTCCTTCATCTATCATTATGGCGGTTATGGCTTCGGGATTGAGCGGTCAATCCTTCGCCTTCAATGGCTATCTCCCCGTAAAAGAGCCAGAGCGCACTCGTGCCATCAAACGCTTGGAGAGCCGTGCATCGGGAGAACATCAATCGCAACTCTTTATCGAAGCACCCTATCGCAACACCAAATTGGCGGAGCAGATTATCGCTTCGTGCGGAGCGCAGACAAAACTCTGCATCGCTTGTGATATAACATCGAACAACGAATATATCCGCACTGCAACTATTGGCGAGTGGCGCAAAATAGGTGTTCCCGACATCAACAAACGCCCTACGATATTTATTATAGGCGAGTAGCAACTCCCCCTTTTCGCTGAAATATGGATTTCAAACTTGTATCGGAGTATAAACCTATGGGCGACCAACCCCAGGCTATTGAGGCGTTGGTATCGCAGTTGCAACAGGGCGCACCTGCTGCAACACTCCACGGTGTTACGGGCTCTGGCAAGACATTTACAATGGCAAATGTCATTGCCCAACTCAACCGCCCGGTACTTGTTTTGAGCCACAATAAAACCCTCGCTGCACAGTTGTATAGCGAGTTCAAGGGCTTCTTCCCAGAGAATGCGGTGGAGTATTTTGTTTCATACTACGACTACTACCAGCCCGAAGCCTATATCCCCTCGACCGATACATACATCGAAAAAGACCTCGCCATAAACTCCGAAATTGACCGTATGCGACTCTCGGCTACTTTCTCGCTACTTTCGGGCAGACGAGATGTGATTGTTGTGTCGAGCGTGTCGTGCATCTATGGCATTGGCAACCCCGCTGACTTCCACAGCACAATGATAGAGTTGAAGGTGGGTGATGTTATGGCGATGAAGCATCTGATGTATCGCCTTGTAGAGATTTTATACACTCGTGTAAATGGCGACTTGGAGCCCTCAACTTTCCGAGTGTCGGGCGACACAATAGTAGTTCGTTCATCGGTGGGCAACCACTGCTACCGCATCACCTTCTTCGATGATGAGATTGAGGATATTGCGCTTATAGATGCTACGACAGGTCAGCGACTCGACTCTCTGAAAAAGATAAATATCCACCCTGCAAACCTCTTTGTGCCAAGCAAGCAACGCATCGAACAGGCGGTTTTGAACATTGAGGCAGACCTCGAAAAGCAGATTGAATTCTTCATCAAAGAGGGGCGAGAGGTGGAGGCAAGGCGCATAGAACAGCGTGTAAACTACGACCTCGAAATGATAAAGGAGTTGGGCTATTGCTCCGGCATCGAGAACTACTCTCGCTACTTCGATGGTCGAGCCCCAGGTATGCGCCCATTCTGCCTTTTGGACTACTTCCCCGACGATATGTTGATAATCATCGACGAGAGTCATGTTACCGTTCCGCAAGTGCGAGGAATGTTTGGTGGCGACCGCTCACGCAAGGAGAATCTTGTGGAGTATGGCTTTCGCTTGCCGGCAGCCCGTGATAACCGACCTCTGCGCTTCGAGGAGTTTGAGTCCCTGCAAGGGCAGACCATCTATGTGAGTGCAACGCCTGCCGAATACGAATTGACCCGTAGCGAAACAAATGTTGTGGAGCAGTTTATCCGCCCAACTGGAATTGTAGACCCTGCACTCAAAATATGCGACTCAACTCGCCAAATTGACCGCCTGATGGAGGATATTGAGGCGTGCGTAAAACGAGGCGAAAAGATGATTGTAACCACAATCTCAAAGCGTATGTGCGAGGAGGTATCGGCATACCTCGAAAAGATGGGTGTGCGTAGTCGCTACATCCACTCCGACCTCGACACCTTGGAGCGAGTGCAGATTATCGAGGATATGCACGCAGATATGTTCGATGTGTTGTGCGGAGTAAACCTTCTGCGTGAAGGATTAGACCTTCCAGAGGTGGCACAAGTTTCGATTTTCGATGCGGATAAAAATGGCTATCTCCGCAACTATACCGCTATGACACAGGTCGCTGGTCGTGCCGCTCGACACTCCAAAGGACGAGTGGTGTTATATGGTACAACTTGCACCGAAGCGATGCGCCACACCGTAGAAGATAGCAATCGTCGCCGTGAAAAACAGATACAATACAATATCGAAAATGGCATTATGCCTCGTCAAGCAAAGCGCAACTCGACACAGCCAAGCCCATTGATTGACTCAAAAGAGAGCGTCGTGGCAGATGGTAGCGCAAACTACCAGATAGCCGAGGGGGGAGAGATGCGCATTGTGGCAGACTCCGCAGCAAGTTACGAGGCATCAACAAACATCGACAGTTTGATTGAGCAGGCTCGAAGCGATATGGAGCGTGCTGCCCGTTCGTTGGATTTCATTGCAGCGGCTCGCTATCGTGATCGTATGTACGAACTCCAACAGATTAAAGAGGAGCGACTTAACACCCCGACTCGCCCATAATCCCTACCTTCTAAATAATAGGTCATATTAATAAGCCTATCACATATTCTCAATTCCTAAAAATTGTCTATCTTTGCACCGTTATGGTAGCAAAAAAAGTCTATATCTTGTTGCGATTGGTCGCTATGGTTGTTGGAGTTGTGGCATTAACGGTGGTTGAGGCTACGGGCAGAACAAACTTTTCTGCCGTTAAAAAGAACCAACTAAAAACATCCCAAACTGCTAATTTTAAGCACCTTGAAACAAAACCTCTTGGGGGGGGGAATTGGTGGGAAGAGAACCAAACATACTCTACTCGCTTTCGTGTTGAGCAACTTGTTGCTCCCGTTGCATTGGTCGGAATAGGCGCTTTGGGTGTTGGCGAAAACTCGCCGATGCGAGGCATAAACCTCGCCATAAAAAACGGTCTTTACGAAACGAGTAAAGGGGTGAAATTGCACTTCGATGACTATGTGCAGTATGTTCCTGTGGCATTCTATCTGACACTCGATTTTATGGGATTAAAGGCGAAGCACTCCTTTGGCGAACGAGTAGCCGTAGCGGCAGTAACCTACATTTCGGTAACCGCACTATCACAAAGTATCAAGTATATTGTGCGAGAGCCTCGCCCCGATACTGGCACTCGCAACTCCTTCCCTTCGGGACATACGATGACAGCCTTTGCGGGCGCAGAGTTGGTGCGCTCGGAGTATGGCTGGGGTGTCGGAATGGGAGCATACGCCTTGGCGGCAACGGTGGGATTTATGCGATTGTACAATGGACGCCACTGGTTTAATGATGTGTTGGCAGGTGCTGGCTTCGGCATCTTGTCGGCTCGAATTGGATATTGGCTATTGCCACTCAACCGACACATCTTCCACATACCCCGCAAAGGACAAGCAATGGTAGCATCGCCAATCTATCACGCCAACACAAAGTCGCTCGGACTCTCCTGTGCAATACAGTTCTAATAAAACGAAAAAAGAGGCTATCCCAAAATTTTGCGGATAGCCTCTTCTCTATATTATAACCACTTCTTATATCGGAAATAGCCCATTGTTAAGCCCGACGCCAACACCATCAAGCCGAGGGCAAAGATATATCCAAGAGGTAAATCCCAGCCGTTTGGCAGGGTATAAACCCACTCCAACTCTGGCATTATGCGGAAGTTCATTCCGTAGATACTCGCAACCAATGTAGCGGGCATAAACACAACTGCTGCCACCGAGAAAATCTTCACAACCTCGTTCTGCTCGATGTTGATAAGACCGAGTGCCGAGTCCTGAATATAGTCCAGACGCTGGAACGAAAAGTCGGTATGTGAAATCAGCGAATTAACATCCTTAATCATCAACTGCAAACGAGGGTAAATATCGTTCGGGAAGCGCTCGCTGCGCAAGATACCCGACAAAATTCGCTGACGGTCAAAGATATTCTCACGCAAAATCATCGTACGCTCCTGCAAAGTGTTGATACGATGGATTACCGCCTTGTCGATGGAGTCCTCCTTGTTGATACCCTTCGAAAGTGCCGAAACCTGACGGCCTACCATCTCTACAAGGTCGGCATCGAAGTCGATGCGCACTTCGAGCAACGAAATAAGGATGTGGTAGCCAGTCGAAAAACTGCGGTAGTTCATCTGCAAACGCTTCTCCGCCTCACGGAAAGTACGCATATCGGCATTTCGCACCGAGACCAAAACACCCTCGTTCGAGAGGATAAATGACACCGGCTCAACCTCGAAACTGTCGCCCGTAGGGACAAAGAAGTTCGAGTTCGAGATAATGGCATTCTCGTGTTCCGAATACTTTGAGGTCGACTCAATCTCCTCGACCTGTTGCTTGGTTTGGAGGCTAATCTCCATAAAGTTCTCGACAGCCTTCTGCTCCTTAATAGTCGGCTGCACCATATCAATCCAGAGAATATCGTCGTAGCCGAGGTCATCGAAGAGTTCGGTGTCGGCATTGCGGATAATCTTGTTGTATTGCTTCAAGTAGATAGTAATCATCTCTTTTCCTTGTTTTAAGTAAGGTTTAACTTCGATTTTTTGGATTTTGAAATATGTTCGGTGGAAGTTTTGTCAAGAGCCCGAACATAGCCGATTACCTTCAACCGGGATTGACCTTCGGCTCAATCTTTAAGCCGTAGTCCCAGAACTTTTTAAGTGCATTATGTTTCTGAATATCGAACAGGAAGTCGATATTTTCGGTCAGATACTCGTAGGCATACTCCCTATCGGCGTAGTCGCTTTCGAGGATGGCCTCGTAGATGTGTTCGATGCCAAATGTAAATGCTGCTTGCAACTCGTCACGCACCTCGTACGACAAGCCTTTGCGTGCCACCCAAACGGCGAAAGTAAACGGCATCTTTGTGGACTTTTGCCACTCTGCCGAAAGGTCGTAGGTGTAGGCAAACTTGCCCTCATTGTCGAAAACCTTGTCGCCAATAAGGAGGAAAGCATCGCCCTCCTCAGCGTGATTAAGTTGCTCATAATCAGCCATCAGCACCCACTCTGGCTCAATTTTCCAGAGATTTTTTGCAAGGTAGCCACAGAGTTGCACCGAGGTCTTGGAGTGGGCATCGAGGAAGATGCGACGCACCTTAGAGATTGGGCTATTTGTCATCAAAACCACAGTTCGCACCTTGCCAACTGCTCCGATGCAGTAGTCGGTTATTATCTCCGCATCAGGCAACGATGGAACCATCGCAACGGGCATAAGCGCAATATCGGCTTCGCCATTGAGAAACTTTTGATAACAAGTAGCAGGGGGTGCAAGCAACAGGTCGGCACCAACATTAGAGTGGTGTCGAAGTCCATAGATGAACGGTATCGTATTGAGATACGACACTGCAATTATTTTTGCGTTTACTGCCATCGTCCATACTTTTGGTGTGCTTTTATCAGTGCAAAGATAAGCAAATTTTATACAGAGTGTTCGCCTGATGGGTATTTTTTTTAGAAAAACACGAAAAATTTTTCTTTGCCCAAACATTTCAATATGAGATATTTGCCCGTGGTGTTGTCTAAAAAGTTTAGAAAATTTTTGTCAGAACTCTTGACAAGCCCCCTTTTCCGATTATATATTTGCACCGTCAATCGGCGTCAATCGACACAAGGTTTTCAACAAGCAGTTCTTGAATGTTAAAAACCTTATCAACACCCAAACTGGCTGACATTTTGGAATATCCACTTCCTTTTCGACAGCCACTTACAAGTTATTAACACATTTAACAACATTTTACAGCCTATGAATCGCACTTTCTTATGCAGTGCGATAGAGGGGTTAACTTCGGAGTACGGCTACAACTTCCAACAGGGGGATGAGTCGCACTATCCGACCACCGTCTGTCGCTATCCGTCAGCCTTCTTGATGCAACCCGAATTTGTAAGTATTGAGGGGCGAAAACACGGTCGAATAACCTATCACATCTCGCTGCACCTCGCAAAGCAAGGGGCAAAACTCTCTCCCGCAGAGTTAAACTCAACCCTCGACGAGATGGAACAGGAGATGACCAACATCTTTATCAACTTGTCGAAAAAGGAGCGTATTGTCGTTGTCGACAACCTCACAATCGCCCCCTCGAAGAGCATCATCGACAATCACGGCGCACTGAACCTTGTGGCAGAGGCCGATGTAACAACCATTTTCTAACCAAGACGAACAAACTATGAAGATTACAAAACTTTCTAACAACTTCACCCCCATTCGAGAGGGTATATTCTTCGGAATCAACACCGAGAGTTCCTCGCCCGAAGACCTTACGGTAGAGGTCTTAGAGAGCGATTCGGGCAAGGTGGTTGCCACACAGCAGGTGCGAAGCGTAACATCCGCCAAAGTCAACATTGCGCCCTACCTACTGCACGCCATCGAGCATAAACCCTCCTCCCAATCCCACACCTCGATGGTCGATGCTCCAACAACCACATTTCACATTCGCATCGGTGAGGTGGAGTCGGAGAGAGTAACCGTATCGGTAAACTCACACCCGTTTACGACCTCCGCAATCATCTCCCCAATGCCGCCTGTGCGTCGTATGGCATACGGAGAGCAGGATGAGGTGCTTGTCTGCTGCCCAGCAAACGCTCCTATCACAGCGCACATAACGAGCGACAAAGGCGAAGAGGTAACAATAGAGTATGTAACCAATAGTGGCATCACCACGCTTCTCATCTCCACCGAAGATTTCGACCACTCCACTCGCAGATTGAGTGTAGAGTTATTATGCAATGGAGAGGCGTTTGGCGGGCTCAACTACACAATTACTCCAACCTCTTCGCAGGCAACACGCCTCGTATGGCTCTCCGAAATGGGCTCTATCGAGCGATACACCTTCCCGGTAACCCGCAAAAGTTGTCGCACAATATCAAAAAAGGTGGTGCGCACAGAGGATAGCCTTGTAACGGTACGCTCCACCACACGATTGGTTGATACCCTTACCTCACGATATGAGCCTCGTGCCACAATCGAGGCTCTTATGCAGGCGGCATCGGCCACCAAGGTGTGGGTGGAGAGTGAAGGCTCCCTGCACGAAGTGGAGGTCTGCAACTCCTCTATCGAACACAACCTATTTAACGAACCCGACAACCTCTTTTTGGAGGTGTGCAGATACCAGAAGGAGGTGGCGGTATGGTAGTGTTAAAAATTGATGGCGAGAGGTGCGACATTGGCAACTTCACTGCACTTCCTATCGACTACGACGCCTCATCACTCACAAATGTTGAGGGCGCAAGAGAGGGAAGAACTATCGAGTTGAAACTCCCCACAACCCCCACAAACAATCGCATATTTGGCTCGGTGTGCGACATCTACTCCACCCAGCGATTTAACTCGCAGCACCACACGGCTCAACTCGAAGCAGATGGTGTGGAACTCTTCAAAGGCTCGGTCTACCTGCACAGCACAACCTTAAATGGAGAGAACGACAACTACACCATTCGCATCTGTGAGGGTGGTGCGGAGTGGATTGAGTCGGTTGTAAAGGGTGAGTTGAGTGCCTTAAACATTCCGTTTCTGGCAAGGCTTAACCTCTCCACCATCGCCAACTCGTGGATAGGAAACGGCGCTGTGCGATTTCTGCCCGTTTGTCGCCACAACGAAGCACCTCGCTACTCCTCGGTATCCACACTTCCTGTCGAGAGGGTTATGTTGAGCGACGACTACCACCCATTTATCTCGGTTGCCAAGATGGTGGAGGCAATGTTTGCCGATTTGGGGTATCAGGTACATAGCAAATTCTTCGAAAGCGAGTTGGGACAATCGCTCTATATGAGTGGCGACTACGCCCGTAGCGACTCTTCGAGAGCCAAAACTCAATGCGACTTCTTTGCTCGTCGCTCCACGCCCACTACTGCGGCAGCAAACTATATCGGTCGAGTCTATGCCTCGAACGCCTTTGCCACAAACACTGTCGGAGCAATCGTAGACACGGCAGACCCTACGGCAATCGACAGCAACGGAGTGCCGATGTACGAAACATTCTCGATGAATGGCTCGTTCTCGAAGAGCGACAATGGCGACATATGCTTCACCCCAAAGTACTCTGTCAAGGCGGGATTTATCCTCCACTTGGAGTATACGACAGAGTATAAAATTCTATCACGAGAGGAGTTTGTGGGATTTGATGAGGTGGAGGCTGTAACGGGTGTTAAGGTGAAGTTCTCGCTGGCAAACACCTGCAAAGATTACCGCAACGAAGCCGACTCCAATATGCAGTATCGCGCCCTCGTATTCAACCACATTGATGGGCGAAAATATCGCCTTATCGCCACGCTGCAAAGTGGGGAATCCTCAACCCTCGGCGAGTGGACTTCACGCTCAACGCTTGTTGTTACCCCCTCCACAACTCCGGCAACACTAACCCTATACTACTACGACACCACAAGCGAAGCGTGGCAACCGTGTGAGGAGGATTGGGCTCTCTACCCCGGCTACATCGAAGAGGAGGGGGCGATAGATGTGGAGATGGATCTGCGATTACCCCCTGTGGAGGTTTCAGCAGGAGAGAGGTATAAACTCGACAAATTCTGGTTTGGGGGAGCAGAGAAGGGAATGAATATAACCATTGGAACAGGTACAACCCTACGCCCATACTTCACAAATGTACCCGGATATGGCTCTATCTTGACCTTCAAAGATATAGCACCACGCCAAATCAGTCAAGGCGATCTACTCTCCGCATTGGGCAAGATGTTCAACCTCGCATTCTATACCGACAAAACCACGAAGGAACTCTTCATCGAGCCTTTGGAAGATCTCTATAAAGGTACGAGCGAGGTTGAACTGAACGACAAAATTGTGGCGACAGGCTTAACAATCTTTGATGCTGGATTGGAGATGCCTCAAACGCTGCAACTCTCCTACCTCGATAGAGATTGGGCGACACAGAAGTTCAATGCCGAGAACAACACAAAACTTGGAGTGTGGAGTTTCAGAAACCCTCTCTACGGCACAAAAAACTCCACCAAGGAGGTTTGCAACCCGATATTTACCACTACACTCAACACCTCGAATGTGGTAAGTTGCGCCCCCTCGGCTTCGCTGATGCAGGTTGGAGATGGCGACATCGAAGAACAGGGCATAGATGGAGGCTTCACCCCTCGTATAGTCTGCTACAAGGGTATGCGCCAACTGCCGAATGGCGAGTGCTGGATTGCAGGAAACAGACTCGAACAATACCCTTACGCCGCCTTCCTCGACCAGGAGAGTATAAACCTCTGCTTCGAGGATAGAAATGGGTTGAAAGGGCTGCACACCTACCACCTTGCACAAGCGGAGCGTGCCGCCCAACGGGAGCACATCTCCCTGACACTACACCTCACGGCTGCCGAAGCAGCGAACCTCTTTACGGCAAATGGTCCGCTACCATCACTACGAAGCGTATACCGCTTTGACATATTTGGAGAGAGTTCGTGCTATCGCCTTGTGAAGGCAGAGAGTTGGAGCACGGAGGATGGGTGTATAAAGTGCACTTTTGAACGAGAATTAACCGATTAATTATGACACGAAACGAGAGAAAATTTATGGTGGCAGCGATGAGTGGTCTGCACAATATGAGCCTCAATGGAGCAATCGAGAGTATGTGGCAAAGAGGGTTGCTCAACAAGCGGGCTATCGAGAAACTCTACATCAAGGAGGAGGTGGGAAGAAGAGTGCGAGCAGGCGAGGTGAAGGTTCGAGCCATACAACAACTCTCCGAGGAGTTGAACTGCTCCTTCGAGAAGGTGAGAGCCGCTGTCTACCACTAAAAGTAAAGTTAAGAGATGAATTCAAACATTAAAATTAGCAACAACGCCTCGGTGTGCATTATCGACATCGAGGGTATTATCGGCGTAGCCGAGGAGAGCCAGTTCTCCGCCTCTTCGCAGAGCGTTGCGACCTACGATCGCTTCCGTGAGGAACTTGCCAAAATCAAAGAGATTGAGGCAAAAGAGGTGGTGGTGAACATTCGCTCGGCAGGAGGAGATGTTAACGATGCAATACTCATCTACGAGTCGCTCTCGGCACTCAACGCCAAAATCACAACCCGATGCTACGGATATACCGCTTCGGCAGCCACAATCATTGCACAGGCTGCAAGCGAGGGGTGTCGTGAGATTGCCAACTCGGCTCTCTACCTCGTTCACCAATCGAGTAGCACCATCGAGGGCAACTCCACCGACCTTGCCGAGATTGCCGACCTGCTCGCCAAGACCGACGACAGAATTGCATCACTCTACGCACTGCGCTCCTCACGCAAAAAGGAGGCATTCGAGGCGCTGATGAGAGAGAATGGTGGTCGTGGTCGCTGGCTCTCACCAGAGGAGGTGATCGAAGCGGGGCTTGCCGACAAAGTTATTGGTGTGGAGGAGGCGACACGCAACGCCAACATCTTCGCCAAGGTGAAGGGGCTCTTTTCGCCGAGCCGAGAGAGTATAATGAGTACTCCACCAGTCGTGGACAACAACATTTTGCATCTGCCCAAGGAGTCGCTCGGCTCGACTTCGGCTCTGGCACTCAAAGCCGGACAACTCTCGGCAATGCCCTCTTCGACTCGTGCAATCGAAGATCCTGCACTCGAAGATATTTCCGTAGCACACAACGCTTTGGCTTATGCCGAAGATGCCCTAACTCTGAGAATGAGAGGGCGATAAACAAAGTTAAACTAACCAAAAAAATGAGATTAAAATTATGATTATCGAAAATGCAAAAACCTACAATGTAACCGATGTTGAGAACCTCTTTTTCCGTCCATCTTTCTGCGGCAAGGCTGCCGAAGAGTTCGGTATTCGCATCCTCTACAATATGCCTCTCCCAACAAAGGTGCCACTCTTCAAACACAACAACAACCTGCTCAAAAGTTTCGCTTCTGGCTGGCAGGGTGGCTCTGCTGCCACAAAATCGCAGAAGGAGATTGCGATGACCAAGTTGAAGGCCGAGTCGGCATACTCTGCCGAGGACTACTTCTCGACCATCTACGAGATGATTACCAACTCGGCAGAGGTTAACCTTGGCGATTTGACAGGTACCGACCTCGAAAAGGCAGAGACCGAACTCTTCCGCCGTGCTATCGCAGAGAACATCTACGCCTGCACTTGGTTTGGCGACCACAACGAGGAGATTTCGGACTACAACACCTATGACGGCTTCTTGCGTCGCGCCATCGACATCAAAGAGAACAACGGCGACAGCATCGCCATCAACATCTTCGAGTCGGAGGTTGAAACCACCCCAGAGGCTATCTTGCGTAGCGCTTGGACAAATGCAAAGGACGAACTTCGTGCCCTTGCATCAGAGGGTAACTTGGTCTATTTCGTAAGTTCGGACATCTACGATGCCTACCAGTTCCTCCTCGACCAGCAGAACTCATCAAGTGCCTTCGCAGACACTACCAACGGACGCCCAAGCCTCTCATATCACGGTATTCCTATCGTGGAGGTGCCTTCGCAGAAGTACGAGTTGTATCGAGCACAGTCGTTCTGCATCCTAACAGATCGCCGCAACTTCGTCTTGGCGCTCAACACGGTAGACTCGCCAGAGAAGGAGATTAAGATGTGGTACAATCCTGACGAGATGGAGAACCGTCAGCGTGTAGTATTCCTTGCGGGTACAACCATCTTGGACGACGAACTCATCTCAGGAAGTATCTACGACGCACCTGTTACACTCACTAACGATGTCGCCTAGGTATAAACCAACTGGTGGGGTGGAGAGCGCAACTCTCTACCCTGCCGATGCGGTGGCAAGCGCACTCTTTTCGAGCAGCAGTTGCGAGGTGCAGTTTTCGAGTGGGGGTGTTGAAGTAGAACTTATTGACGACCTCTCTTCGCTCGAAGAGGTGTCGAAGAGCCACTACGGAGCAAATAAGGTAACCCATCGACTCACGCTCGTAGCGGGGCGAAATGAGGGCGAAAAGTGGCTCGACGAGGAGTTTGTCGAGAGGTGTTCGATTGAAGGCGTAGTGGCAGAGGTACACCTCTGCGATGGTCGCACTATGTTGGTTGGTTACTCTGCCCACTTTGGCAACGAGCAGCCTCTACGCCTCGAAAGTTTGACCTACAATTCGGGCACATCGTTGCACGACACTCCTACCCTCTCGCTCGAACTTGTGTCCGAAGACTCCGAGTTCTCGAAAGAGATTGTCTAACCCAAAAACAGAGATAAAGATAATGGAAAAGAGAAAGACTAAAAGCGTAATATGTACCCCCAAAAATAGCGCCGACACAATCTATGCTCTCTCATCACAAAAGGTGGAGAACAAAGAGGTTTGGCGATGGGGCTCTGACAACAATATGCCCGAAGTATTATCTATGCTTTCGAGGCGCTCCACGGCTCACCGCCGCATAATAAACGACAAGGCTGACTACATATCGGGCAAGGGTTTCAACTACGACACGACCATACCTCTGCTCGACAGTATCGTGCAACAGAGCAATGGCAACGGCGAGTCGTTGCGCCAAGTGCTAAATAAGTTGGCATTCGATAAATCACTCTTTGGAAACGCCTTTTTGGAGGTTGTAACCGACGAAAATCACTCCTTTCTCTCGCTCTATCATCAGGACGCAGCACAATGTAGAGTGGCAAAGGACTCCAAGCATATCGTGCTACACCACGACTGGAAGCACTTCCGTGCCAACGAGGCTATATCGTTGCCACTCTACCCCGCCTTCGAGAAGCAACCGGACAAAACACTCCGTTCGATAATCCACTACAAGGATTACGAGCCGATGTTCTCGCACTACGGCGTACCACAATATATTGCGGGTATGAATGTGTCGGCTATCGCCTACAAGACCGACCGCTGGAATATCGCTCGACTCGACAACTCATTCCAACTCTCAGGTGTAATGATGATTGACAACGCCGTGGATAGCGAATCGCAGGCGTCGGAGTTGGCTCGTATGGCAGAACAACGCTTCGCCGGCAAACCGGGGCAAGTGATGTTCATAATCCGAGAGGATAGTTCCGACGACAACTCTCGCTTTATCCCTATCGAGTCGCAAAATGATGGCGACTGGAAGGAGTTGCACGATCAGGCTGTAAGCGACATTGTGGTGGCGCACTCGTGGTTCCGTTCGTTGAGTGGATTGGACTACTCGACAGGGTTCAGTGCCGAGCGTATATTGCACGAGTATGAGGTGGCACTCAACACAGTTATTCTCGGCGAACAAAGCGAGTTGTTAGAGCCAATAATTCGCACAATCGGGGAGATATTACACATTGACAGTTCCTCGCTCGAAATCATAAATCGCCCTCCTACGCGCTCAAAGCCTATCTATATGAAAGTTTGGGAGGCTCGCAAGGCCGAGGGGTTGGATTATGACGAAAACGACGAGCGACAGCAACTCTATCTCTCCGAGATTACTAAGTATAATGTTAAATCGATTGGTTAAATGAAAAATGTTATCACAAATGAACAAGTTATTTCATTGGCTTTTGGCGATGGTGAGTACATCTCACCAGAGGTTATCCTCGATTCTGACATCGCTTTGGCAGTTGACCGCCATATTATCCCGGTGGTGGGACAAGAGTTATATCAAGAGATGCTTGATGGCTCTCAAAAAGCGTTGCTCGAAGATTATGTCGCACCTGCGCTCGCTATGGCGGTCCGCACAATGATTCAGCCAGCACTAAATGTGCGTACTGGGCAGGCAGGACTCTCTATCTCCTCGTCGTTGCGAAGCGACTCCTCGACAAAGAGCGCAATTGGCTCGCTGCAACGCTCATTGCGCAATCGCCGTCAAGCGCTACTCAGACGACTATCAAACTATTTGAAAAACAACGCATCCGAGTTTCCGAGTTACGATGTTGGCAAAGATGCAATGCAAAAATGTTCGATTGATGGAGGTTATGTACAGATGCGTTAATGCAGTGCTATTGGCTTTTATGGCACTATTTACACCTATTCAACCGCTTATTCTATGCGCCTTATCTTTTATTGCAGTAGACTTTGTAACGGGAGTTTTTGCCTCTCGTTGTGAGGCAAAGCAGAGGGGAGAGGGGTGGTACTTCTCCTCGCACGAGGCGTGGCGTACAATTCGCAAAGCGGGGTTTGTGTTGCTCACAATTAGTATGTGTTGGTTGGTCGAGAGTTGTATATTGAGTTTTATGACTCTCAACCTTACCCGTTTGGTTACTGGGGCAATCTGCGGAGTGGAGATGTGGTCCTTCTTGGAGAACGCCTCGGTGTTGAGCGATGCAAAACTATTTGGGTGGCTACGCAACTATGTAAAACGCAAGGTGGAAGATGAGATTGGGAAGTATGACAATGAGTAGAGGACTACGCAACAACAACCCAGGCAATATCCGTCTTGGCTCGTTCCGCTACAAGGGCGAGAAGGTAGAGAGTAGCGATGTGGCATTTCGCCAGTTCGAGAGTATCGAGTGGGGGTATAGAGCGATGTTTGTGTTGCTACACACCTACGCCACCAAGCACCACTGTTGCACACTGCGCCAAATGATTGAGCGATATGCACCCCCAAGTGAGAACCACACCGAAAACTACATCCGCCGTGTGGCTTATGCCACCCACCTCTCGCCCGACGAGACCATCGCTACCCTCAACGGGGCGGTTATGACCTCGGTCGTAGCGGCAATGTCGGAGGTGGAGAATGGAGCAAAGGCAAATATAGCCGATATTTGGAGTGGTTGGGAACTTTTTATTTCCGATTTTTAACTATCTTTGTGGTAGTTATGAGCAACTTATCGGATAGATTTACAAAACTTTTGGCAAAGATGCCTATGGCGATGGTAGTTATACCGTTTGCCATAGGCATCTTTTTTGCCGAGCAGTGGTGTATGCCGTGGTGGCTGCTCATTACAACTTGCATCGTTGCACTGGCGGGTGCTATATCCCTTTCGAAAGGGTGGCAAAACATAGCAATCTTCGTAGCAATTTTTGCTGTGGGGGCAATTGCCCATTCGCTCTCGTACCAGAGCGATATTCCATACAACAAGCCTCTGGAAATAGTACTCAAACTGGAAACCTCATCGGCAGAACGCAATGGCTACACTTCGGCAGAGGCTAAAATTGAGCAAAGCGAAGAGCGCTCTATCGAGGGAAAGAAGGTGGTGCTGTGGGGCGACTCGTTAATCCGTTTCAAGGCGGGCGACAGGTTGCATCTGACCACACCGATACGACCATTCCGTGCCGAGCGCAGAGCCTATGCAGAACTTATGCACCATCGCCAAATTATTGGCTCGGTATCGGTTAATCATCGTGCCACCTACGAATATATTCCAGCCACAAGAGTTTCATTGCACGATTGGGCAGTCGGGCGACTGCAATCGGCATTGAAACCGAGCGATGCGAGGGCTGTGGTTTTGGCAATGACAACGGGCGATAAAGGCGAAATTCGGAGCGAACTGCGGGATTCCTACTCTGCAAGTGGCACCTCACATCTGCTTGCCGTATCGGGACTACATATCGGAATCGCCTTTATGCTTATCAACCTACTGCTACTGCCACTGGTGCTATTGCGCTACGGAAATGTTGTACGCTCTGTCGCAGCGGTTGCGTTGATTTGGATATATGTTTGGCTCTGCGGTATGTCGCCAAGTGCGATGCGTGCTGCCATAATGTTCTCGCTTTTGCAATTTTCACTCTCCTCGCTACGAGAATATGTGAGCGTAAATATATTGGCAGGAACAGCCTTTATAATGTTGGTTTTCGATAGCCATCTGCTCTTCGACATCTCGTTTCAACTATCGTTTATAGCCGTTGCAGGAATAGTTTTATGGGCTATGCCACTCTATCGTCTGTGTGCCACCCGCTACAAAGTCGTAAACACTTTTGTCGCAATTCTTCTCGTAGGTATCGCCTCAACCATTGCCACAATGCCACTTGTTGCAAGGACATTCGGCACTATATCGTTGGTTGGCGTATTGATAAATCCTGCGGTAATAGTTTTGGCAAATATAGTCGTCTTTGCAGGTGTTATATCGCTTATTATACCGCCCGTTGCGGTGGTGGCAGAGTGGGCAGCCGAGTGGCAAAACCATATTGTTGAGTGGGGAGCATCGCTCCGTTATGGGCACTTCGACCTCGAACTTTCGGATTGGGCAATGTGGGGAGCAATTCTTCTCTTTACAGTAGTAACAATTACAATTTTATTGCTACCAAAGCGGAAAAAAGCGCCAAAAATTGAGGGATAATTATTAACTTTGCAGATATGTTTACCGCAGAGGAGTTTTTGATATTGTGTAGCGAGGAGTGCTACGAGGCTGTCAAGGCCAATATCGAGCGTAAGCCGACCGATATAGCCCTCGATAGGCGCATACCGTACGCCTCGATTGTCGCCACACAGGTCAAAAATCTGCAAAAGTGTCGCACCAAGTTACCATCATACTTTGCTGTGCAGGCGATAGTTCCGACTCTCGCCTACGAGCAGTCGTCGAGCGAGGAGTGTGCCGAGCGCAAGCGGTTAGAGGGTAAGAGTGTTTTGGATTTGACTTGCGGACTTGGAGTCGATGCCTACGCCCTGTCGAAGCGATTTAAGAGGGTTGTAACCATCGAGCGCAACGAGATGGTTGCCGCAGTAGCACGAGAGAATTTCCGCCGACTTGGAGCGGATAATATCGAGGTTGTATGCTCCTCCGCCGAGGAGTATATAGCCACCTGCACCGACCACTTCGACTGGTGTTTTTCAGACCCCGACCGTCGAGGCTCGAAGGGCGAGAAATTGGTGCGGTTGGAGGATTGTTCGCCCGATGTTGTGGCACTAATGCCCGAATTGAAGCGACTTGCAAACAACATCTGCATAAAGTGTTCGCCCCTCTTCGATGTTGATGAGGCATTCCGTCTGTTTGGCGACTGCCTGGTCGAAACGGTATCACTATCGGGCGAGGCAAAAGAGGTGAACATCTACATCGACGGCTCGACTGCGCAGTTAAGGGGTGTGGCGATTGGCATAGGCGAATTTTCGTGCAGTAGAGAGGAGCGCACCTCGGCAAGGTGGAGCGCACAACCGAGCGACCTCTCGCAATATCGCTATATAACACTCCCCGATGTGGCGTTGCAACACGCACGAATGGTGGCAGTGGCATTCGAAGGCAAGTGCGATGTATGGTCGAACAATGGTGTGGCTCTCTCGACAGAGAAACCCAACGGTGTTTTGGGCAGAACATTCGAGATTGAGGCAATATACGAGATTAATTCATCGTTTAAGCGAGTGATTAAGGGCGCAAAGGCGGAGATTTACCGTCGAGATTTCCCAATGTCGAACTCCGAGATTTGCAAGCGCTACCGCTGCTCGGAAGGAGGGGCTGGAAAGTGGTGCTTCACTCGCATAGGCGAGAAATATCTCGCCATAGAACTGAAAACGGAAAACTTAACCAACAGCAACTCTCCCAAAGGGAGAAATCGGAGGCGATGAGGCTATTTTTGTGCGTTACGCAGTGGCGGAAAGCGCAGCATAGTAGACCTATGTGAGCATTTACGACGCAAATAAGGTGCAAAAAGAGTCCATCGGAACGATTTTAGGTGCAAATAGAGAAATGGGTATTTTATGAAAATAGTAATTATCGGTAGTGGTAATGTTGCGGAGAGCCTTGCACAAGCAATAGCCGAGGCTGAGGGCTTGGAGTTAGTGCAGGTGTTTGCCCGCAACGAGGAGCGAGGTCGCAAGGTGGCAGAGTTGGCACAAACCAAGTGGAGCAACAGCACGCTTGCAGAGGCAGACCTATACCTTATCTCGGTTAGTGATAACGCAGTTGAGGGGGTTGCAAAGTCGTTGAAAATAGCAGAAAATGCTGTTGTGGCACATACCGCTGGCTGCTGCCCGATAGAGGCACTTGCTCCGCACACTAATCGCGCAGTGTTCTATCCGTTCCAAACCTTTACCGCAGGGCGTAAGGTCGATTTCACGAAGGGATATATCTTTGTAGAAGGGGCAACATACCACGCACTTGCAACGGTGGAGAGTGCGGCAAAAGCCTTGACCAACAATATCTTGCCTGCCGACAGCGCACGCCGAGCGGTGATACATCTTTCGGGAGTTTTTGCCTGCAACTTCGCAAATGCGATGTATGCTAACGCAGCCGAGGTTTTGGAAAAAGAGGGGCTTCCGTTCGATATTGTTGCACCCGTAATCGAGGAGACCGCCAAAAAAGTCATCGAGTCTAAAAACCCAGCCAAATCGCAGACTGGTCCCGCTCGTCGTGGCGATACACAAACCCTCGAACGCCATTGCAAAATGTTGGCAGCCAAGCCTCGAACAAGAGAGATTTATGAGAAAATAAGTGAAGATATATGCGAAAGAACAAAAATTTCAAAGAGTTATTAGCCGATGTCGAGGCGTTGGTCTTCGATGTCGATGGCGTAATGACAGACGGAGGCATTATCCCGTTGGCAGATGGAGATTTCATCCGTAAATACAACGCCAAAGATGGTTACGCCTTGGCATATGCAGCCACACACGGAGTGAATATCTGTGTTATTTCAGGAGGCTTTGGCAAGATATTGGAGAGTCGTATGAACCGACTTCACATCGAACACAAATACCTCTGCTGTATGGATAAAATCGCAGCGATAAACGATTTTATATCAAAGACGGGCGTAAAGCGTGAGAATATCATCTATATGGGCGACGATATTCCCGACTTGGAGGTTATGCGCTATGTGGGAATACCGGTTGCACCAGCCGATGCGTGCAGTGAGGTTTTACAGACGGCTGTTTACATCTCGGAGTACAAGGGTGGCGCAGGAGCAGTGCGTGATATAATCGAACAGGTGTTGCGAGTAAAGGGCATCTGGGCGTTGGACTCAAAAGGGGTTATCTCCGACGACGCAAACGATGTCGCATCACGATAGTATGCAGGAGATTGAACGCAAATATCTACTCGCCAACGACGAGTGGCGCAAGGAGGTTAACCACTCTATGCGCATAGCGCAAGGCTACCTATGTAGTCGCAAGGTAACAGCCCGTGTGCGCCTGTGCGACGAGAGGGGAATACTAACCCTCAAAAGCAAGAGTCGAGATGGGGGGTTGAGTCGCTTTGAGTGGGAGCGTGAAATTCCACGAGGTGTAGCAGAACGACTACTCGACCGCTGTGAGGGCGTAATCGACAAGGTGCGACATATTGTCAAAGCCAATGGGCACACCTTCGAAATAGATGAGTTCAGGGGCGACAACGAGGGCTTAATCGTTGCCGAGGTGGAGTTGTCGAGTTGTGATGAAAAGGTTACTCTTCCAACTTGGGTTGGAGAAGAGGTTACGGGAGTGCGGTGCTTCTACAACTCTTTCCTCACAAAGCACCCATATTCGCAGTGGCATAAAAGCCGATGATTGCAAAATTTTTATCGGCTATAATTGGGCATAGTGGCTCTCATTTTGCGAGGAGAAAACAGGGTATATAAGTAAGACTTATATGCCGATTGAAAAAAAGTTAGAAAATTTAGTGTTAATTTTTTCACAATTCAAAACAAAAGTAGTATATTTGCAGCGGTGAAATAGGGGTTTTTGGGTAATAAATTCCTCACCCACCTCGCTGTTGAGGTGCTAACGGACAGAAAATCAAGATGTTAAACTTTTTATAATTCAAAAAACTATGGCTTTCAAGAAAGAAGATTTATTGAAGTATGGTATCACCGACACAACTGAGGTGATTTACAACCCATCGTATGAGCTCCTTTTTGAGGAGGAGACCAAGGCTGAGTTGACAGGTTTCGACAAGGGTCAGGAGACTGAACTTGGCGCTGTTAATGTAATGACTGGTGTTTACACTGGCCGTTCGCCTAAGGACAAGTTCATCGTAATGGACGAGAACTCGAAGGATACTATCTGGTGGACTTCGGAGGATTACAAGAACGACAACAAGCCTTGCTCGGAGGAGTCTTGGGCTGTGTTGAAGGGTATCGCTCAGAAGGAGTTGTCTGGCAAGAAACTCTATGTAGTAGATGGTTTCTGCGGTGCAAACAAGGACACTCGTATG
>JAGCLL010000171.1 GCA_017647025.1 Alistipes sp. | reverse complement strand
TGTTGGGACTAAACTCCCAAAATTGAGAATTGAGAATTAAGAATTGAGAATTAAAAGAGGAAAAAAGAAAAAAGTTGCTTAGGCAAGTATTATTTTTCCGAAAATTTTCTTAACTTTGAAAAAGTTTTTCCTTTGGAAAAAGAGATTAGAGAGAAATAAATTATAAAAACGAATATACTATGAGCGAAATGACAACACAGAATGCCGAGAAGATGAAGGTCTTGAAGGCGGTAATGGCGAAGATCGAGAAGGACTTCGGCAAGGGTTCGATTATGCAGATGTCGAGCGAGAATGTAGAGAGTGTTCCAGTTATTCCGACTGGCTCGATTACCCTCGATGTAGCACTCGGAGTGGGTGGTTATCCAAAAGGTCGTGTAATTGAGATTTTTGGCCCTGAATCTTCGGGTAAGACAACTTTGGCAATCCACGCAATTGCCGAGGCGCAGAAGGCTGGTGGTATCGCAGCATTTATCGATGCGGAGCACGCTTTCGACAGTTTCTATGCACAGAAGTTGGGCGTAGATGTTGAGAATCTCCTCGTGTCGCAGCCGGACAATGGCGAGCAGGCTCTCGAAATTGCCGACTCGTTGATTCGTTCAAGCGCAATCGACATCATCGTAATCGACTCGGTAGCAGCACTTACTCCAAAGGCTGAAATCGAGGGTGAGATGGGCGACTCGAAGATGGGTTTGCAGGCTCGATTGATGTCGCAGGCGTTGCGTAAATTGACTGCAAGCATCGCAAAGACAAAGACAGTCTGCATCTTTATCAACCAGTTGCGTGATAAAATTGGCGTGGTTTATGGTAATCCAGAGACAACTACCGGTGGTAACGCATTGAAGTTCTATGCAAGTGTTCGTATCGACATCCGCCGCACTTCGGTTATTAAGGATGGCGAGGAGCAACTCGGAACACGCACCAGAGTGAAGGTTGTGAAGAACAAGGTGGCACCTCCATTCAAAAAGGCGGAGTTCGACATTATGTTCGGCGAAGGTATCTCGAAGATTGGCGAGATTCTTGACCTGGCAGTAGATTACGAGATTATCAAGAAGGCTGGCTCGTGGTTCTCGTACGGAGAGAAGAAGATTGGCCAGGGTAGAGATGCTGTGAAGGAGTTATTGACATCGGACAAGGCTTTGTGCGACGAGATTGAGGCAAAACTCCGAGAGGCTATGACACAGAAATAGAGGCTTTTATAAGCCACAATAAACGAGAGCATAGTGCCGTAAAAACGGCACTGCTCTCAATACTGTTTTTTAGAGTTTAGGTTAGAGGGTTAGGATATGAGCAATTACACTACCGATGACGAAAGATTAATTAACGAGGCTTGGGAGAAGTTACTCGAATCGTGCAAAAAAATCTGCAAGAGCGAAGAGAATTGGGAATTCATCAAGCGAGCATTCTTCCTTGCAAAGGAGGCTCACGCAGGTGTGCGCCGCCGCTCTGGCGAGCCATATATGCTCCACCCGATAGCAGTAGCACAGATTGTAGTAGACGAGATTGGTCTTGGAGTCAAATCGGTAGTAGCAGCCCTTCTGCACGATGTGGTCGAAGATACCGACTACACAGTAGAGGATATGGAGCATATCTTCGGTGCAAAAATCGCCTCTATGGTCGATGGTTTGACCAAGATGTCGGGCGTATTCAACGCCAATACCTCGGAGCAGGCGGAGTATTTCCGCAAAGTATTGCTCACTCTATCCGATGATGTAAGAGTTATCCTTATCAAAATTGCAGACCGCCTACACAATATGCGTACTCTGCAATTTATGCCTCTAAACAAGCAGATTAAAATCACGGGCGAAACCATCTACCTCTTTGCACCATTGGCTTATCGTCTTGGTTTATACCCAATTAAGACCGAACTCGAAGACCTCTGTATGAAGTACCGCTTCCCAGAGGAGTACGAGCGACTTAGCACACTGCTGGCGCAAACAGCCGACAAACGACAGGAGTACATAGACCGATTCTGCAAGCCTATAATTGAGGTTTTGGATCGCAACAATATCCAATATGAGATTTCGGGACGAGTGAAGAGCATCTATTCGATTTGGACAAAGATGCAGCGCAAGCAAATCCCTTTCGAAGAGATTTACGATTTGTTCGCTATTCGCATCGTCTTCAAGACGCTGCCATTCCCGTCCGAAAAGACACAGTGTTGGCAGATATACTCCAATATAACAGATATTTACGCCCCAAAACAAGACCGTTTGCGCGATTGGATATCTATGCCGAAGGCGAATGGTTACGAGGCGTTACATTCGACCGTAATGGGCCCTGATGGCCATTGGGTAGAGGTGCAAATTCGCACCGAGCGAATGGAGGAGATTGCCGAGCGAGGCTTTGCTGCCCACTGGAAGTATAAGAAGGCTACGCTTTCGCAAAATGACGACGCCTTCGATACTTGGCTCAAAAAAATCAGAGATGCACTCAATAGTCCAACCGAGAATGCAGTGGAGTTCCTCGACAACTTCAAATTGTCGCTCTACACCTCCGAGATTACGGTATTTACGCCAAAAGGAGAGCGTCGAGAACTCCCAAATGGGGCTACTGCACTCGATTTCGCATACGACATTCACACCAAGGTCGGCGATCACGCCATAGGCGCTAAAATTAACCATAAAATAGAGCCTATAACCAAGACTTTGAAGTGGGGCGACCAGATTGAAATCATCACAGCCGACAATGCCAAGCCAAAGGCGGAATGGCTCGAAATAGTAACCACAACCAAGGCAAAACAGAAGATTACTGCCTATTTGAAGCGTGAACAGCAGAATAATATCGAAAATGGTATTGCGCTATTCGAGAGCAAGTTAGCAGAGTTTAATGTGGCGATGAGTGGTCGAGTGCTGCGTAAGGCTATGCAGGCGTACGGTTGTAACTATAAAGACGAATTTTACAGCCATATTGGCGCAGGCATCATCTCGCTCGACAATATCGAGAAGGTGCTCAAATCCTCTTCTACAAGCAAATTGCTCAAATTCTGGCAACTTCGACAGGAAGATGATGACGACACTGAGATTGCAGAAAGCAACAAACCTGCAAGCGACGACAGTTTTGTAATCGCATCTTGTTGTAGTCCCCTTCCGGGCGACAATGTCGTGGGCTTCCGAGATCCAGTAACCAATAAAATTGTCGTTCACAAGGCCGCTTGCGACGAACTTAATCGCCTTGCATCACAGTACGGCAAGAATATCATCAAGGATAAGATCAAGTGGGAGCAGCACAAAGCCACCGCTTACCTGTCGACCATCGAACTGCGAGGTATCGACCGAATGGGTATGCTGTCGGACATTACACACATTGTTTCCGACGATTTCAGCATCAATATGAGAGAGATTCACCTCCGTAGCCACGACGGCATTTTCGAGGGTAAATTGAGCCTCTATGTGCAAAGCGCCGAGTCGTTGTATGCCCTTATGGACAAATTCCGCCAAATTAAGGGATTGGAGAGCGTTAAGCGAATAGAAAATAACGAAAATACCGTTGGGGTAGAGTAGCCGACCAATATAGAGGTTAATCTATATAAGCCCACTAAATGCGAGAAATCGAACATTTGAATTTATATAATATGGCATCTATTTTTTCACGAATTGTAGCGGGGGAGATACCAAGTTACAAAATTGCAGAGGACGAGCGCTACTACGCATTCCTCGACATCAACCCATTGGCAAAGGGACACACACTCGTTATCCCAAAGCAGGAAGTAGACTACTTCTACGACCTCGATGACGAGACATTGCAGGGTATGATTCTATTTTCAAAACAAGTTGCACAAAAATTACAGGCATTTAGCGGCTGTAAGAAGGTTGCAACCGCAGTTTTAGGGCTGGAAGTACCACACGCACACATACATCTGATACCTATGAATAGCGAAAAAGATGTAGATTTTAGCCGTGAAAAACTAAATTTAACCCCAGAAGAGTTTGCTGAAATAGCAAAAGCGATAGTAGGGTAGGGGAGTGTTAACAACCTTGTAACTATCTAATATGCAGAGCGATATTATTTATTGCCCTGCATATTTCTTTTAGTAATTTAACATAATACGAACAATTTCTCACAATTGGAATAAAATAGGGTAGTCGATTGTTCGGGATAAGAGTAAATCTCTTAAAAAATCACAGAAAAATACTTCATTGTTTACATTTGTAAATTATTTACACTTGTACATCATTACCAATTTTTACATTTGTAATTGTTAACTGTGTTAATATCGGCATTTATTATTTACATTTGTAAATTATACAAAACTGCGATTTAAGCCTAAAATTGTCGTCTTTTATAAATGTTCACATACTGAATTTATAACATTTATATTGCACAATATCAGCATTTTACAAGTTTTATATAAAGTAAATTACAATATCAACTGTCATCTTGCAGGTTTATTAGGCGAATAGTCAAATATATAGTCATTTATGATGTGTAAATATATTAGTTATCAGTTGTTTCGGCTATTTTACATAAAGTTGTCTATCATATAAACCAATCTCTTGTTTTTAACTTTATCTGCATTATTAACAATTGTAACACTTATTAACATTTATCCACATTTAACATTTGTATATGTTCACTTGTTTATTTCGTAAATTTTATTTACCTTTGTAAAAACTTACGGAAATGGATAAAAAACTGCGTATTTTGATGCAAAATGAGAATTTGACAGCAAGTAGGCTTGCAGAAATTCTCGAAGTAAAGCCGGCTGCCATCTCTCACATTTTGAGTGGACGCAACAAACCGAGTTTCGAAATGTTGTGCAAAATTGTCAATTGTTTTCCGCAGATTAATCCATACTGGCTGTTGGGCGATGCAACTGAAATGCGAAATCAGAATGTTCCTATTTCGACACCTGGTGCTGTGCCAAGTTCTGCATCTACAACCTCCGGAACACTTTTCGATATGAAGGAGGAGAATTTAGGAAAGAGCGACAATTCCGACATTGTGTCCAACTCGCCAAATGTTCCAATTTCGACACTCGGTCGCTCCGACATTGAGAAGATTATTGTAGTCTACCGAGATCAGACCTTCGAGGAACTTCGACCAAAAAAGTAGCAGACGCTCCTGGGAACTCTGCCGAAACAAAATGAAGAAGATGGCTGAAATGAGAAAAGTTCAAATCGGCAGATCAACGACCATAAAAATATAGGGTAGTCCGACTACCCTATATTTTATCTCTCTATTATATATATAAGGTATATTTTCACAGTTTTGAGTCCAAAATTCACACACGAGAGTGCGTACAATAAAAAATACGCAATTCTCAAAGGGTTAAACTTTGAGTTACATTACGGCAAACGCACTGATTTACTGACTTTTACACATTGTATTTAGCAGCACGCCAATCTTAACAAATAAAACGATTTGCTCGAAAAACTATTTATTTCGAGATTATTTTTATCTTTGTAGTACGAAAATTGAGAAGTGGATAGCGATGTGCAAAATTATCCGCCCAAAACAAGCGTATAAAGCAGAACAACACACTCTACCCTTCCCAATTTGCTAATTGATGTAATATGTATATTATGTTAAATTTTATTTGTAAGAGATTTACTATGAGGAGATTAAGGATAATTCTACCAATTATTGCAATGCTAATGTTTCTTGGTTGTGCCGAGCGAAAAGTTATAGTTGAAAATCGTGCCATAGTGTCGATAGCACCTCTCAAACCTCTGGTCGAAGGTATTATGGGAGATGACTTCGAGGTGTCTGTACTTGTTCCACAAGGTACATCACCCGAAACCTTTGAGCCAACGCCAAAACAGATGCGTGAAGTCGAGTCTGCACGCTTTGTATTTGGTACTGGTCTGCTCGAATTTGAGCAAGAACTACTCCATCGCATCGCCCGTAACGAGCAGATTATCAACACTTCGCAAGGCATTGAGTTGATTGCAGGCACTTGTTCGCACGCCCATCACAACCACTCAAATTGCGCCCATAATCACGCCCACGGCATTGATCCTCACATCTGGTGTTCACCGAAAGCACTCGGTAAAATGGCGGAGAATATCTATAATGCCATCGCTCGTGAGATGCCAGACTCTGTAAACTACGACAAGAACTATACTACCCTATGTATCAGATTGTTAGAACTTGACGAGGAGATTACCGAAGCGTGTCAGCAAAGCCCTCGTAACAGTTTTATAATCTACCACCCCGCCCTTACATACCTCGCTCGTGACTACGGATTGACGCAGATTGCTGTGGAGAACGAGGGCAAAGAGCCGAGCGCAAAACATCTCGCTCGCATCATAGAGCAGGCTCGCCAGGAGGGTATCAAATACATCTTCTACCAGTCGGAGTTTCCTGCTTCATCGGTAGAAATTATCTGCCGAGATACCGATGCTACTGCGATGGAAATCAATCCATTAGACGAGGATGTTTTCGAAAACATTCGCCATATCGTAACCCTAATCACCAAGTAATATGGAGCCTATTATTTCGCTAAAAAATATAAGCGTCAAGTACGACGACACTACCGCATTGGAGAGTGTTTCGCTCGACATCTACCCAGATGATTTCTTGGGTGTTATAGGCCCAAATGGTGGAGGTAAAACCACCTTGGTAAAGGCTATTTTAGGCACAATTCCCCATAGAGGAGAGGTCGTATACTCCCCCACTATTTCGGAGCGAGGGCATCGTCGCATCGGTTACTTACCACAACTCTCTGAATTCGACAAATCGTTTCCTATTTCGGTTATAGAGGTTGTTATGTCTGGTTTACAGGCAGAAAAAAGATTGATAAAACGCTACACTTCATCCGACCGCAAGCGAGCAATGGAATTACTCAAAATGGCTGGTATTGAATCGATTGCAGAGCGACAAATCAGCGAGATTTCGGGTGGACAGATGCAACGAGCATTGCTTTGCAGAGCAGTAATTTTAGAGCCTAAATTGCTAATCCTCGACGAGCCTACAAACTTTGTAGACAACAAATTCGAGAATGAACTCTATACCCTACTGCATCGCCTTAATGAGCGTATGGCAATAGTTATGGTATCGCACGATTTGGGCACAATTACAAGCGTCGTAAAGAGCATTGTATGCGTAAATCGCACCGTTCATCGCCACGATTCGAACATTATAACTGCCGAGCAGTTAGAGAATTACCAATGTCCTATACAGATTATTTCGCACGGACAGGTACCACACACCGTTTTGGAGCATCACCACCACTAAAAAACAAAGCACCGAGCCATAAACTCGGTGCTTATCATTTTGGGGTTAGACTACCCTACTCTGTAAACTCTATAATAGTTCCAGTAGCCGAGTAGGTTGTGCGGTAATAGAACGGCGGAACACCCGAAACGGCCTGCTTTACATTGATGTTAATAATAGTCTGCGAACCCTTCAAGTTTGCATTCTTAAACATCTCGCCAACAGCATTCGAACGAACCTGCTTCTGAGTACAACCGCCAATGCCAAGCACCTGAGTAATTGTTGCGACACCCTCAGCCTGACCAATAACCTTAAAGTTATTCTGCGAGAGAACTACCTCAGTCTTTGCAATGCTCGCATTGCTCGACGAATAGAAGTGTGTAGAGCAACTTGTCAAAAGCGCTGCACACGCAATAACTGCAATGATGAACAATTTTTTCATAATAAATTTGGGGTTTTAATAGATTATCTATATACAAATATAGGAATAAATATCGTAAATCTCAAAACATCTACAAAAAAAGACGCTACGATTGCTCGTAGCGTCTTTCCTATTTGGGATTAGCCCTGATTAGTCAGAGAGAGATACTCGCTTGAATACGAGAACCTTAGCCTCTGAATCAGCAGCCTTGATAACATCCTTAACAGCAGTCTTGCCATCGCCCATCTGGTAGCCCTGCTCCTCGAGAGTGTTCTCTTTGAGGAACTTCTGAACACGACCCTTAGCGATGTTCTCAATCATCTGCATATTGAGGTTTGCAGCCTTAGCCTCACCAACAGTCTTGATGATCTCACGAGCCTGAGCAGCCTGCTCAGCAGTGATCCAGCCCTTAGACTGGTTAGACTCGATGTGATCCTCGCTGTCAACATGTGCAGGGTTGATACCAACCTTTGTAAGTGCTGCGTTGATATCCTTCTGGATAAGTTCAGCCTTGGTCTTCTCAACTGCGGTCTTGAACTCAGCGTCGAGAACGCTCTGCTCAACATTTGCAGCCGATACAGCAACTGGGTTCATCGAAGCAACCTGCATTGCAACACCCTTAGCAACCTGTGCATCGAGCTCCTTGTTGAAGCCAACGATAGCAGCAAGTTTACCAGTGATTACGTGCATATAAGCCGAAATGAATGGAGCCTCAATAGCCTCGTAACCTGCAACAATATGCTTCTCGCCAGTCTGACCTGTCAACTCTGTAACAGCAGCCTCAACAGTGCGGCCGTCAGCGAGTGTGCAAGCCATAAGGGCATCCTTATCAGCAGGGAAGTTTACGATAGCCGTCTCTGCGATAGCCGCAGCAAGAGCCTGGAAATCAGCATTCTTTGCAACGAAGTCAGTCTCGCAACCGAGTCCAACTACGATAGCCTTATTGCCCTCAACCTTTGCGATAACAGCACCCTCAGAAGTCTCACGATCAGCACGCTTCGCTGCTACGAGTTTACCCTTCTCCTTGATAATCTCCTTAGCACGCTCGAAATCGCCCTCTGCGTCAACAAGAGCCTTCTTGCAGTCCATCACACCAGCACCGGTCATCTTACGCAACTTCATTACATCAGCTGCCTTAATCTCTATTGCCATAGTTTTTTCTGGTTTTCGTTTGTTAATAAATTACTCCTCAACAGCAGCAACAGCCTCTGCTACAACTGCCTCCTGAGCCTCAACCGAAGCCTTTACACTCTTCTTAATGCGAGTCTTTGCTGGCTTCTTTGCAGGAGCCTCTGTATTAGCCTCAGCCTCAACAGCCTCCTTCTCCTTCTCGAGTTTACGCTCCTCTGCGCCCTCTGCGATAGCAGCACAAACAGTGTCGAGAATCAAAGCGATTGACTTTGTAGCATCGTCATTTGCAGGGATTACGAAATCAATGTCGGTTGGATCACAACAAGTATCAACCATTGCAAATACTGGGATGTTCAAGCGCTTTGCCTCCTTTACTGCGTTCTGCTCCTTCTGCACATCGATTACGAACAATGCAGCAGGAAGACGAGTAAGGTCAGCGATAGAACCGAGGTTCTTCTCCAATTTCGCACGCTGGCGAGAAATCTGCAACTTCTCACGCTTCGAGAAGTTGTCATAAAGGCCGTCTGCCATCTGCTTGTCGATGGTAGCCATCTTCTTGACAGCACGGCGTATAGTTGGGAAGTTTGTGAGCATACCGCCTGCCCAACGCTCTGTAACATAAGGCATACCTACGGCTGCTACCTTTTCGGCAACTACTTCCTTTGCTTGTTTCTTGGTTGCAACGAAAAGCACACGACGACCGCTCTTAACGATGTTTTTGAGTGCCTCTGCTGCCTCATCGAGCTTTACAGCAGTTTTGTAGAGGTCGATGATGTGGATGCCGTTCTTCTCCATGAAGATATATGGAGCCATTTTAGGGTTCCACTTGCGCTTCAAGTGACCGAAATGAACGCCAGCCTCCAACAATGTATTAAAATCTGTTCTAGACATTTTAGTTTCTTTTTTTGTAATTTTAATTCTCTTTACTTCAACCCTTACGGTAGTGACCTTGTCAGTCCGAAGAGTTTTCCGCGACAAGGCAAGCAGCGAAGTAGCACTTTTTCAGCCATTAACTATTGACCATCGGCTCTATATAATAATATATATAAGTATAAGTGGTCTTGCTTGCTTTGAATAACCCTTGTCGTGCTTTGCCGAAATTGTTAGTCCGCTTACGAAATAAAAATTAACGCTTGCTGAACTGGAACTTACGGCGTGCACCAGGCTGTCCTGGCTTCTTACGCTCAACCTCACGGGCATCACGAGTAAGGAATCCGTTCTTCTTCAAGATTGGACGATACTCAGCGTTGATCTCGCACAATGCGCGAGCAATACCCATACGAGCAGCCTC
>JAGCLL010000024.1 GCA_017647025.1 Alistipes sp. | reverse complement strand
GGCTGGCGAGTACAAGGTAACCGACACTATCGCAGTTGTAGCAGACAGCGACGGTAACGAGTACAACATCACAATGGTACAGAAGTGGCCGGTTAAGCAGGCTATTCGTTGCTACACCGAGAAGCCACGCCCATCGCGCGTGATGGAGACAGGTGTTCGTGCAATCGATACTTTCAACCCATTGGCAGAGGGTGGTACAGGCTTTATTCCTGGTCCATTCGGTGCAGGTAAGACCGTGTTGCAGCACGCAATTTCGAAGCAGGCAGAGGCTGATATCATCATCATCGTTGCTTGCGGTGAGCGTGCAAACGAGGTTGTGGAGATCTTCAAGGAGTTCCCAGAGTTGATTGACCCACACACAGGTCATAAGTTGATGGAGCGTACCATCATCATCTGTAACACCTCGAATATGCCGGTTGCGGCTCGTGAGGCGTCGGTTTACACTGGTATGACCATTGGTGAGTACTATCGTTCGATGGGCTTGAAGGTGTTGGTAATGGCGGACTCAACATCTCGTTGGGCGCAGGCGTTGCGTGAGATGTCGAACCGTTTGGAGGAGTTGCCAGGTCAGGATGCCTTCCCTATGGATTTGTCGGCAATCATTTCGAGTTTCTATGCTCGTGCAGGTTTGGTTAAGTTGAACAATGGCGAGACTGGCTCGGTAACATTCTTGGGTACTGTGTCGCCTGCGGGTGGTAACTTGAAGGAGCCTGTAACCGAGTCTACAAAGAAGGCTGCTCGTTGTTTCTATGCACTTTCGCAAGGTCGTGCCGACTCGAAGCGTTACCCTGCAATCGATCCACTCGATTCGTATTCGAAGTATTTGGAGTATCCAGAGGTTGAGGCTTACCTCGGCGAGAAGATTGAGAAGGATTGGGTATCACTTGTTCAGCGAGGCAAGACTCTCGTTCAGCGTGGTAAGGAGGCTAACGACCAGATTAACATCTTGGGTGATGACGGTGTGCCTGTTGACTACCACGAGCGTTTCTGGAAGTCGGAGTTGATAGACTTCGTTATCTTGCAGCAGGACGCATTCGATGATATTGATGCAAACTGTCCAATGGAGCGTCAGCAGATGATGTACAAGAAGGTGCTTTCGATTTGTGAGCACGACTTTGACTTCGTAGACTTCGAGGAGTGTTCAAAGTTCTTCAAGGGCTTGATTAACCTCTTCCGTCAGATGAACTATGCAGAGTGGCAGAGCGAGAAGTTCTACGACTACGAAAAACAAATTGATGCTTACATCGCTAACCACTAAACCTAAGAAAAAGTTATGACACGAGCATTTCAGAAAATATATACAAAGATTGACAATATCACCAAGGCGACAGTTACCCTTCGTGCAACAGGCGTAGGTAACGACGAGTTGGCTACCGTAGGTGGTCGCCTTGCGCAGGTGGTAAAAATTATGGGCGACAGCGTTACCTTGCAGGTCTTTGCAGGAACGGAGGGCTTGGCTACCAACTCGGAGGTTATCTTCCAGGGCGAGCCACCAAAGTTGCGAGTTTCGGACAACTTGGCAGGCCACTTCTTCAACGCATACGGTGAGCCACTCGATGGCAGTGAGGTTATCGAGGGCGAGGCACGAGAGATTGGAGGTCCAACCGTAAACCCATTCCGTCGTTTGCAGCCATCGGAGTTGATTGCTACTGGTATCGCAGGTATCGACTTGAACAACACTATCGTAACCGGTCAGAAGATTCCGTTCTTCGCCGATTCCGACCAGCCATACAACGCTGTTATGGCGAATGTGGCTCTCTCGGCAAAGGCCGACAAGATTATCCTCGGTGGTATGGGATTGACCAACGACGACTTCCTCTACTTTAAGCAGGTGTTCGAGAATGCAGGCGCTTTGGATCGTATCGTATCGTTCGTAAATACAACCGAGAATCCTCCTGTGGAGCGCCTCCTCGTACCAGATATGGCTTTGACCGCAGCGGAGTACTTCGCAGTGGATAAGGGCGAGAAGGTGTTGGTTCTCTTGACCGATATGACCTTGTATGCCGATGCTTTGGCTATCGTATCGAACCGTATGGACCAGATTCCATCGAAGGACTCTATGCCGGGCTCACTCTACTCGGATTTGGCAAAGATTTACGAGAAGGCGGTGCAGTTGCCTAACGGTGGTTCAATTACCATTATTGCCGTTACAACTTTGTCGGGTGGCGATATTACCCACGCTATTCCAGATAATACGGGTTACATCACCGAGGGACAGTTGTTCCTCCGTAACGACTCTGATACCGGTAAGGTTATCATCGACCCATTCCGTTCATTGTCCCGTTTGAAGCAGTTGGTTATTGGCAAGAAGACTCGTGAGGATCACCCACAGGTTATGAATGCCTGCGTGCGTTTGTATGCCGATGCGGCAAATGCAAAGACCAAGTTGGAGAACGGTTTCGACTTGTCGGAGTACGACGAGCGTGCGTTGAAGTTTGCGAAGGCTTACTCGGAGAAGTTGCTCGCTATCGATGTGAATATCGACATTACCGAGATGCTTGATACCGCTTGGACTCTCTTTGCAGAGTACTTCTCGAAGGAGGAGGTTGCAATCAAGGCAGAACTTATCGAGAAATACTGGAAAGCATAACTAAACGATGGCAATCAAATTTCAATATAACAAGACTTCGCTCGGCGAACTCGGCAAACAGTTGAAAATGCGCCAGAAGGCTCTCCCTACTATCAAGAGTAAGGAGTCAGCCTTGCGCTCCGAGGTTAAGCGTGCGAAGGACTCCGCAGCGGAGTACCGTGAGCGACTCGACGCCTTGATGGCAGAGTACGACTATATGGTGGCTCTGTGGGGAGAGTTTGATTGTACCCTGTTGAGCGTTGCAGATGTTGATTTAACAACCCAAAAGATTGCGGGAGTTCGTATTCCTGTACTCAACGATGTGCAGTTCGAGGTTAAGCCATTTGACCTCTTCTCTTCGCCAGCGTGGTACAGCGATGGCGTAGAACTCTTGCGCAAAATTGCCACTTTGGGCATCGAGTTCGAGGTCTACAACCGCAAGACCGCACTTTTGGACTATGCACGCCGAAAGACTACTCAAAAGGTGAACCTCTACGAGAAGGTACAGATACCTGGCTATGAGGACGCCATACGAAAGATTAAGCGATTTATGGAGGACGAGGAGAACCTCTCTAAATCGGCACAGAAAATCGTCAAAACTCGCCAACAGGCTGCCGCAAAGGAGGGCGGAGAGAGATGATTGTAAAGATGATGAAATATAATATTGTGCTATTTTCGGCAGAGCGAGAGCGTTTTATAGAGCGCTTGCGTGAGTTGGGTATGGTCGATATTACAACCTCTGGTTGGGAGCCAACCGAGGCGGATAGAGCACTCATTTCTGCTATCGAGAGCCGCACGAAGGCACTCGTTGCACTTGACCAGTTCGCCGAGAGCGATGATTATGTTGCAGGCGGCGCAAGAGTTGAGAAGGGTGGCGTATTCGAGGCGTATCAGTCGGCACAGTCGGCTATCGCAGCCGCTAAATCGGAGAACGCTCGTTTGCAGAAGGTGCTCGAAGAGTGGTTGCCTTGGGGCGACTTCGACTGCTCGACACTCGCCAAGTTGGCAGAGAGTGGAGTGGTACTTCGCTACTTTACTGCACAGCGCTCAACCTTCGAGAAGAGTGCAGAGGAGTGGGGCGCAAACTTCACTATCGCAGTTGTAGGCGAGGATGCCGCAACGGTACGCTTTGTCGTTATTGGTAACGGCAAGGAGGAGATTGCAATCGACGCACAGGAGCAGAAGACTCCGACAATGAGCAACTCGGAGTTGAAGGCCTTGATTAAGGCTAACGATGATGTTGTTGCCGAGCAGAACGCTGTGATTAGCGCTGTGGCTGATGCCAAGGGCGAAATCGAGAAGGAGTTGGTTGCGTTGAAGTCGCAGATGCAGGATGTTCGCATCGAGGCTACGGCTGACAAGGCTGCCGAGGGCTTGCTCCTCGTTATGGAGGGCTGGGCAGAGAAGGAGAATGCCGAGACGGTTGATGCAGCATTGAACGACTATCCAAATGTTGTCTATATCAAGGAGAATCCGAGCGAGGAGGACGAAACTCCGGTTAAGTTGAAGAACAACCGCTTTGCTCGTCTGTTCGAGATGATTGGTGGTCTGTACGCTTTGCCAAAGTATGGAACTTTGGATATGACACCATTCTTCGCTCCGTTCTATATGCTCTTCTTCGCCATCTGTTTGAACGATGCGGGCTATGGTGCAATTCTGCTTGCAGCAGGTATTGCGTTGGCTGTGAAGGGTGGAAAGGGCTTGCGTCAGGCTGCATACCTCACAATGGTTTGCGGAGGTGCAACAACCCTCTTTGGATTGTATACTGGCTCGTTGTTCGGATTGAGTATACCGCAGTTGATGGGCTACGAGAATATGGCAGATTGCCCTATTCCATTCCTCGACTTCCAGGGTAAATTCTTCACTTGGTCGTTGGCTCTCGGAGTGTTCCAGATCTTGGTGGGTATGTTGCTCGACATCGTATTCAAGGCGCGCTATTTCGGTATTACCACCGTATTTGCAAAACTTGGTTGGTTTATCGTATTGTTGTCGGCTTGCCTTGCAGGAGGTTTGCAGATGCTCGACCCAAGTTGGGTGATTCCTGGCTTCACAACCTCGTCAACCGCCTTCTATGTGGCTATTGGCGTAGGAGCGTTGTTTATGTTCTTGCTGAACAATGTAAAGCGCAATCCAGTGGTGAATGTCGCTTCGGGCTTGTGGGATACCTATAATAATTTAACAGGCTTGTTGAGTGATGTGCTCTCCTATATCCGACTCTTCGCTATTGGTCTATCGGGAGGTGTGTTAGCACAGGTGTTCAACTCGTTGGCTATGGGCTTGACGGGTTTGGATGCAGGTATCGAGCAGTTTGGTGTAGGAACAGTGTTCCAAATTTTGGGAGCATCGGCAATTCTGCTTGTTGGTCACGGTATCAACCTCTTTATGTCGGCGATTTCGTCATTCGTTCACCCAATGCGTTTGACCTTTGTGGAGTTCTACAAAAACGCAGGTTTCGAGATGACAAACCGCTCGTTCAATCCTCTTAAAAGATAATTAAAACAAACAATAAACTTTTTAACAAACAAATTAAAACATTAAAATTATGACTTCAGCTTTGATTTTGGCCTACCTCGGTGTAGTATTGATGGTGGGTGTTGCAGGTATCGCATCTGCAGTAGGTACAGCAATTTGCGGCCAGACCGCAGTTGGTGCAATGAAGAAGAACAATGGCGCTTTCGGTAGTTACATGATTCTTTCGGCGCTCCCAGGTTCACAGGGTTTGTATGGCTTCGTATGTTTCTTTATGGTACAGGGCCTCTTGACCGCAGAGATTTCGATGTATCAGGCAGCCGCAGTATTTGGTGCAGGCCTCCTCGTAGGTATTGTAAACCTTGCTGCTGCAATCTATCAGGCAAAGGTTTGTGCTAACGGTATCGCAGCAATCGGTAACGGTCACGATGTTATGGGTAAGACCCTCATTCTCGCAGCGTTCCCAGAGTTGTATGCTATCTTGACTGTTGCAGCGACCTTCCTTATCTCTAATGCAGTAGCTTAGTAAAATCGTTTTTAAGCAGCGATTGCTGCGTTAAACAGCGGTAGCCGAGTTGCTCACATACGCCTAAGTATGCTGCGCACTCGGCTCCTTGTTTGCCTTGCTCTCATCTGCTTAAAATCAATTTTCTTTATGCTATGCTCCTACCCCCCCCCTGTGATGGGGAATTTGCTAAAAGTAAAGACCTTCGGGCTGTACGCTTAAAGTACTATCCCGAAGGTCTTTCTTTTGCGATGCACCACATCTCACGACTTCTGACAAGAAATGGAAAATCGTTTTTAAGGAGCGTTTGCTGCGTTAAACATCGGTAGCCTAGTTGCTCACATACGCCTAAGTATGCTGCGGGCTCGTTTCCTTGTTTAGTACAAAATTCCCTCACTCATAATGCTTCTGCACTCTCTATCAGTACTCTTCCCTTAACGCCTTTAATGCCACTAACATTCTTCCTATCCCCCTCCGTTCTCCCATATAAATCTTTGTAGGCACGCAAAATGCAAGTGTAATTATAGGTACAAGTGTGTCCGATTGTAATATATTTTTAATATATTTGCAGAGTATTTTGCGTTATTGTGGCCAAAAATAGAGTATGAGTGAGTTGTTATGGACTATTATAGACTATCTGATGCGAGGCATCACGGTAGGTATTGTGTCGTCTATCACGGTTGGACCTGTGGCGGTGTTGTGCATTAAGCGCACTCTTAACAAGAGTCGTCGTTCGGGTTTTGCATCGGGTTTGGGTGTGGCGTGTGCCGACACCCTGATGGCGATTATTGCCTTCTTCTTCTACTCAATTCTTCACTCTCAAATAGAGCAGTACAAACACATTATCTCGGTTGTAGGCGGAATCTTCGTGGTGGTTGTCGGAGTGGTTATATTCCTCCAAAACCCTCACAAGAAGGTGAAGATGAATGGCGAAGTGCCAGCCACCCCTTGGCGTGATTTTGCTTCGATGTTTGGCTTCACGATGGCAAATTTCATCACCGTAATACCATATATCCTCGCCTTTTTTGCGATGTTTGGAGTCTCGTCGCACGAGGGTGCTGCCGATATGGCGTCTATACTTTCGAGTCTTCTTATCATTGGCGGATTTTTTGGAGGTGCAGTTATCTGGTGGTTCTTGCTCACTATGTTGATAAGCCTTTTCCGTCGTAGTTTCCGCCCCCATCATATGCGAACAATAAATCGAGTGGCTGGTGTCGTTATCGGTCTGCTTGGTGCAATCACAATACTATCAACCCTACTCTCATTCACAAATAATGGAGCAATCAACTAAAAAAATCATTATTGCCCTCGATGGCTTCTCTTCGTGTGGCAAAAGTACCTTCGCAAAGAGTATAGCACAGCGTTTAGGTTACATCTTTATCGACACTGGTGCTATGTATCGTGCCGTAACTCTTTATGCCTTGGAGCACGGAGCAATTCGTTCAGGCGTGGTAGATGAGGATGCGATTGTGGCTCTTCTGCCAGATATTTCGATAACTTTCCGCTTCAATCCACAGCGAGGAGCGAGCGACATCTATGTCAATGGCGACTTGGTCGAGGGTAAGATTCGTACTATCGAGGTATCGAACTGTGTAAGCCCTGTGAGCGCTATCGCCAAGGTGCGTGAGAAGTTGGTTGCTATGCAACAGGAGATGGGTAAGCGTCGTGGTGTTGTTATGGATGGTCGAGATATTGGCACAGTGGTATTCCCTGATGCCGAGTTGAAGATATTTATGACTGCCGATGCGAAGGTGCGTGCCGAGCGTCGCTTTGCCGAACTTACAGCC
This sequence comes from Alistipes sp., assembly GCA_017647025.1. GTDB lineage: Bacteria > Bacteroidota > Bacteroidia > Bacteroidales > Rikenellaceae > Alistipes. The sequence goes on along the minus strand of JAGCLL010000024.1, from coordinate 7,802 downwards.
AAGGGCGACAAGGTGTCGTTCGAGGAGATTTTAGAGAATGTGGTATCACGAGATAAAGCCGATATGACTCGTGCTATATCACCACTGCAAAAGGCAGATGATGCCATCGTTCTCGACAATAGTTATATGACTATTCCTGAGCAGATGGAGTGGTTTGATAAGGAGTTCCAACGAGTGCAAAGCACTCTTTAGTTGAGAGTTGAGAGTTGAGAGTTGAGATAGACGAGCATTCGGGTTTTTGCTTTGGCGTAGTAAGAGCAATCAACGAGGCGGAGCAGGCTTTGCAAAGTGGTAGCGTGGCTTCGTTGGGCGATATTGTGCATAATCGAATGGAGGTTCAACGCCTCGAAAACTTGGGCTTACAGACCATATCTCACGCCGATATTCCGACACTTCGTGGTAAGCGAATGCTTATCCGTGCCCACGGTGAGCCTCCACGCACCTATGCCCTCGCAAAGGAGTGTGGTGTGGAGATTATCGATGCAACCTGTCCCGTAGTGGCTGCTCTCCAACGAAAGGTTAAGGAGGCATATCGCAAAATGAGCGAGGTGGGTGGCTCGGTAGTTATCTTGGGTAAGCGTGGCCACGCCGAGGTGGTCGGTCTGACCGGGCAGGTCGAGGAGAGGGCGATAGTTGTTGAATCGGAGGAGGATTTGGAGCAGATAGATTTCTCTCGCTCAATATACTTCCTCTCGCAGACCACACAGAGCGTCGAGAAGTTCCGTCGTCTTGCCGAGAAGATGCGCCAGAGAGTTGCAGATGACTCTATGCTTACGGTAGATGACACCATATGTCGCCGAGTATCCTCACGAGAGGAGCATCTGCGAGAGTTCGCATCAAAGCACGATGTCGTAATCTTTGTTTGTGGTCGCAAATCGAGCAATGGTAAGGTTTTGTACAACATCTGCCAGCAAGAAAATGAGCATTCCTACAACATTGAGGAGGCAAGCGAACTGCAAAAGGAGTGGTTTGAGGGTGTGGAGAGTGTTGGTATCTGCGGTGCAACCTCTACACCGAAGTGGCTGATGGAAAATATCGCCGAGGCGATTGTTTCAATTGAGAATTGAGGATTGAGGATTGAGGATTGACAGACCCCTCCGCCCTGACGGGCACCTCCCCTAACTTAGGGGAGGAAATGGAACTACGAAAATTTGTCCCCCTAAATTAGGGGGACGAGCAAAGCGGAGGGGGTATGATATAATTGAGAATTATAAAAAGCTAACGGCCAATGGCTAATAGTTAAAAGCAAAAAAATTATGAAGAAGTATCTTTTGAGAAGCGTAAAATATCTTATCGCATTTTGCGTTGTATATGTAGCATTTATGGCGTTTGTTCACTACTCGGAGCATCTGCCTATAACCTTTGCACAGCGTTGGCAGTTGATGTTTGCCACCTGGCGTGGCTGGGGTATGGTTGTTGGTGTGATTTTGTTGGCAACAACCTATCCGATTTTTGGTTTTGCAAAGCGCTCCTTCGAGGGCGATATTGTGGCAGACCGTGAGCAGTTGGATATGGCTGCCGAGGTTGCAGGGTTGAAGTTGGTGGCTGGAAACGACAAAGAGTTGGTCTATCGTGCCGACGGCTTCCGCAGAGTGATGCGCCTATTCGAAGATGAGGTGATTGTTCGCCAAAACGGCACTCAAATTGAGGTTGAGGGTTTGCGCAGTTCATCTGTTCGCATCGCCTTCGATGCCGAGCGATACATTACAAACAAACATCGCCGAGAGCGAGGAGAGATTTAAGAATAGTTAGGAGTTAGAAGATAGGAGTTAAGAGATAGATGAAGCGTGAAGTTGTAAAATATACACTTTTGATAGGGGTAGTTGTAGCAGTTTGTGCAACAACTATCTTTGCCACACGCAACGACTTTGGATTGGGGCGCAATATGGAGATTATGGTCAATCTGATGCACGCCCTTTCAACCCAATATGTCGATACGGTTGATGCCGACGAGATGATGCAGAATGGCGCAGAGGGAATAACTTCGAAGTTGGATCCCTACACCGACTTTATTCCGGAGTCGGAGATGCCCGATTTTGAGGCTATGACCACAGGTCGCTATGGTGGTATTGGAGCGCTAATTCGCAAAAAGGGTGATTATGTGATAATTGCCGAGCCATATAAGGGTTCGCCTGCCGATGAGAATGGCTTGAAGATTGGCGATAAAATCGTCGCTATTGATGGCGAAGATATGGCAAAAAAAGATGTCAGCGACATAAGTAAACGCTTGCGAGGTGAGCCAAATACAACAGTAAAGGTTACTGTTGAGAGGTTGCTCACTGGCGAGCGAGAGGAGATAAAAATCCGTCGTCGTCGTATCGTTATACCGAGCATCACCTACGCAGGATATGTAACAGAAGGGGTTGGTTATATTCGCCACGCCGACTTTACCGATAGGTGCTACGATGATATGCGTGCAGCAATCCAATACCTGCAAAGCGAAGGCGAACTCAAATCACTCATTCTCGACTACCGCAACAATGGTGGCGGTGTGTTGCAGTCGGCAATCGATGTGTTGTCGCTCTTTGTGCCGAGGGGTACTATGGTGGTAGAGACTCGTGGACGAAGCAAGGAGCAGAGCAAAAAGTTCTACACTATGCACGAGCCGCTATTGCCGAATACGCCATTGGCGGTCTTGATAAATGGTAATAGTGCTTCGGCTGCCGAGATTGTGGCGGGAGCAATTCAGGATTTGGACAGGGGTGTGCTTATTGGACAGCGCAGTTACGGAAAGGGCTTGGTGCAGGCAACAGCGCCACTCGGCTACAACTCTTACGCAAAAATCACTGTGGCGAAGTACTACATTCCGTCGGGAAGATGTATTCAGGCGATGAACTACTCGAAGGAGGGGCGTGCCGAGCAGGTTGCCGACTCGTTGATTAAGGAGTTCTCGACATCTCGTGGTCGCAAGGTCTACGATGGTGGTGGCATTATGCCGGATAAGAGGATGGCGACAAAATATATCAGCAACTTCGCTGCTACGCTCTACTTTATGGGTATTATCGAGGATTTTGGCGACGACTACATCAAGCGCAATGGCACGAAGTCGATAGATGTCAAGAACTTTTCGATTTCGGATGAGGACTATGCCGATTTTGTGAAGTTGGTTGAGGATCGGGATGTTCCTTATAAGTCGGAATCCCGTGCAGCGCTCGAAAAGTTGCGCAAATCGCTTGCCAAGGAGCGCAATAGTTCGCTCGATGAGGCTTTGGCGGCTATTGATAAGGGCTTGCGAGATGACAAAAAGAGCAATCTCGAAACCTTCCGCAAGGAGATTACCGAGCAGATAAATCAGAATATCGTTTTGCGCTACGCCTACGCCGCAGGCGTTATTGCCAACTCATTGCGTGATGATGAGGAGGTGCAGGAGGCTGTAAAACTCCTCTCCGACAAGGCGGAGTATAAGCGCATAACAACCGAGCAGAATACGCAACGCAAATAGAGGAGATGTTAAGGCGGTTGAGAAATAGGGTGTTGGAGAATGGTCGAGTAGTAGTATTGGTACTCGCCACAATCCTTATCGCTATTTCGTTGCTCCTGAGCAATCGTATGGCGGAGGCTCTGCATCGCAAGGAGAAGTTGGATGTGGAGTTGTGGGCAGCGGCTATGGAGCGAGTAAATCGTGATGCAATGGGCGACTATATCAAAGATCCGTTGGTTACGAGCATCATCAACAATCGCAACAATATACCGTTTATTATCACTGACGAAAACCTGCGTGTTATCTCCTATCACCTTATTCCACACGATGTTATAGAGTCGCCAGAGCGCTTGCATAGGGTGCTCGACAAGATGGCTGCGGACAATACTCCTATCGTGGTGAAGTTCTGGTGGACAAATGCTCACAACCATATTATATTCTATGGCCACTCGCTCACATTGGATATGCTGTTCATCTTCCCGTACATACAGATATTTATTATTGTAGTATTCGTATTGGTGGTGTTTATGGCGTTCCGCTCGATGAAGCAGGGCGAGCAGAGCCGTGTTTGGGTGGGACTTGCTAAGGAAACCGCACACCAACTCGGTACACCGACCTCGTCGTTATTAGGGTGGATAGAGTATCTGCGTGAGCAACCGATAGACCAGATGGCGGTTGATGAGATGCAGAAGGATTTGACTCATTTGATGAAAATTGTAGACCGTTTTTCGAAAATTGGCTCGGAAACACCTTTGGCTATGGAGTCGTTGAATGAGGTTGTGGGTAACTCCGTAAACTATTTCCGCAAGCGCATTCCTCGCAATGTTACGCTCGAATATAATGGCTTTGCCATAGATACCGTCAAGGCGAAGGTGAATGTCGCACTCTTTGAGTGGGTGGTTGAAAACTTGATGAAAAATGCCCTTGATGCCCTTCAAGGTTACGGCTCGATAACTGTAACCATAGGCTCGAACAATAAGTTTGCTTGGGTTGAGGTGGCAGATAGTGGAAAGGGAATTCCAAAGTCGAAGTGGAAGCGCATTTTCGAGCCTGGATATACCACCAAGACTCGTGGCTGGGGCTTGGGACTCTCGCTCTCTCGTCGCATTGTGGAGGAGTACCACAGAGGTAGAATTGCAGTTGTTGAGTCCGAGATTGGCAAGGGCACAACCTTCCGTGTAACGCTCAAAAAGGGGTAGGTTATGGGTGAGATTTTGAATATCATATCTGCCGAGGAGTTGTTCGGTGCGGAGAGTGTACTGCTCTCGCAAAATGGCGGGGTGGCTATGCCGGGTATAGAGTCGTTAGGCTCGCTCTATCAGTTGGCAGTTGGCGTGTTAGCCATCTTTTTTACCGCTATATTTGTCAACTTTTTCGAACTCTTCCGCCACCTTGTAATATCATCAATAAGTGGCAAGGCTAAGCGTCTGGATATGCATATTTATTCCTCGGATATAAAAAACATCGAAATCGTAACCAGCATTGTCGGTACTATTCTCTTGGCTCTGCTTGTTATGCGATTGTCGGTTATGGAGGGAGTTAGTTCGCTCTTTGCTCCGCTTGGTCATTTGTCGTATTGGGGGCTTGGGGCATCTGCGTTCTTGGCAATTGTCGCTATGATGGCAGGTGAGCGAGCGATGTTATATGTTGTTGGTTTGGTCAGTGGTAGACAGGGTGCTTGCAACGATATTTGGCACATAAAACTGCTCCATTTTAGCCTTGTTATCATACTCCTCTCGCCATTTCTTTTATTTGCTCTTCTGACCGACGGAACATCCGCTACTGTGGCGCTTTATATCTCTGTTGCAATCTGTTCTGTATTGTTTATTTTCTTTCTTAAAGAGACATTTTCACTCTTTCGAGCACAAAGATTTTCTATTTTCCATTGGATTTTGTATCTTTGCGCCCTGGAATTGCTGCCACTATCGTTGCTACTCGCTCCGATAGTTCGTGGATAGCCCCCAAAGAGTGGAGATATGAACAACAATATAGGAAAAATTTTAGTTGCACAGCCGGCGCCATCTATCATCGAGAAGTCGCCATTTTACGAATTGTCCAAGACGCTCAGCGTTGAGGTTGATTACAATCCGTTGATTAAAGTGATTGGCGTGACGCCAAAGGAGTTTCGCAGTCAGCGAATAAATATCCTCGACCATACGGCTGTTATATTCACTTCGAGAACTACAATAGACAGTTTCTTCCACATCTGTGAGGATGCTCGTATCACCATTCCAGAGACGATGAAGTATATCTGCTCGACCGAGAGTATTGCTCTCTACTTGCAGAAGTATATCATCTATCGCAAGCGCAAAATTTCGTTTGCCGATGGCTCGTTCCAGGGCTTGATAGAGTTGGTTGTGAAGCACAAGTCGGAGAAGATGTTGCTCTCGCTCAGCGAGCCACATAAGCCCGAAATTCCGGAGGCTCTCACACGCCTTAACATCAACTACACCCCTATTATCTTGGCTCGTACTGTGGCTACTGACATCACAGCCGAGAAGTTGAAGGAGTACGATATGATTTTGCTCTACTCGCCGTGGGATGTTAAGAGCATTTGCGAGAAGATGCCAGCCGAGGAGATGCCTACAATCGCAACTTTTGGCGAGGGTACGCTCAAACTTGCAGTCGAGAATGGTATCCATGTCAAGGCCAATGCACCTACCCCAGTTGCACCTTCGCTTGCCAAGGCTGTGGAACTCTATATCAAGGAGGTACGCAAGGGCAAGAGCGTGGAGGATGTAGCATTCGTAGGCGACGAGGGCAAGGAGGAGTTCTTGCGTTCGCAGCAGAGTCGAATGCAGAAGAAAGGTCGTTCGAAGAAGTAGTCAAATCTCCAAAGAATTATGGATTGTCGTCTGCCTAAATCCGAGAAGTTACACTCGTTTGGGGCAATTCGCCGACTCTTTACGGAGGGGCGTGGAGGATTTATCTATCCTTTGCGCTATATGGTCTATGCCGAGGCGGCAGACGAAATGACGGCAGAGATTCTCTTCTCCACTCCAAAAAAGTTTCTCAAACGAGCGAATAAACGCAACAAGGTGCGTCGCCGTATGCGTGAGGCGTACCGCCTGAATAAGTCGTTGTTGCTTGATAGTGCCGAGCCTCGCCACTTGCAGGTGGCAATCATCTACTCGTCGAAGGAGGTTCTCGACTATAAAACCATCGAAAATGCCACAAAGCGGATTTTGGAAAAACTTGGTTAGCGCACTCCGCAAGGTTGTGGCGTTGCCATTTATAGGGTTGATACGATTCTATCAGAAGTGTATCTCGCCCCTTACGCCTCCTGCGTGCCGCTATACACCCACCTGCTCGCAATACACCCTCGAAGCCATTCGCAAATATGGCGTTATTAAGGGGTGCTGGCTTGGCGCCAAACGCATTGCACGATGTCATCCTTGGGGTGGCTCTGGATACGATCCAGTACCATAGTTGTGGCGGTTGTTACAACACCCTCTCTTTCCAAAGAAAAATTCATTTTTTTGGATATAAGTTGCATAATATCAGAATTTTTGCTTAAATTTGCATAAAGCAAATAAGCATTATGGGCACAAAATACCCTCCCTGATTTTTCGGGGGGGGTATTTTGGGTTTTAATTAGTTGATTATTAGCGATTTAGGCGCTTCGAGAGAGAAGAAACTTTAATTAGAGAGATTAAGGAGGGATAAGGAATTTAAGGAATATAAGGAGTTTAAGGAAAATCATTAAATTCATTAGATTCATTAGACTCATTAAATTCATTAAACTCCTTAAAAACGACACTAAAAATAACACTATAAACAAACAATTTTTAACCAAATTATTAATCAAAACCAAAAAACAATGAAAAATTTGACAAAAATTTTCATGGCGGTTGTGGCGGGAATGTTCGCATTCTCTTGCGTTACAGACACAACTGTGGACTCTAACCCAACCTTCGAGAGTGAGGTTGGTGGAGTGAAGACCGTTCTCTCGGTTGGTATTGCCAACTCGGAGGAGTTGCGTACCCAACTCGGAGGATATGCAAACGGCAAATATCCGATGTATTGGAGCAATGGCGACAAAATTTCGGTAAATGGCGTTGAGTCTAACTCTTTGGTACTCGAAGAGGGTGAGAAGAGCGTTGAGGCTGAGTTCGGTTTCGGCGAGAGCCTCTCTACTCCTTACTGCATCGCTTATCCAGCGGCAGCAGCAGGAGAGGTGAAGTTCGAGGCTAACCAGTCGCACGCAAGCAACACCACTTTCGGCAACAATGTTGCTGCAATGTGGGGTTATAGCGATGGCGAGGGCGTTGTATTGCAGCACCTCACTGGCGTGTTGAAAATCGGCGTAGTTGCTAATGAGGCTATTGGCGAGAAGAACCTCGTTTACGCTCAGGTGTCGACTATCGACCGCACACCTATC
>JAGCLL010000170.1 GCA_017647025.1 Alistipes sp. | reverse complement strand
TGCGTTCTACTTCTACTCAGAGCCTTTCACCGTTTCGAATGGTATGGCTCCTATCGCAGCAGAGTTGCGTCGTCCTTTCGCTCAGTTGAACATCGGTACTAACGACTACGATGAGTCTACAAGCGCTGGTTACACCGTAACCAAGGCAAAGGTTACTACCTACGCTTACAAGACTCTCCACTTCGACACTGGCGTTGTTGAGGGTAAGGATATGGTACACTTCGACTACGCAGCGATCCCAACTGCACAGGCGTTCCCTGTTTCGGGTTATGAGTATATGGCAATGAACTACCTCTTGATAGCTAACACCAAGGAGACTATTGATGTTGTATTCACTTACTCTGATGGCGCAGTTGAGAAGCAGCGCACCGTAGGTTCTGTTCCTGTACAGCGTAACTACCGCACTAACCTCTATGGTCAGTTGCTCACAAGCGATCTCGCTGCTAATGTTGAGATTAAGCCAGAGTATGCAGGCGCACACAATGGTGTTATCGAGGTTTCTACTGCTGATATGTTCACTGCTGCATTTGCAAACGCAGAGGTTGACTTCATCGTATTGAACAACGACATCAATTTGACTGCTTCGGCTGCTCGTACTACCCCTACTCTCACCGTTTCGGCTGGTGAGTCCGTAACTATCAAAATGAATGGCCACCGCATCACTGCTGCAACTCCACAGTTGTTCGATGTTGCAGGTGAGTTGGTTGTTGAGAATGGTACAATCGAGAACACCGCAGGTCAGGTATTTGCTGCTAACGCAAATGTAAAGGCTTCTAACGCAACAATTCTCCAAGATACCGACTCTGCATACTACGATGAGCAGGGTGGTAAGTTGGAACTCCTCGCAGAGGGCGTAGTTAAGGTTAGCGAAGACAACTATGCTATTACAGCAGCGTGCGGTTTGGCGTGGTTTGCTAATAATGTTGCTGCTTGCAACGGCAAGACTATCGAATTGTACAGCGACATCACATTGCCAGATGGCTTCCACCCTATCGGTTACAACCCAACTAACGGTAATGTTACCACATACGAGGGAACTTTCGATGGAAACGGTCATACTATCTACAACCTCAAACAACAGAATTTGGGTGGTGCATACAAGCAGTCGGTTGGTCTCTTTGCTAAGGTTCACAACACAACAATCAAGAATCTCGTAGTAGAGGACTTCTCTGCTTCGATTTATGGTGCCGAGGCAGGCGTTGTTGTTACTTGGGCTACTGGCGATTGCACTTTCGAGGGTATTACTGTTAAGAACGGTGATGTTGTTGCTTGCAACTGCGAGACTGGTGGCGTAGTTGGTTGGGCTGAGAGCGGAAACTTCACTTTCAAAGATATTACCGTAGGAAGTGATGTTACTGTATCGAGCCTTTGGAACTCTCCTGACACTCCTGTTGGCGGCGTTATCGGAGGTGTTGGCAACTCGAACGGTTACACTATGTCTGTTACATTGGAGAACATCAATGTGGCTTGTCAGTTGGATGTATATAATGATGTATCTGCAAATTATCAGTGGAGTGCATATCGTCGCGCTGGTATGCTTATTGGTAATATCCGTAAGACACAGACCATTGACGGTACAACATACCCTGACCCAGTAGCAGAGGGTGTTACTTGTAAGAATGTAACTGTTACCTATGACACTTGGATGAACTACCACTACTGCGAGTTCAAGAGCAATGGTCACGGTTCATACGATGACGAGTTTACTTGGAAATGTACCCGTGTAGAGGGTTCTGATTGGGGCACTGACACTCTCGACACTTCGAAGTGTCAGCACGAGTGGTTCGAGTCGCACAAGATGTGCCTTACTGTTGACCAACTCTTTGGTGGCGGTCAGGGCGTATATGGTCTTCCAGCATACGAGGGTGTAACTGTAAACTACCCTGCTGAGTACACTTGCCCACTCTGCGGTCAGCAGCACAATGTTAAATAATTATTAGTTTTTCTACTATAACCACTGCGCTCCTCATTGCGAGGGGCGCAGTTTTTTTTTGAGTGAGGGGGGGGGAGTGAGGAGTTTAGGGAGTTTAAGGAATATAAGGAGTTTAAGGAAAGGGCATTAGACTCATTAATAAAGCGTATGTGAGCAATCGGGCTATCGCAGAGCGACTCAAAAAGAGCCAATCAGAACTCTGCCAAAACAAAAATCGTAAATGATTAGGTTATTTTTGAGGCAAACAAGAAGCACGATGCGCAGCATACTCGGCGTATGTGAGCAATCGGGCTATCGCAGAGCGACTCAAAAAGAGCCAATCAGAACGATTTTTCCTATTTTTTTTGGTTATTATTAAAAATAGGTATATATTTGCAGTCGAAATGAGAGATGAACGAGGTGAGGGGACAGGCAGTCCCCTCATTTTTATAGGGAAAAATAGGTAAACAATATGGATATTAAGGAGATAACAGCAGTAGCAGAGAAGGCTTTGGAAGGCTCGGATATGTTTGTGGTGGATTGCACAATCGCACCGGACAACACAATCGAGATTATTTTGGATAGCGACACAAGGGTTTCGATTGACGCTTGTGCTATGCTCAACCACGCCATTGGAGAGAAGTTCGACAGAGATGTGGAGGACTACTCGCTGACAGTTGCTTCGGCTGGTATTGGCGAGCCATTGAAGTTGGTGCGCCAGTACAAAAAGTTGGTAGGTAACTCGGTGGAGGTGTTGCTCAAAAGCGGTGTTAAAATTTTGGCGACACTCGACGATGTTACAGAGGAGAATATCACACTCTCGTATGACGAGGCGGTAGTTGTAGAGGGCAAAAAGAAAAAACAGATTCAGCGCACCACCCACACCTACGCCTACGACGAGATAAAGTGGACAAAGGAGTACCTTGACTACAAGTAGTCAAATTAAGAATTGAGAATTGAGAATGCAGAATTAAAAATTAAAGGCCAAAGGCTAATGGCTAATGGCTAAAAATGTCCACAAGCAACAAGAGAAAGAAGAACTGATAACAACAAATAAAATACAAAAAATTTAGACAATGAACAATCTTAATCTTATCAGCAATTTTGCCGAGTTCAAGGAGTTGAAGAACATCGACAAATCAACAATGATTGGCGTATTGGAGGATGTATTCCGCCACGCATTGCAGAAGCAGTATGGAACAGATGAGAACTTCGACATCATCATCAACGACGACAAGGGCGACCTCGAAATTTGGCGCAACCGTGAGGTTGTAGCAGACGAGGATTTCACCGATGAGGCTACTCAGATTTCGCTCTCGGAGGTGTTGAAGATTGACGATTCGTACGAGGTAGGCGACGAGTACACCGACGAGATTCCATTCTCGGCATTCGGCCGTCGTGCGGTATTGTCGTTGCGTCAAAACCTTGCATCTCGCATTCTCGACCTCGAAAATGCAGGTGTTTACGACGACTACTCTTCGAAGGTTGGAGAGTTGATTTCGGGCGAGGTTTACCAGGTTTGGAAGCGTGATATGATGATTCTCGACGAGGAGGAGAACGAGTTGGTGATGCCAAAGAGCGAGCAGATTCCTAACGACTTCTACCGCAAGGGCGACACCATCAAGGCTATCATCAAGAGCGTTGAGATGGTGAACAACAAGCCACGCGTTATTCTCTCTCGTACCGCTAACCTCTTCCTCGAAAAGTTGTTCGAGCAGGAGGTTCCAGAGATTAACGACGGTCTTATCACCATCAAGAAGATTGCCCGCATCCCTGGTGAGCGTGCGAAGGTTGCTGTTGAGTCGTATGACGACCGTGTAGATCCGGTAGGCGCTTGCGTAGGTGTTAAGGGTGCTCGTATCTATACCATCGTTAAGGAGTTGCGCAACGAGAATATCGATGTTATCCAGTACACCGCAAACACATCATTGCTTATTCAGCGTGCGTTGTCGCCTGCAAAGGTTTCGTCTATCACCATCGACGAGGAGAAGAACACTGCACAGGTTTACTTGCAGCCAGACCAGGTTTCGTTGGCTATCGGTAAGGGTGGTTTGAACATCCGCCTTGCAAAACTCTTGACCGGCTTCGATATTGATGTCTTCCGTGAGTTGGAGGAGGAGGATGTGGCTCTCACCGAGTTTGCAGACGAGATCGAGGGCTGGATTATCGACACTCTCCACAACATCGGTTGCGACACTGCAAAGAGCGTTCTCGAAATGAATGCCGAGACCTTGGCTAAGCGTGCCGACCTCGAAGTGGAGCAGGCAGAGAAGGTGCTCGAAATTTTGAGCGCAGAGTTCGAAGAGGAGGAGTAGCCTACGGCTACAATTAATTGACAATGGATAATTGACAATTAAAGGTATTTTGTTGAATAAGTAAAAAAAGATATAATGGGAAACGAAAAGAAGATACGCCTTATACGAGCAGCCAAGGAGTTTAATGTGGGTTTGAATACCATCACTGACTTCTTGCACCGCAAGGGCATCGAGATTGACTCGTCGCCGAATACACCGATTGATGCCGACACCTACGCAATTTTGGAGAAGGAGTATGGCAAAAATCGCCCAAGCGGCAGCGAACTCGATAGCGTGCGTGAGAAGATGAACAAGAAGAGTTCGGTAACCATCGAGCCTACACCTGCGCCACAACCAAAGGAGGAGAAGCGCACCATAGAGGTGAAGGAGGAGATTGTACAGCCAAAAGTTCTTGGCAAGATAGACCTCGAACCAAAGAAGGCTGCTCCTGCTCCAAAGGCAGAGCCAAAGGTTGAGCCAAAGGTTGAGAAAGAGGCTCCGAAGGTTGAGCCTAAGGCTGAGCCGAAGGTTGCACCACAGCCAAAAGCCGAGCCTCAGCCTGCGCCTGCTCCACAACCAAAGGCAGAGCCTGCGAAGGTAGAGGAGCCAAAGAAGGCTGATGTATTCCGTGCTACCGAGGCACCAACCCTTGCGGGTCCACAGATTCTCGGCACAATGGATGTGTCGGGTATGGTTGCCGGTGGCAAGCGTCATCGCAAGCGTCTTGAAAAGGCGAAGGTTGACATCTCGAAGCAGCAGCACAACGCTCCAAAGGGTGGCAACAACCAGCAGAATGATAAGAACAATAAGTTCAATAAGCAGAATAACAACCAGAACCAGCAGAACCAGGGCGGTGGCAAGAAGAACAAGCAGAAGCCACAGCCAAAACCAGTTGTTCGCCCAGAGGTGAGCGACGAGGAGGTTTCGAAGCAGGTGAAGGACACCTTGGCTCGTTTGACCGCCAAGGGTGCAAAGAATAAGGGCGCAAAGTACCGTCGTGAGAAGCGCGACGAGATTCGTGAGCGTATGAACGAGGCTTTCGAGCAGGAGGCAGCAGAGAAGAAGATTCTCAAAGTTACCGAGTTCGTAACCGTGAGTGAGGTGGCTACAATGATGAACATCTCGCCTATGGAGGTTATCTCGGCTTGTATGAACCTCGGCTTGATGGTATCAATCAACCAGCGTCTCGATGCCGAGGCCTTGGTAGTGGTTGCCGAGGAGTTCGGCTTCACCGTGGAGTTTGTGTCGGCCGAAATTCAGGAGGCTATCAACGACGACGAGGTGGATACTGCCGAGGATCTGCTTCCACGCCCACCAATCGTAACCGTAATGGGTCACGTAGACCACGGTAAGACATCGCTCTTGGATAACATACGTAAGACCAACGTCACCGCAGGCGAGGCGGGAGGTATCACCCAGCACATCGGTGCATACTCCGTAAACCTCAATGGTCAGAAGATCACCTTCCTCGATACTCCGGGTCACGAGGCGTTTACTGCTATGCGTGCCCGTGGTGCGAAGATTACCGACGTTGCTATCATCATCGTT
>JAGCLL010000169.1 GCA_017647025.1 Alistipes sp. | reverse complement strand
TTGTTCGAGCGAGTGATAACAATAGTTTCATCACGACCATACCTATCGTAGCAATCCTGCAACGCCTCCAACAACTCCGTACCGCTAACTGACTGCACATCATCGTAGCCGAGGTCGAACTTCGGAATCTCGTAAATCTGATTTTCGAGCATACAACGCACCAAAGTCGCATTGAATAGTATTCCAGAATTTTGCTCCTGGCGCACAACCTCGTCCATCGAGCCATAGACGACATCGCCAAATTGGCTCATTTCAACCGAGTCGAGTGCCGGCGAGAAGTCTGCGCCCACGGGTGGCAACTGCGCATTATCGCCCACCAAAACGAGGCGGCAATTCTTGCCCGAACGGACATATTGCACCAAATCTTCGAGCAGTGAGCCGCTACCAAATTGCACCCCGTCAGAGGCTGTATTTGCCGACAACATCGAAGCCTCGTCTACGATGTAAATCACATCTTTATCTCGGTTTATATTAAGTGAAAATTTAGATTCGTATGAGGCGTTTGTTCGCTCACGATAGATATGCTTATGAATGGTCAGAGCCTTCTCGCCAGAGTAGTGCGAAAGCACCTTCGCAGCACGCCCTGTCGGAGCCAATAAAACCGAGCGAATACCCACATTTTTCAATGCCGCAACAATCGCCGCAACGAGTGTAGTTTTACCCGTTCCAGCGTATCCGTTAAGTACAAAAATCGAAGAAGAGTCACCCTCAGCAAGGTACTCTGCGAAGGCTTCAACGATTTTTTTTTGATTATTCGTTGGTTGATACAATAATTTTGCGTAAATTTGGCTCGCAATATCGTAGATATTCATCGTTGTTGCTAATTTTGTACAAACTTAACAATAAAATATCAAAATGGAAAAGAAAAGTGTTCAAATTATTCTCCAAGTTGCTCTCGCAGCAGTAGTCTTGGGACTTGCTTACTGGGTGTATATGCTCATCTCAACCCCTATCAAGTTCGAGAACGAGCAGAAAACTCGTGAAGCAGCAGTTATCGAGCGTATCAAAGACATCCGTACTGCGGAGCGTACATTCAAGAGCAAGTATCAGCGCTTTACAGCCGATTTCGACACTCTTATCAACTTCGTTCTCAACGAGGAGTTGCAGGGCGAGCGCAAGAAGATTGACGAGGACGACTCAGTTGCAATGGCGCAGGCAAAGAAGAAGTATGGCAAGAAGTTCAAGAATGTAGAGAAGTTTACATTCTCGGTTAAGGACTCGTTGTTCAAGCACCTCTCGCCTAAGCAGATTGCAGAGTTGCGCTATGTTCCTTACACTAACAACCAGACCGAGTATATCCTCGAAGCGGGTATGTTGGCAACAGAGTCAAAGGTTATTATCCCTGTTGTAGAGTGCCGTACTCCATATATCGCATTCCTCGACACAGTAAAGTATCGCCAGCAGGTTATTAACCTCGTTGACAATATGAAGAACAACTTCAACCGCTACCCGGGCATTAAGTTCGGTGCAATGGATCGTGGTAACAATGAGGCAGGAAACTGGGAGTAATCTCACCATTGACAATAAGAAGGTGTCCATTCAAGTAAAATTGGGTGGACTCTCTTTTTCTGCGGATAAAATTGCAGTAGCAGAGGATGTAGAGCAGGTGGAGTTCCTAATCGACACTCCTCGTGTAATCCTTGCACCTCGTGAGGAGGTATCCCTCGACACAGCAAGCGACCTATTGCGCATTGTCGGAAAGCCTTGTCGTAGCAACGAGCAGAGTGTTTGCAGCGAGTTGCAGTCAGAGATCGTGGCAGTTATTGCAATAGATGCCGATGCGCTCCAAACCATTGTAGAGCGATGGGGTAGTCGTGCATCGTTCACCTCGCCACTTTTGGATATGCGCCACAGCGAGGAGGAGTGTCTGACCGTAGACGCAACCGACAAAGTGTGCTACTTGCGACTATTCCGCAGTGGCTTGCAGCGTGCAGGGGCATTCGAAGCAACCACACCCGAAGATGTTTTATACCTTGTAACCGAGTGGCTCGACAACAACGCTACACCTATATATATAAAAGGTAGCGCCGAAGTCGTAAAACTACTCCGTAAATACTACAAGCAGGTAATATGCGAATAATAAGTGGCAAATTTAAGGGCAGGGCGATAAATCCGCCTCGTAACCTCCGTGCAAGACCAACAACCGACTTTGCAAAGGAGAATCTGTTTAATGTCCTGAACAACCTTGTCGATTTCGAGGAGTGCGATGTGCTCGACCTCTTTGCTGGCACTGGCTCGGTAAGTTATGAATTTGCCTCACGAGGAGCAAAGAGTATAACTTCGGTGGAGATAAACGCCGTGCATCACGCCTTTATCCGCCGTACTGCCAAGGAACTCGGAGCCGACAATATGTTTGTCGTAAAGGCTAATGCCTTCCTCTATCTGCGCAGTTGCCCAAAGAAATTTGACATCGTTTTCTCCGATGCGCCATACGATTTGGAGGGGTTGGAGGAGATTGTGCCGCTTGTTTTGGAGGGAGATTTACTAAATGAGGAGGGTATTTTCATTTTTGAGCACTCCGACAAGTTCGACTTCTCAAATCACCCAAATTTTTGGCAACTAAGGAGTTACGGAAGTGTGCAATTTTCTATGTTTCGCAAGTAGAAAAAAAATGTAAAAAATTTTGCAAAAAAGTTGTTAAAAATTTTGCAGAATAAATAATTTGCTCTATATTTGCACTCGCAATCAGCAATGGTGCGTTAGTTCAGCTGGTTAGAATACGTGCCTGTCACGCACGGGGTCAGGGGTTCGAGTCCCCTACGCACCGCCAAGAAATTGGCTCCGTAGCTCAACTGAATAGAGTACTTGACTACGGATCAAGCGGTTCCAGGTTTGAATCCTGGCGGAGTCACGAAGCGATCGTCTAAAAGACGGTCGCTGATTTTTTTTGTCTCTTTTTGATTGTAGCACCACTCTCCATCGTACCCAGGTAGCGCATAACACCTTCGGGTGTAACCAAAGCCAGGCGAGTCTGTCCCGTGATGTTCGACAAGAAAATCTCCGCCAACCACCTCTCCGAGCCATTCATAAACGAAAAAGTGATACGCCAATTCGAGCCATCGAGTGTGGCAGTATAGCCCTCCACAAATGAGTCGAGATTTATCGTATTGATAACATACGATGTAAACTCCACAGGCAGATGCAGCACCACCTTATCGCCCGACACGCCCATAAAGAGGTAGTAGGCGTATATCGAATGAGTGTTGCCCATAACCACATTTTGCATCGTCACGGGGCGGAATATGTAGTTGCGAGAGCGAACAATATCGTCAATCTCGGCAGCATACGCCACCTTGCGAGCCTCACGCCGAGCCTTTGCACTCGACAAGTTTGTCAGGCTGTCAGTTTCGCCGACAGCAGCGTTTGCTGCGACACCTACTAAAAGCATCGCAACAATGAGTATCGTGCGCACCATAGTTAGTTAAGACCTGAAATGCCACCCACATATTGAACATCGGGATACCACGGCGAGGCTATGGTGAGCGTTGCACTGCCTGACGAAGTGTAAATTTCGAGCGAGAAGTCGTAGTCCGAGCCGCTAAATAGCGATGAGGTGAATGTTATGAGCCACCCCTCCTGTGTCTTTTCGGTAACATACTTCTGCACGGAAGGCATTGTGTAGTTGAGCATCACCGTATAGTAAGGCGGTGTTACACCCTTGATGTATGGCAAGAAAATATCGACCTCTCTGCCCCAAACCTGTATTCCGAAGTTGGGATTATTCAGCAGTCGCATCTGCCCTGCGGGCTGTTGTTGCATCGATTGCGGATTGAATTGGAAGTTGCGAGCAAGGACTATCGAGTCGATATACTTTTCGTACTCGGCTTGCCGCTGGGCACGGCGTTGCTCACGCTCGATGTGTCGTTGTTGTCGCTGTTGCGCTCGCTCGGAGGAGGTTTTTGTTGTTGCCTGCGTGTAGCCGATTATGCACACACCCACAGCAAACAATACTGATGCAGTAATTAGAATTTTGCGTTTCATAAGCCGTAAATTTTTATCTCTACGGCTTACGGGGCAAATATCGTGCAACTATTTCGTTGCTACGAAGAAGAGATCGAAGCACTCCATCCCCGCCTCGTATGGCACAATAGAGTAGTCCGCCATCGTGATTGACTCTGTGAGCGAGGTGTTCTTCTTGTGGAGCGCACGGCGATTCAGGCGATTGAGCAAATCGTACGGAATCTGCAACAACTTGCGAGGCAAGCGGTGTTGCAGGTTGAGAATATCGAAACGGGTGATTTTACGCACACTCTGGCGATTTTTGCGGTAGTACTCCATAATCTTCTCGTTGCCGATGACACCATACGCCTCGACCTTCGAGAAGTGGCACTCCAACAGGTTGCGCAACTCGTCAGCGTTGTACTCTCGCACG
>JAGCLL010000023.1 GCA_017647025.1 Alistipes sp. | reverse complement strand
CCTATCTTCATTACTGAATTTGGGATAACAGTTGTTTTGCAACCTTTAATTAAAGTGTTTGTCGTTGTTTCGATGATGGCATTACACCCCTCACGAGAGTCATACACAGGGTTACCATCTGCTACTACAATACTCTCAAGCAAGCTGCAACCTTTGAAAGTATCAACATATAATTCGATGACCGATTTGGGGATAGTGATACTTGTAAGTGAGGTGCAATCAGAGAAAGCCTCCTTTCCAAGTTCAAGCACACTATCGGGGATAACCACACTTTGCAACTCCTTACATCCCGAGAACGCTCTGTGTCTAATTGTCATTGTCCCCTCTGGAATAATGGCAACTCCATTCTTAATTTCAAATTGTGCCATAATGCTCTATTTTTTTGTTTTTGTCTTCTTTTCGGGTGCTAGTTCAACGATTTTGTCGTGCAAGCACCTGGGTAGACGTTTCTTGTAATAGTCGGCCTTTCCCGCAGGAACATTGATTGCGGCGAGTGCTGAACATTCATCAAATACTCGTTCTTCAATCTTATTCACGCCAATAGGCAATGTTAGCGTAGTTAGTGAAGTACAACCAGCGAAAGCGAGCGCTCCAATTTTCTTTACGCCTTTAGGTATTACAACGCTTTCAAGCGAGGTGCAATCTCTGAACGCCTCCCGTCCAATCTTCGTTACCGACTCGGGAATTGTAATACTCTTGAGCGAGGTGCAACCTTTGAACGCCCCCCATTCAATCTTCGTTACCAAATTGGGAATTATAATACTCTCGAGCGAGGTGCAACCATAGAAAGTACCCTCTTCAATCTCTGTTACCGACTCGGGGATTGTGATACTCTTAAGCGAGGTGCAAGAAGAGAAAGCTCTATATTCAATATACGTTACCGAATCGGGGATTGTGATACTTTTGAGCGAGGTGCAACCATAGAAAGCCCAATGTCCAATTTCTGTTACCGAATTGGGAATTGTGATACTCTCAAGCGAGGTGCATTCACAGAATGCATAATTTCCAATATGCGTTACCGACTCGGGGATAGTAATACTCTCGAGCGAAGTGCAACGTTCGAAAGCGTCCTCTCCAATATCTGTTACCGAATTGGGAATTGTGATACTCTTAAGCGATGTACAACCTTTGAATGCACTACATCCAATCTCTGTTGTTTCATCTGGAATAATGGCAACTCCATTCTTAATTTCAAATTGTGCCATAGTTGTATGTTATTTTTTTCTAATCAATCTGCTATTTTAGTTCACATCCCTTATATCTGCGGAGTGTCTCTTTGCCATATTGCTCAAGCATCTTTTGGAGTTTTTCGGTGTCGCGCTCAAATACTACGCACTCGCCATAATTATCGGCATAACTATCACCCTCCTCCATAAAGCATTTTACTGCCTCTGCAGGAATCTCTCGTTCTGGCTCGATAACGCTCTTTATGGTATCGGCTATATCTTTTGCCACAAGCAGATGACTGTTGCTATAGACCAATATCTCGTAGCCCATACGCATAGTCAAGGTGTTGCAATCTTCGCCACCACCCATACGACACATAATGTTTGATGGTAGAACACTCTTCAAAAGGTTGTTGTTATCCAGGCATACTGCGATAGGTTGTGTCACGCTATTCACATCGACCATATGCTCCGACATTTTGCTCTTGACGGTGTTGTAGATACTCTGCAACTTTGGCTCATCCTCGGCAACGACTGTGCTACCATATTTCGTAACACCAACATCTATCTTTGCCAATCTATTA
Organism: Alistipes sp.; assembly: GCA_017647025.1. Lineage (GTDB taxonomy): Bacteria > Bacteroidota > Bacteroidia > Bacteroidales > Rikenellaceae > Alistipes. The sequence goes on along the minus strand of JAGCLL010000023.1, from coordinate 3,386 downwards.
TCGTTGTCGGTTGCCAATCTCCAAAGATGTAGCTGGCACTCGGTAGATTTTGTTGTACCCAACAAGAAGATAAACCAGTGACGACGACCATTGGCTATGCTTCGTGCTTTGAGTTGATTGAGATCGTCGATAAAGTGTAGTGCCTGAGCCTCCACCTGGGCTTTCATATCGTCATCGCCAATAAGCGAGAGTTTAGACTTCTGCATTGAGTAGAAGCCGAATGGGTCATCAGGATTTGGAGTCAGCTCCTTCGACACATAGTTAAATCCGCCCATTGCTGCAAGACTAAAAGCGAAACTTCCCGTACCCAACTCCGTAACAGCAGCAGGTGCTACGATAGTCACATCAGATGCTCTATCCACCACGCAACCATACTCACGGTTTAGTGGGAAATGTGTAACGACAAGTTCATCTTTGGCTTTCTCCTCATTGCGCTTTGTTGCCGCCAAGTTCATCAGGCGCATATTAGGGCAGTTATTTACCGCCTCGATAATATCATCGCTGTTCATTCCCGTCTTAACAATGATATGCTCCATAGTTCTAAAACGGGGTACATACTTCAAAGTCTCCTTTCTACCCCTCTCATTGAAGAACCACGACGATGACTGCGCTATACGGCGAAAACGCTTATAGAGCCTTTCGCTATTTGTTTTAACCTCTTCCTCGTGCTTCTCTTGGCTCATAGCGTCGAGCAATCCCGAGCCTATTAAACCTGCTGGCACGGCGAAGATGGCGATACCGAGAATACCTACCAGCGTTCCTACAACTTGTCCCAAAATGGTTACGGGTGGAGTGGTTATATCTGCCGGATCCTCCACATACTTAGTTATCACCCACACCAGCGCATCGAACAAAGTGTACGCATCGTTCACAGATCGCTCTGCAAGCCACATAATGATGGTAAAAACAAATGTTGTTACTGCCAATATCAACAATGAGGTAGATATCTCATTGTGTGTCGCAGTGTAGGCCTTCTTGAATAATTTTAGGCTAATAAATCGTCGCATAGTGGTTGATATTTAGCTTTTATATTTGTCTGCAATATATATAACTCTCAAAGTTAGCAACTTTTTTCTTAATAAACAATCTCTATGTAGTCAATATTGGGGAAAATATCGAACAATGCATCACACAAAGCCTCGGCGCTCTCTACCCTACAATCTACAAGAAGTGCCAAGAGGTCTGTGTGTATCATTGTTGCTTCGAGTATCAACCCCTCGCAATCACTCTCCCCCGTCAGAGCACGCATAAGTTGTGGCATAGGTATCTCCTTTGCGAGTCTATGATGACTACCCGATAAGAGTCTCATTGCGGCAACAAGTTTTTCAATGCTCTTTTCTACCTCCTCGGGTGCGTAGATGAATATATTGCCAAAGGAGAGACTCTCCTCAATAGGCATAGGCTCGTATATTGTGCGTGAGAGCCAATGCTCCTCATCGTCGGCTTCGGCAAGAATTGTGGCGTGTTTAACCTCTACCACCTCGTTTGTTGTGGTGTCGAAGCGGTGCTCCACCCAGCAATTCACCTTGTTGCCATTGTCGTCAATCGTTACCATAGCGATAGTTTGTTAATTGTTGTTACGGCGTTGTTGTTTTCTCTCTTTTGTTGTCTCATCTGCAATATATTGGCGTAGTGTGCGACCATCTGCTACACGGCCATTATCCAACTCGAAATCGGTAACAGGTTTACCTCTGCGTATGTAAACTGAGGCTTCGAGCAATAGGCGCACACCTCGGAAGGTAACATAGCACACCTCTTTACCCATTGTGGGGCTTTTGAGCACCTTGCAATGGTACTCTCTGCTGTAACCAAAATCGCCAAGGAAGGTTAGCTCATTACCGTTGCGGGATTTAAGACGAAAGTATACAAGGCGTGCCACCTCTTTGGGAAGTCCTGGCTCTGCGAGGTGAGGAGGAAGCACTGCTCTGTAATCACGATTGTCATCTACTACAAACTCTAAACTTGTCGGATGAAAGTTCAAACCCGGTTGTATATAGCATATCATAATGTATATAATTTTTGGTTAAACATCTAGGTTATTACACACATAATATAGAAACTTTTTGAAAAATTTCAATAAAAAGTGATGATAGGGAACGATGTTTTTACAGAATATAGTGATTATAAGTAGTTTAGACTAGAACATTTTCGCAATACCAGAAACTCCCTATGCTCACCAAATAAAAAAAAGGCCACCGCTGTGGTGGCCCTTTGGCTTATAGTTTATTCCTCTGGTATCGTAAAATATTTACCCTCCTTGTCGTTTGTCTTCCACGAATTGTCCTCGCCCCATAGCGAGAGATAGTAGTATTCATCGCCCACGAGGAATGGTAATACAAAGTCACCAAAGAGAGGGTATTCCGACCACTCCTCCTCGATGAATAAAACGCCCTCTCGAAGCTCCATTTTAAGGCTCTCTGGATAGGTTTTGTAGTCGTGCGACTCCTTTACCGCCTCATATACTTTACGGGCATTCTCGCCCTCTATTGCAAACTTATTTACTCCCCAAAGTGTACTCATAATCTATCTCGTTAGGCTGTTAAACAATTTGAGATGGGTCAATGAAGTATCTACCCTCGTCGTCGTTTGTGTCGTACGACTGCACGACCCCATCCTCGCTATACTCGGTGAGGAAGTAGTAGTTATCACAACCCACAAAGAAGCACAATATCTCCGCAACCAAAGAGTTTGCGTCTGTGCGCTCCTCGATGCGCAAAATGCCGTCGGCATAGTCAAACTCAATCTGCGTATTGAAGCCCAAAGCGTTGTGACTCTTCGCAAAGTGCGACTCCTTGAAAATGTTGAATACTCGCTCGGCATTGTCGCCATCAACCACGAATTGCGAGTGCGTCGAACAATTAGGTTTTGCAGTCAATGGCTCAACCAATTCGCCCTTATTGTTGATGACACCACGCTCTGCGCCTATGCGCACCTCGGCTACGCCATTTTCGAAAAAGCCGATGGAGTCGTACTTGATAGGGGTAAGTTCGTTGCCCTTGGTGTCGATAAGACCCTCCTTATAGACATTTGATGTAGGTCCAAAACCGCCCATAACGACAATCGCCACTCCATCTACCGCCTGACGCACGTGTGCGTAGCGTGAAGGTATAGTTGTGATAACACCCTCGCTATCCATAAAGCGCCATCTGCCACGATCGACAAGCGAGCGTAGGCGCAGAAGGCCGTCGCTATGGCTCAACCACGCAATCGTAACCTCGTGAGGCTCCTTCAACCCAAGGAGCGCCTCACGCTGCTTGTCGGTGAGTTTCTTGATATTCTTTGTCCTTATGGCTTGGCATCCAACGAGCGAGAACATACTCCCAAACTCGGCATATATGCCCTCTCCAATCTTATTATCCATAGTTATTTCTTTGTCTCCTTCTCGG
>JAGCLL010000168.1 GCA_017647025.1 Alistipes sp. | reverse complement strand
TAGAACTATAAAAGATATATACAACGCAGCCGTTGCGGAGCGCAACAAACGCCTCGAACTCTCAGAGTTTAAGAGTGACTCGAAGATGTCCGTAATGAACGGCATCCTCTGGGTTGTAGCCGCTGTGATTTACAGTTTTGAGACACTCCTCGATGTCTTCGCTGTGGATATCACCGAAGCAATAAATGGGCGTATCAATGGCACGCCAAACTACTACGCCAATGCTCTTCTGCAATACCAGCAGGGCGATGAGTTAATAGTAAGAGAAGATGGCCTTGCCTTTGGTTATGCAGCAGTGGATGAGACCAAGCGTATCATCACACAGGTATCGTATGTCGAGAGCACCGATGACCAAAATATAGACAGCAAACTAATCTTGAAGGTAGCGACAGGTACAAAGGGCAACCTTGAAGCTATCCCTGCCGAGGAACTTGTACCTATCAATGCCTATATCGGCAAGTTGAAGTTTGCAGGCACTCGTGTTGAGGTAATCTCCACAAAAGGTGATGTCCTTATTCCACGCCTTACGGTTTTCTACGATGGTGCTATCCCCGAGTCAGAGATGTATGACGCTATCGAAGTTCAACTCAAAGAGTATGTGATGAACATCGAGTTTGATGCGGCAGTCTATATTTCTCGCCTTACTGATGCTATTCGTAAGGCTGAGCATGTTACCGATGTCTTCATCGATGAGTCAGCCACTCCGGAGCAGGGAGTGTTTATCGCCTGCCACGACACAGATGGCAACATTCAGCCTATGCAGCGTGTGCTGCGCATGACCTACACCGCATCTGGCTATTTGAAAGAGTCTTCGGGAAAGGATGAGGAGGCAGACTTGCCTTCGTTCCGTGAGGCTATAATTCTTAAAGTGGAGAACCATGAGTAGATATAAGCTGCCCATAGATAAGTTAGTGAACCGTCTCGTTCCGCACTACCTTGCGGGGCGGCGGTTTATACTCTTTGTGCAGAGTACTCTCTATCCGTTGCAGAGTGTTAATGAGTGGTTTCGCACCTTTGCCCGTGAGAAGCATATCGAAGCGCGAATGACATCGCAGGTTATCTACTTTGAGTGGTTCCTGAACTACAAGTTCTCTAAGTATTTCAAGGATAGCCGAGATAGAATCTTCATCAAGGAAAGCGAGAGTGTCGGCGTGGATCTCTACCACGAGAATGCCGAGTATATGCGTCCCTGCACGGTGTGGTACAATGGCGAGTCTATCACCGCCACGAGCGAGGATGAGAAGCCTAGACCATTCTACCGATATGTGGAGGAGAAACTCATAAACAAGGTCAGCTTTATGGTGTGCGTGCCACCCATTAAGATTCCGCCACAGGATATGGTCTATATGCTCTCCTATGTGGTAAATACCTACAAGATTGCTGGTAAGACCTACCTGATTAAGATTGATGAAGAGGAGTACGAACCAAATAAGAACACGAAATAATGAAAGAATATGTAGCAGAAACGGGTGGACGATACACCTATTCGGATGATATACTTAACCTTCAAGAGTTGGCCCTCAGTATGAGTACCATCTTTGACGGCTGTTCGGACTTTATCATTTCGGGCTGTGCCGTTGAGGGTTCTACTATCTC
>JAGCLL010000167.1 GCA_017647025.1 Alistipes sp. | reverse complement strand
TCAACAACTACCTCGTGGCCACGAGTAAATGGGTCAAAACTACCTGCAAAAAGCGCAACTTTTGTCATATTAGCGACAAATATAATGAAATTTTGAATACAATATAGTTACTCCTCCTCGGGATGAGTTAAAAATCCCCACACCAAAGAGAACGATTTAGAGAGAAGTCCCTGCGAAGAGAAGGCTCTATACTTCCACTTCGAAGCAAGGAGGTTGCGCACCAACATTAGGCGTGTGCGCCACTTGCCTACACTCTGCGAAAAGACTGCATCCTCATCGTTAATGATTGAGTCAAGTACACGCTCCGTATATGGGCTCTCAACTACAATCTGTGGATTGGTTATCTTTATGCCGAACACCTCAACCGCCAATGCTGTCGAACAGTCAACAAAGGCTCGCATATCAAACTCCTCGCACAAGGCATAGAAGCGCTCCCAATCGAGATTGTCTTGCTCCTTTTCGAGGAACATTGCCCAATCGAGGATATGGCGCAAACGCACACCCTCGGAGAGGAAATGTGTAAGCGAGTGATGCGACATAAAGAGCGCATTGAACATCGCCGAGGGCATCTCTATTTTGGTGTCGAATATCGGCTTGCGCTCCTCGGCGCGTGCGATATTGTCGAGCAGATTGTGTAACTGCTTGGTTTTCTTACTGTTGCGCACCGCCACGATAAAGCGGTGATTTTCAATCATTACCTTGCGATATATTATCTCGGAATGCTTGTAAAAATCCTCAACAACCTTTGCGCCAAGAGCCTTGGCGATAGCATTACCTTTGGCGTAGTCGGCATAGAGGTAGCAGTCGAAGTCGCCACACTCACGATGACTTGGCTGAGGATAGTAAGTACTGAAAGCCAAACCTTTAAGACAGAGTGTTTCGATACCCTGCTCTGCCCATCTATCTACCAACTCCGCACAGATGACTTTGGAGTTATCGTATCGTTTTTCGATGGATAGTATCGCATTTATCCACTGCAATTTGAGCGACTGCGGGAATGCCTTGGCTAACTCCTTATCCTGCTCGAAAATCTTTATTAGACCATCGAACGCAACAGCCAACACGCCCTGCTTGCGAGCCATCGCATACACCGCCTGCCACGATACCCCCTCAACATTCACCCTCTCTGCACACTCTGCCCCAAGAGCGATGCGCAGAAGGGTAAAAAGGGCCTCCACGCTCCTATTTTGTTTCATATTAAAGATTCATTATCTCTTCGAGCAGAGTCATCTGCTTCGTAAAGTCAAAGTTGTTAGAGGCAAATTCTCGACCTCGATTACCCATCTGCTCACGCTCCTCGGCCGAGAGTTGCGACATCTGCAAAACTGCATTGGCAAACGCCTTGCTATCCTCTGCCGCCACTGCCATACCGCAACCAACCTCTCGCACCAGTTCCATCGCTTCGCCATTTATCATCGAGATAATAGGTTTGCCCGACGACATATAAGCCTGTATCTTGGCAGGCACGGTGATGGCAAAGATCATTTCATCTTTCAATGCCGCAAACAGAACATCAGCCTTTGCGAATGTTGCCGGCATAGCCTCCAACGGATAGGAACCAACGCAATGTACCGTATCGCTTAAACCTCGCTCGGCAATCTGTTGCTCTACCCACTCTCGTGCTCGACCATTGCCGACAATTACGAAGTGAATATCCTTATGCTCTTTTAGTTGTTCCGCCGCACTCAACACCGTGCCAAAATCTTGCGATGCGCCGATATTACCCGTAAACATCACAATAAAGCCCTGTGGTACATCGGGAGTTGCGACATCTGACTTTTCTGTCAAGGCACTATCCACCCAATTGGGGAAATAGACTATCTTCTCGGCAAAGTCGCCCTTATCACAGATAGAGTTGGCAAAGCCCTTCGAACTGATAAGTATCTTATCGGAATTTCGATAAAACCACTGCACCATTTTAGAGAAGAAGCCGAGAATATACTTATTGCGAAGACCTATCGCTGCGGTCAAACTCTCAGGCCACAAATCAAGCACCCAGAAGTACATCGGTATTCGCTGTATTCGCTTTACAAGGGTTGCCGCAACACCGATTGTCACGGGCGATACCTCGTGTACGAATACCGCATCGTACTTGTAGCGCAACGATAGATAGAGAGCAATAAGGCACGATGAAACAAGATAACTCAAATAGTTGAGCGACAAACCTATCTTGCCACCCTTGCCTCGTGGAATAACAAAGCCTCGAATGATCTTTACGCCATTGATCTGCTCCACCCTACGCTTGAACAGCCCGTAACCATCGAAGTATCTTCCTTGCGGATAGTTCGGGATAGCGGTCAATACCGTAACATCGTAGCCACGATGCTGCAACTCGAAGGCAATGTCGTTGCACTTGAAGTTCTCGGGTTGGAAGTACTGCGTAACCAGCAGAATGCGTTTTTTTGTCATCGGAGCGACTATTTTCTCCAAACCATCTTGTTTACAACACCGGTGTAGGACTGGATGAGTTTTACGACCTTGGTCGAGACATTCTCGTCGGTGTAGTTTGGTACAGGTATGCCATTATCGCCATTTGCGACCATCTCTACCGCTGTATCTACCGCCTGCAACAACGACTTCTCGTCGATGCCCGCCAAGATGAAACAGCCCTTATCCAACGCCTCTGGGCGCTCGGTCGAGGTGCGGATACACACCGCCGGGAATGAGTGGCCAACACTCGTAAAGAACGAACTCTCCTCTGGCAAAGTTCCGCTATCCGAAACTACTGCAAAGGCGTTCATCTGCAAGCAGTTATAATCGTGGAAGCCGAGAGGTTCGTGCTGAATAACACGCTTATCCAACTCGAAACCACTTGCAGCCAAGCGGTTGCGACTGCGTGGGTGGCACGAGTACAAAATAGGCATATCGTACTTCTCCGCCATCTTGTTAATCGCAGTAAAGAGCGATGTAAAGTTCTTCTCGGTGTCGATATTCTCCTCACGGTGAGCCGACAAGAGGATATAGCGTCCCTTCTCCAAGCCAAGGCGTGCGTGGATGTCGCTTGCCTCAATCTCCGCCAAGTTCTCGTGCAACACCTCCGCCATTGGCGAGCCACTTACATAGGTGCGCTCCTTCGCTACGCTCGATGCGTTGAGATAGCGGCGTGCGTGCTCCGAGTAGCAGATATTAACATCCGAGATAATATCTACGATACGGCGGTTTGTCTCCTCTGGCAAGCACTCATCGAAGCAACGATTTCCAGCCTCCATGTGGAAGATTGGAATATGCAGACGCTTTGCACCAATCACCGAGAGGCACGAATTGGTATCACCCAACACCAACACTGCATCGGGCTTAATCTCCACCATCAACTTATACGATGTATTGATGATATTGCCCATCGTCGCACCAAGATCATCGCCTACGGCATTGAGATAGACCTCTGGATCTGCCAACTTCAAATCTCGGAAGAATATACCATTGAGATTATAGTCGTAGTTCTGTCCCGTGTGTGCCAAGATGCAGTCGAAATACTTGCGGCACTTGTTAATTACCGCAGCAAGGCGGATAATCTCGGGGCGAGTACCCACGATAATCAAGAGTTTAAGTTTGCCATTCTCGGCAAATTTTACATTTGAAAAGTCCATATTGTTTAGGTTTCTAATTCTATATTCTAAAATCTTTATAACGAGTGGAATTTCAAGGCGTACGATGCTTTTTAATGCGAAGCATACCTGGCTGTATGTGAGCAATTAAAGAGTGAGCGTAACGCAGAAATTACCTTATTAGAGAGATTTTTCAACTTTTTCGAAATAGGTATCCGGCTTATTCGGATCGAACGCCTCGTTTGCCCACATAACAGTCACCAAATCCTCAGTATCGGATAGGTTGATAATGTTGTGCGTATAGCCAGGGAGCATATGCACAGCCTCGATCTTCTCTCCCGACACCTCGAAGTTTAACACCTCGTCAGAG
>JAGCLL010000166.1 GCA_017647025.1 Alistipes sp. | reverse complement strand
CGGTATCGCCGTCCGAGTTGAGACAGAGGTTGGGACTTAGCAAGCGAAGCGACCTACGACGCATAGTACAACAGGTCAAAAATCCATTGCGGTAAGATATGCCGCATCTCTATTCTCAACCTGACTGCCATATTTATATTTCATTATAAGGTCTATCAACCACCGCCATCTTTTTAGTGCCCGATTTTTTAAGTGGGGACAAAAGCAGCTCAGCTCTCAACTCTGCATATTACAAAAGTTATTTCTTTTCGGTCATACCACCGCTTTTTTTTTCACACATTTTTTTGCCTTCGTTTTTCACTCTTTCCGACCCCGTTTCGTTGCGGAGCGTTTTCCCTCTTTTCACCCTTGTTTTGCTCCTTTTCGTGCCTTTGCTTTCGTGCCTGCTATGACAAGTGATGACACCTTATGACTTGTGTAGTCTAACGACTTAAATGTCAATGTTTTATCAAATTTTGCTATATATATTTGCGGTGACAACATTAGTTATTAACGCTAAAAACTCACAGTTATGGCAAAGAAAAATGTAAGGGATGACCCTCAAAAAACACAAGTCACCGAGAACCCGCAGATGAGCGACATCGTGCTGGTTTTAGACAAGATGGAACTGCTCATTCAAGCGGTTTCCGAAATCAACAAGAACGGCAAGTATTCCACCGTGCCGGCAGACAAAGAGCATCAGAACTCCTTTCTCAAGATTGACCGCTATGCGACCTTCTTCGAGAATTTCCTCAAGAACTTCTGGAGTCAGTTGAAAGACCCTACACACTTCGGTCTCTTCACGATGAAGGAGGAGGAGTTCGACAAGCCCGAAGTCAAGCAGGCCATCGAAGACCTTGCCGAAGGTAAGAAAACAAAAGCAGTGGAAGAGTTTCTCAAAAAGTATGAGATAACACCCAAAAATCAAACAGAACAAAGTATTAACAATCAAAATTCAGAAGAAATGGCAAAGAAAAATCAAACCCAGCAGCCCGTCGTTGAAGCTAACGACCAGCAGCAGAACAATCAGTATCGTTACAACGAGTCTATGATCAACTGGGACCAGTTGAAGAACTTCGGACTCTCGCGTGAGTATCTTCAGGAGCGAGGACTCCTTGACTCGATGCTCAAAGGCTACAAGACCAACCAGCTTGTACCTATCAACCTTAACTTCGGCTCTGCCGTACTGCGTACCGATGCACGCCTGTCGTTGCAGCAGTCCAACACAGGTGAGGTAGTACTCGCCATCCACGGTATCCGCAAGCAACCCGAATTGGAGCGTCCTTACTTCGGACATATCTTCACTGACGAGGATAGAAAGAATCTTCTCGAAACAGGCAATATGGGACGAGTGGTGGAACTCAAAGGTCGCAACGGAGAGTTTATCCCATCGTTCATCAGCCTTGACAAGATGACCAACGAAGTGGTGGCCATGCGTGCCGAGAATGTCTATATCCCTAACGAGATTAAGGGCGTGCAACTCACCGACCAGGAGAAGAACGACCTGCGTGAGGGTAAGAAGGTCTATATCGAGGGTATGACCGCCAAGTCGGGCAACGAGTTCAACGCCCACATTCAGGTAAGTGCCGAGCGTAGAGGTATCGACTTCATCTTCGAGAACGACCGCATCTTCAACCGCACCGCCCTCGGTGGTGTGGAGCTTACCAAGCAGCAGATTGAAGACCTCAATGCAGGAAAGGCAATCTTCGTGGAGGATATGCAGCGTAAGGATGGCGAACTCTTCTCATCATATGTGAAACTCGATGAGGCGACAGGACGACCTAACTACACACGCTACAATCCCGACTCACCCGAGGGTGCAAGAGAAATCTACATCCCGAAGGAGATAGGCGGTGTAAAACTTACCGCTGAGGAGCAGAAAGACCTGCGTGAGGGACGAGCCATCTTCCTCAATGATATGGTGAACAACCGTGGCGAGGAGTTCTCCTCGTTCATCAAGGCAGACCTTGAGACGGGACGACTGATGTACTCTCGCACTCCCGACGGCTTTGAGGAGCGTGCCAAGTTCGAGATTCCGAAGGAGATCTTCGGTGCCAAGCTCTCCGGTCAGCAGCGTGCCGACCTTCAGAGCGGCAAGTCGGTACTCGTGGAGGGCATGAAGGGATTCGACGGCAAGAGCATCTCGCAGTATGTCAAGCTGAACTCCAACCAGAACAAGTTGGACTTCTATAACGAGAATCCCGACCGTAACCGCAACGCCTCACAGCGCAATGTGGTAGCCGAGAAACAGGAGAAGCGTCAGTCAAAGGGACAGAGCATCTAATCCGTAGTCGGACAAGTCAAATCAATGTATAACTCTAAAATGAATTTTAAGATGAACGATAAGAATAAAGCACCTTTCAAGGTGGAAGATGTAAACTGGGACGAACTATCAGGTATCGGTATCCTCAAGGATGAACTCGAACAGGCCGGAGAGCTTGAGACACTGCTCCGAGGCGAGAAGACAGGTGTCGTATCGCTGAGCCTCGTACTCCTCGGTGTAGATGTGGTGATGGATGCCACTTTGCAGCTTGTACGCAAGAACGACTCTCCACTGCTCGAAATCATCGGTATCAACCCCACGCAGTAACACGATTCCATTACTAACCTGACAGCCGTTTCCCGCACCGTAATCGGGACGGGAGACGGCTTCTTTAATTCCCGAATAATTATGATAGCAATTATAGCAGAAAAGCCGAGCGTAGGTCAGGACATCGCCCGCGTCATCGGTGCAACAGAGAAGAAGGATGGTTATATGGCAGGCAACGGGTATCTTGTAACCTGGGCATTGGGACACCTCGTTTCCCTCGCCATGCCATCGGCATACGGATACGGTAAGGCTTCACATGAGGATTTGCCTATGCTCCCCGAACCGTTCCAGCTTGTGGTAAGACAGATCAAGACCGACAGAGGTATGGTAACGGACATCAGTGCCGCCAAGCAGCTCAAGGTTATTGACGAGGTATTCAGCAAATGCGACAGCATCATCGTGGCTACGGATGCAGGGCGTGAGGGAGAGCTTATCTTCCGATACATCTACCACTACCTCGGATATACCAAGCCCTTCAAGCGTCTGTGGATATCCTCACTCACGG
>JAGCLL010000022.1 GCA_017647025.1 Alistipes sp. | reverse complement strand
ATTCAATCTATTTCAATCAATTTACAAACTTGGTTACTCGATCACGCTAAATGGAGTACAAATATACACTTAATTTGCTTGTCCGCCAAGTGTTTTACTCGTTAATTTTCAGAGGGTTAGACCTGTAAATATATATAGAAAGTCATCTGTCAAAACAGTCTTTCATCTTCCGTGAAATGGCTAAAACGCTCGTCATTATCAGAGACTTGCAATAAGTGCCGACACTTCCAATAGCGATAAATTTTACCACCGTTAGGTATATAGACATTTACGTCGTGAAAATTTAGGTATTGGTTGCCCTGTTCGGTCCCAAAATTCATCCAGGTTGCACAATTCGGCAGGTTCGGGTTAGGTTGAACATAGAAGTTCATCTTCTCCTTACCTGCGACAAATATATTATGAATACGCAGATCATTGTCTATCGGGAATTGATAAGCATAGAGTGCGAAATCGCATATATCCGTGTTGAGCAGACTGCCTCCAAAGTGCTTCGGTGCTTCAATCTTCAATCTATCGAATCTCGTTCGGATATGCGGTCGTCCCCGTATCTCTTCATATTTCTCATCGGTAACAGCCTCTGCTGTGGTGTACACCACCCTAAAACCATTATTTGTACTGTCCAGAACCATTACATGCTCCACGATGTTACCACTCTTATTGATGCTCTCTTTTGTTAGGTCAGGAGGCTTCGTAACGCAACACCTCACTAAACCTACGATACCTACAATGAGCATCAGGATCCCCCAAGGTCCAATGGCTGATGCAACGAATACCACATTGTCAGCCTTCTGCTTGAAATCTTTCATAGTTACTTTGTTTTGATACCTCTCCGCTCAAACTCTCGGCGTAAAGTATTGACCAACTGTGTAATATCTACCACTTCACAACTCTCGCCACAAGGTTTGCCGTGAAATAGAGGCGTGTATAACAACTTAAAGTCATCGTCAATGGAGAAACCTCCAATGAGTACGATGCCCGCCTTAATGCGGTAGTATTCACCGTACATTGCGTACCTGTCAGTGGTCTTTGCAAACCCATACTCCGGAAGTAAATCCACCAATGCATCAAGTATAGGTCTTATAACCTCTTTGAGGAAGTTGGGAGATTCCAACTCTCCCTTTTTCTTCCCCTTCTTGGGAGGATTCTCTGCCACCTGTTCGGCGTAGGCAAAGAATCGCTCCTTGTAATCCTGTGTCAGTTTCTGAATATCCATATCCAATCAATTAAGTGTTACTATCCAACCACTCCTGGAGTGTCAACGAGTCCTCAAATCCGTACTCGTCAATCTCCACAAAACCATCAGGTTCCATTTCGATTACTTCCTTCGAGAGGATTGTTCCTGCGTGGTTTACAATTACACGGGGCTCTATGGTGGCGAACTCACCTCCGGTATCCGACTCACGAATGTCGTAGGCGTGGAGCCCCTCGGGAATAATATCTCTGCTGATGCGCAGGCAGGTAAACAAAACCTCTTTGCCATTTACACTGAGAACATCAAAGTTCTCGCTATACAACTCTTCTTTTGTCTTCATATCTTGTTACGCTATTTATAATTGTATGCCTTGTTAAACTCTGTGAGGTTGTCGGCAAACAACTCCTCTTTCTTCCATTGGGTATCTACGAATGCCTCGATGATACTCTCCGAAGCCTTGGTGTTGGCTTTGAGGTAGGCAATCGCATTTCTGCGCCACTCCTTATCGCTGATGTGCGTGTACTTCTCCCACACCTCGATAAGCGACTTATTGATAATCTCGCTTACGCCGTATGGTTCATCTGTGGCGGTGCCAATCTCACGCATACAGCACTCCTCGCTCTCAAATATCTCTTTGAGCATACACTCGGCCAGTCGCTGCTGCTCCTCGCCATTCTCATCTTCGGGGTACTCGATGACGGTTACTTTCATAGGTAGCCAATCCTGTGGCTGATGGTTAGTTGCGACGAACACAATGCTGTCGACTAACTTTCTCTGGAGTTCTCGCTCCTGTTCTCTTGGTTTCATACTGCTATTTGAATTTTACCTTGTTTGAATAATTCGTGTTTGTACTTTCTGTGTTCCCGGACAGTCTCCGCCCACTTTTTCTTATCGGGCTTATACATTCCCTTCGCCTTGCTACGCTTGAGACGGTGGCGTGATGCCTCCATCTTGTCGGGGTCTATGAGGAATGTTATCAGCCTTCGGCTCACACCGTACTCTCGTGCCAACTGTCGCTGGCTCACATCTTCGGTGTGGTAGCGATGATATATCTCCGCACGCTGTTCGGGTGTCAGTTTCTGTCGGCGGTCATACTCTGTGCCGCTGATGGATATCTTCTCACTTTTGTATGGCATAGGCTACTCGTTTTGGGTGTTCAGTCCTTGCTCGTTGCAGCAGTCGTTGTACCAACTGAGCAGCGTGTCGAGCCATTCGATGTTAATCTCCGTGAGGTGTCTGTCGGTAAACACCTCGCCCGTCTCGTCGTTGATAAGCGTGCAACTGCCGTCGTTTCTCAGTTCAGTCATACGGTAGCGAGTGAATACGGGATAGTCGCCCTCTTCCTCAACATAGACGATGTGTGGCAGCCAACCATCGGGTCGGTGTGGCAGAGCTTTGAGCGTATTGACATACTCTGCCGATAGGTCGTAAAGTCTCTGTTGTAGCATAGTTAAAGCAGGTTGTCTTCAAATGAGTGAATATCGGTTATCACAAAGTCCTCCGTACCCTTCTCGGTCATCGCCTGAAGGTCTCGCACGGAGTTGCAGTAGAAGAATATCTTGTCATCCTCGCTCTCATCCACATCGCACGATAGTTTGAAGACAACATCGCAGGTGTCGTGGTCATCTTGCCACTCAATCTCACAACTAGCGTAGCGTGGCTCGTGGCCGTGCTCCTCGCAGAACTCGACAAACGAGTCCTCCATCTTCTGTTGTAATGCACTCATCTTCACCATCGCTACTCATCTATCATTTCTACCATAATATCGTAGAGCTCTAAGACATCAAGGGAGCTCACAGGAACATTTCTCTCTATACCTAGATTCTCATACTCCAAGTGGGCGGTCAGTTCACCCTCGATTATTTCAAGAGCCACGACCTCGCACTTATCTCCATCCTCGTCGTGGAATGTGTATGAGTGCCCATCAGGGTGCTCCAATCGTTGCTCGTCATATTTCGATACGGTCTCACGCATCATCTTGAGCATATCCTGACGCAGGTCCTGCATAGCCTCCTGCATCATCTGCACCTCGTGAATATCTTCAGGAGAGAGCGGACAAAGTATGTCAAGTTCCTCCGCATTTACCTCCGCCTCGCTATGGCCATCACCAATGAGGATAATGCGGTCATCGTAATCCTCCACATCCTCGTCAGTGTAGTTCTGGTACTTCTCTTCGTGTGCATCGAGGACTGTATATTCGCCCGATGTCTCACCGGCAGGGTCATTCCAATAGACACGCTGCCCATTCTTGAATTTTCTCATATTGTTATCTTGTTTTAGTCGTTGATACCGCAGATCTCGGTCTGCATTTCGTAGTCTTTGTAGTTCTGAAACTCGTAGTCAAGGTTGCTGACCACATCCTGGGCCTCGTCATCGGTTATCTCCTCCACATTGGGGTTGAAGATATCCACGCGCACGGTAAGGTAGATTGTCTTTGATGCTGGCATACTATTCGATTTTTAGGATTTCACAAATGTTGTCACGGATACCGAGCAACCAATCAATGTTGTTTGTTGCGAGTGTTGTCTCGCTGGCATAGATTGTCGAGTGCTCGTCTTCCTGGTTGTCATAGACCTTCAAGTACCAGTCGCCATCCTCACAGATACCTATGGCGGTAACTTGTTTCTCGTACCACGCATCGTAACGATGGCAGTAGTCTACCACATAGGTTGGAGACTGGGAGTCTTCGTCAAACTCCAACTGAAGTTCAGTAATGTTTCTCTCTTTGAGGAGCGATACAATCTCCTCCTGCAATGTTTTACGCAGGGCGTTTACCTCCTGCCAACTGATTTTCTTTGTCATATGCTGTTGTGTTTGTTGTTTAAGAGTAGGTGTATAAAACTCGCTTGGGGTGAAGAAATCACCTCAAAAAAGTAAAAAATGACCGCCACGGCGTTTGTAAAACCGTGACGGTCGGTCATCATTATGGCGTGTGATGAACAATTATTCTTCGTCTATGTCCTCGTAGTACGGGACATTATGTCTACATACGGCGGCCTCCATCTCTGCCCACCATACCTCACTATGGCGGTCATTCTCAAAATCGATGGGCTCGCCCTCATTCAGGCGGAGTCTATCACGGGTATCTAACTCCGTCTGACGAACAATCTCCTCCATCTGCTCGTCTGTAACATTCTTTGTGCAGAACGGCACAGGGAGCGACTCCAACTCACCTCGTGAAAGTTCCGACTGCCCATATTTGAAGATGCGGTCGTAAAACTCGTCTACTTCGGGTTCGGGGTCCACCTCCAACTCCTCGCAGTAGAAGTTCTCTTCGAGCCCTTGTGTCTGGCGGATACTCTTAAATTGAGCCACAGCATCTCGGTCAATACCATATTCGCGGCTCTTTTTGTGGAGGTAGTCGACTGCCTTCTCAAAGGTTGTGAAAGGTGCGATGAGAGTTAGCGATGCAGTGCTGAGCCAAGCATCGCCACGGTATAGCAGATATATCTTCTTTGTCTCCATATTATATCACTTTTATCTTCTTGAGTTCTCGTTTGTAATTTGTAAGCGAAGGCTTTGGTCCAATCTCACGGACTATCTGGCGCATCTGCTGCACGGTATATGCCTGACTCATATCGAGGCTATAATCCTCAGCAAAGGCTGTCATACCAGCATAGCAGAAACCGAACTTCTTATGCAACTCATCTGCGGTGTAGGATACAGGCTCCTCACCAAGGTCATCCGGCACAGCCATACCCTTAATCTTGTAGAGCATTCCTTCGAGGAGTGTCGCGCAGTTGTCGCTGTGATATGTGAGATCTCTGCGGCGGGCACAGTATCCGATTGTCTCGCCAAGGAAGGTATTGCGGAAAATCTCAGTACGCTTGATGTCCTTGATTTTCTCCACACCATAGTAGCCTAATGCCTGCACAGCACGCAACGACTTATCTACCTTTGGCTTCTCGAAGAGCGGATCATTCTCCGCCACAATCTTTTCGAGCCAAGTGCGATGGAAGGTGCTTACGCCGCACTCGAACACTCGTGAGGGCTTGCAGTAGCGCGACTCGGCACGGGTCATAATCAGGTGTGCAGTGTTGGGATTATACTTATCGGTGTAGTAGAAGCCGATGTAAGTGTTGCCAATCTTGCAGTAGGTGTAATCCTCGTGGTTGTTTTTGAGGGTGAGCAATGAACGCTCACCGCCGTAGAACTTCTCCGAGAGTCCTGTCTGTTTGACAAACTCGGTGATAAAGTGCTTCGGCACCCAGCAATTGTAGTAGTTCTCACGGTACACCGACTTCGCCATTGCGGGAGTGATGAAACGCTTTAAGAAATAGCGAATGTTGTAGCTGTTATAGTCGAAAGCCGCTTGTGTATTTTTCGGCGTCTGGAACTCTGTCGGCATCTGCTCAAACCATTGGTACGACTTGCAGTTCTCATCACAGTACTCCACAAACTTGCGAGTCCATACCTTCTGCGGGAATGTAGGGCACGAGCCACCACGACGAACGAAGGCCTTGCAAACCTCTACTGTGAGCAGTCTGCTATCTTTGCTATCCTTCGTATTGATTAAGGTGTAGCTATCTCGTGAGCTACTGTCTAACGCCAGTACAAGTCGCTTCGCTGTGCGGAACTTATCGGGCAATGTCTTAAACACATAAGCATACTTGCGTACCAACTGGTCAGCCAAGCGGTCATCAAGAAGGTGCAGATAGTGCCCCAATACATATTCGTTATGAACCTTATTGTTATGCTCCGAGAATACTGCAGCATAGAGCACCT
>JAGCLL010000165.1 GCA_017647025.1 Alistipes sp. | reverse complement strand
GTCCTTCTCGTCGTAAACAACGTTATAGTCGAACTTCAAGTCGTCGATAATCTGGCGTGCAACCTCTGGAAGACCATCCTTCTTAACAAGTGGCATAACAGCAACCTTTGTAGGTGCAAGGGCTGCAGGGATGCGCAATACTACACGCTCCTCGCCATTCTCCAACTTCTCCTCGCAGTATGCAGCCGACATAATCTGCAAGAACATACGGTCTACACCGATAGATGTTTCAACTACATAAGGAACATAGTTCTCGCCACGCTCTGGATCGAAATACTGAATCTTCTTACCAGAGTACTCCTGGTGACGACCGAGGTCAAAGTCGGTACGAGAGTGGATACCCTCAACCTCCTTAAATCCGAATGGGAAGTTGTACTCGATATCGGTTGCTGCGTTAGCGTAGTGTGCCAACTTATCGTGGTCGTGGAAGCGGTAGTTCTGGTCACCAAAGCCCAAAGCACGGTGCCAAGCCATACGAGTCTCCTTCCACTCGTTCCACCACTTCATCTCGGTGCCTGGCTGTACGAAGAACTGCATCTCCATCTGCTCGAACTCACGCATACGGAATATGAACTGACGAGCAACAATCTCGTTACGGAACGCCTTACCAATCTGAGCGATACCGAATGGCAACTTCATACGACCGGTCTTCTGAACATTGAGGTAGTTTACGAAGATACCCTGTGCTGTTTCAGGACGGAGGTAGATGGTATTAGCACCCTCGGCGGTCGAACCCATCTGTGTCGAGAACATAAGGTTGAACTGACGAACATCTGTCCAGTTGCGAGTACCAGAGATAGGGCAAACGATCTCGCAGTCGAGGATAATCTGCTTCAACTCTGCCAAGTCGCTGTTGTTCAAAGCCTCGGCAAAGCGAGTATGAACGCCCTCACGCTTCTCCAAAATCTCCTTCACGCGAGGCGAAGTTGCACGGTACTGCTCCTCGTCGAACGACTCACCAAAACGCTTGCGAGCCTTCTCAACCTCCTTCTCAACCTTCTCGTCGAGTTTTGCGAGGTAGTCCTCGATAAGAACATCGGCACGGTAACGCTTCTTCGAATCCTTGTTGTCGATGAGTGGATCGTTGAATGCTGCGACATGTCCCGAAGCCTCCCAAGTGCGTGGATGCATAAAGATAGCAGCGTCGATACCCACGATATTCTCGTGCAATTTAACCATCGAATCCCACCAGTAACGCTTGATGTTATTCTTCAACTCAACGCCGTTCTGACCGTAATCATAGACTGCACCAAGACCATCATAAATCTCGCTCGAAGGGAAGATAAAACCATACTCCTTGCAGTGTGCAATCAACTTCTTAAACAACTCCTCTTGTGTCATAGTCTATTATGTTTTTTGTATTATTGTCTATATCAGCGCACAAAGATACAAAATCGAATTGAGAAAACTACAAATTCGACTCGCTATTTTATACTATTTTTACGCTTAACCCCTACAATTTACCGTTACTCTTGAATGAATAACTCTCGGTAGCAGAGATAATGATATGATCGAGCAACTGAATATCGAGCAACGAAGTTGCTGACTTTATCTTGTTTGTGATGTCGAAATCGGCCTGACTTGGCGTAGCACTACCCGAAGGGTGGTTATGCACAAGAATAAGGCGTGTGGAGAGAAGTTCCAATGCTCGCTTCACAACAATGCGCTGATCGACAACTGTCGCCTGCACTCCACCCTGACTAATGCGGAAACGCTCGATAATACGATTGGAGTTTGTAAGGAAGATTGCCCAACACTCCTCGTGCTTCAAATCTTTGAGCATCGGACGCATAACCTCCACGATGTCATCACTCGATGTTATAGTGCGCTCAAATGCACCATCTGTCGAGACAAGTCGACGCCCCAACTCCGCCGAAAGTAGTACTCTCTCCGCCAATTTAGCCCCCAGACCTGCCACCATACGCAAACGGGAGGGTTGCTGCTTCGCAATAGAGTTCAGCGAGCCATACTCATTCAAGAGCGCTTGCGCAAGGGCATTGTTCTCCAAGAGAAGTGTCAATATCTCCTCCTCCGTGAGCGATGCGTAACCTCGCAATGCAACCTTCTCTCGAATTTTCTGCATCTCCTCTACCCTATTTGCTCATTTTATCCAAGCGGTCGAGTAATCGTGCGCACTCCTCATCGCTCGGCTCGTGCGATACCGACTGCGCTGCACGCTGCTCCGCCTCCTTCTTCGAAGAGCCCACACCGTGACCAACCTCCAAACCATCAATCAACACCGTGCAACGGAACGAGCGTGTTGCCCCTGCCCCCATCGGCTCACCCTTGGTGCGGAAAAGTACTGTGTGGTGGTTCTTCTGTCCCCACTCAATAAGGCGACTCTTGAAATCTGTCTCGGTCTCATCAACCTCTTCGAGCGAGAGATTTGACGAGTAGATACTATTGATTAGCAATCTGTTAGCAAAATTGTAACCTTGGTCGAGATAGATTGCTCCCATCATCGCCTCAAACGCATCGCCAAAGATATGCTTCTGCGTGGCATTTATCGAGCGACAACAGATAATGTGCTTGTCCAAACCCAACTTGCAGGCTATGGCGTTGAGCGATTGGCGTGATACCAACTTCGAACGCAACTTTGTAAGTTTTCCCTCATCGTAGTCGGGATACTCAATAAAGAGGTAGTCCGAGGTAACACTCTCAATTACAGCGTCGCCCAAAAATTCGAGTCGCTCGTTGTTGATACTATGACCACCCACATCAATAGATGCAGATTTGTGAACAAGTGCCAACTTATATAGTTCGATATTGTTCGGAATGAAACCAAACATATCGTCGATTATTCGATAGTACGATTTATTGCGTCCGAAATTACGGCGTATCGGACGGAGTATAAAGTCAAACATAATCTTGCGATTAGATTTTTTTGAAAATTATAGTGGAGTTGTGTCCTCCGAAACCGAAGGTGTTGCTCATAGCGTACTTAACATCTCGCTTTTGAGCCACGCCAAGGGTTAAATTGAGTTTGGCATCGATTTGAGGATCAACATTCTCGACATTGATAGTCGGAGGAATAATGCCCTTCTGAATTGCCATAACGCAAGCCAAAGCCTCCACTGCGGCAGTTGCACCGAGGAGGTGGCCAGTCATAGATTTTGTTGATGATATATTCATCTTGTAGGCGTGCTCGCCAAAGAGAGCCTGAATGGCAGTCAACTCTGCAATATCGCCAAGTGGAGTGGATGTGCCGTGGGTGTTGAGGTAGTCAATATCGTCCACCTTCAACTCGGCATCGTCCAATGCTTCACGCATCGAGATAATTGCACCCTTACCCTCTGGATGTGGAGCAGTCATATGGCTGGCATCGGCCGACATTCCGCCACCGACTACCTCGCAATAGATTTTTGCACCACGCTTCTTGGCGTGCTCATACTCCTCGAAAATGAATGCACCCGCTCCCTCAGCAATAACAAAACCGTCACGCTCGGCATCGAATGGTCGAGAAGCGTGCTGTGGATCGTCGTTGCGAGTTGAGAGGGCGTGCATCGAAGAGAAGCCGCCAACAGCAGGAATTGTAATTGGAGCCTCCGAGCCTCCCGCAATCATCACATCAGCCTTACCCCAACGAATGAGGTTCAAAGCGTCTATCATTGCGTGGTTCGAAGAGGCACACGCCGATGTTACGCAGTAGTTTGGTCCCATTAATCCATACTTGATAGAGATGTGACCAGCCGCAATATCGGTTATAAGATGAGGCACAAAGAATGGGCTGAATCGAGGGATACGATCTCCCTCGGCCCAACCCATAACCTCATTGTAAAATGATTGAAGACCTCCAATACCAGAACTCCAAATAACGCCTGCACGCTCTTTGTTGAGTTCGTCAAAGTTAAAATTCGCATCCTCGAAAGCCTCAGTAGCCGCAATTATTGCAAACTGGCTGAAACGATCATATTTACGAACCTCCTTGCGATCAAAGTAGTTGCTCCAATCGTAATTTTTAACCTCGCAAGCGATGCGTGATTTGAATTTTGTAGCGTCAAAAAGTGTTATCTCGGTTGCACCAGAAACTCCATTTTCGAGATTTGAAAAATACTCCTCGATGTTGTTTCCAATCGGATTAATTGTGCCTATACCTGTAACAACAACTCTCCTTGCCGTCTTCATATCAATCGCCTACGGGCTTTAATTTCATTAATAATAGTATAAGACTATTTGTGCTCCTCGATGTATGTGATAACATCACCTACAGTCTGGAACTTCTCAGCAGCCTCGTCCTCTACCTGTACGCCGAATGCCTTCTCGAACTCCATAACGAGTTCAACAGTATCCAACGAATCAGCACCAAGGTCACCAGTGAAGGTAGCCTCTGGAGTAACCTCAGACTCCTTAACGCCCAACTTGTCTACAATAATTTTAACAACTTTTTCTTGAATCTCTGACATAACTTTCAGTTTTTAGTTTAACAATAATTTAGTTGTAATCTATTTTTTGTAATTATCTGCAACATTACATATATCGATTTTCACACTCCTACACCCCTCTGCGCTACTTTTTACCTACGAAAGGGCATATTTTATTGAAAACCAACGGTGCAAATGTAACACTTTTTTATTATCTTTGGCATAAAATTACGAATAATTTACTAACAATTAACCATATTTTAAGCGTAAACAACTGAAAATTAGATAGATATATGAAATTGCTTTTAATCTCAAATTCGACCAATGCCGGCGAGGCTTACTTAAAGTACCCTATTGCACAGATTGGAGCCCACTTACAGGGCATCAGCGAGGTGATTTTTATCCCTTATGCCGCAGTAACCTTCTCTTACAACGAGTACGAGCGCAAGGTACAGGAGCGCTTTAACGAGATTGGCGTAAAAGTACGCTCAATTCATCGTGAAAAGAATCCTCGCAAAGCAATCCGAGAGGCGCAAGCCATTTGCGTAGGTGGCGGCAACACCTTTGCTCTTACAAAAAAGATGCAGGAGCAGGGCTTGATGACCGCTATTTTGAAGCGAATTAAGGAGGATGTGCCTTATGTAGGTTGGTCGGCTGGTAGCAATGTATGTTGTCCTACAATCTGCACCACCAACGATATGCCTATCGTAGAGCCTGAATCATTCAAGGCTATCGGTGCTGTGAAGTTCCAAATCAACCCACACTACCTCGATGCAAACCCTGAGGGACACGCAGGTGAAACTCGTGAGCAGCGTATCGAAGAGTATATCGAGGCAAATCCTCGCCGTTATGTCGTAGGTTTGCGCGAGGGCTGTATGTTGCGCTATGTGGACGGCAAATTGGAACTTATTGGCTCTCGCCCGATGCGAATCTTCAAAAAGGGCGTGGAGGCCTACGAGGTACAGGCAGGAGATGATTTGAGTTTCTTATTGTAGATGCAGACCGAGCGACAGATACGAGGAGCACTTGGTGAGCAGGCGGCGGTGGATTACCTTCGCCAGAATGGTTTTATGATTGTTGAGCGCAACTACCGTATAGGCAGAAGCGAGATTGATATTATAGCAACTCGCTACGATGAACTGCACTTTGTGGAGGTTAAGACTCGCAAAGCGGGTACAATGACTGCGCCCGAAGAGGCTCTGACCGAGCAGAAGTATCGTGCTATGCGCCGTGCTGCGTCGGCATATATGGCTCAACATCATAGCCAATTAGAGCCTCGTTTCTCACTTATTGCCATCGAGATGATTGGCGAGCGAGTGGAGGCGCTGCGCTTCGTCGAAGATGCAATGGAGTATAGTTGGTAGATAATTTATATGTGGTTATATAATCTTGGAATAGCGCTTGGTGCAGCATTTATTCGCCTTATTTCGCCACTCAACCCAAAGATGAGAGCGATATTTAGCGGACGCAAGGGGATGTTCGAGCATATGCAGAGCGAGATAGGCAACGATGCTCCCATAGTGTGGATACATGTCGCCTCGTTGGGCGACTTCGAGCAGGGAAGGCCTCTCGTGGATTGTGTAAAGGAGAGGTTTCCCGACCACAAAATTTTATTAACCTTCTTCTCTCCGTCGGGCTACGAGGTGCGCAAGAACTACGCAAATGCCGATTATGTCTTCTATATACCAATCGACACCAAGCGCAATGTGCGTCGATTTATCGACATCGTAAAGCCCGAAATTGCCATATTCGTGAAGTACGAATTTTGGCTAAATATGCTCACCGAACTGCGCAGACGCAACATTCGCACCTTTATAACCTCTGCCATTTTCCGCCGAAATTCGATATTCTTCTCGCCATTTGGCTGGTGGTGGCGCAGAGCGCTACACTCCTTCGAGAGCATATTCGTTCAAGACGAGGGCTCAAAGTCGCTCTTGGCGGAGTTGGGCTTCGACAATGTAATTGTAGCGGGCGACACCCGTTTTGACCGAGTTGCAGCCATTGCCGAAAGTGCAGAGAGAGTCGATATTGTAGAGCAATTTAAGGGGGACAAACAACTCTTTGTTGCTGGCTCAACCTGGAGCATTGATGAAGAGTATTTAGTGCCATTGATAAACGCCTACCCCGACACAAAGTTTATCATTGCTCCGCACGAAATAAGCGAGGAGCGCATCTCTAAATTGGAGCGAGAGGTGAAAGGGGGCGTGGTGCGATACACCCGTTTTACACAGTGCGAATATGCCGACAAACAACTCCTTGTACTCGACACGATGGGGCTACTCTCCCGTGTCTATGGCTCTGCCGATTGGGCATATATAGGTGGAGGCTTTGGCGCAGGTATCCACAACACATTGGAGGCGGCAGTCTACGGCTTACCTGTAGCATTTGGCACAAAGTACCGCAAATTCAAGGAGGCTTGCGATTTAATTTCGTTAGGTGTAGCCCATTCTGTACGCAATAGCGAGGAGTTGCAACAGTGGTTTGCATCACTGCACCACAATCAAGCAGAACTCGACAAGATAAAAGCACTTGCCAAGGAGTACACATCGCACCATCGTGGAGCAACGGACAAAATTGTTGATTCGATTTTTACTCGAAGATATTAAATCTGCGAAGTCGAGGATTGCGACGATCAAGGAGAAGGCTCTCCAACAACAATAGAGCGAGTGCCACCCACAAAATCCAGTAGAACTGTTCGTTATACTCATCGAAGTGGAGTGTCGAGAGTTCCGACTTCTCCATCTTCTCTATCTCCTCTACAATCTCCGACAAGCCAAACTCGGCATTCGAAGCACGAATATATCCACCTTTACCCTTCTCGGCAATGGTCTGCAACAACTCCTCATTAAGGCGTGAAACGACCATCTCACCCTTCTCATCCTTGATAAACTCGCTATCAATTTTGATTGGAGCGCCCTGTGGTGAGCCAATACCTATTGTAAAGATGTGTATTCCTCGTTCGGCAGCACGCTCAGCAGCCACCACTGCATCTGCATCGTGCGCCTCTCCATCGGTTATCAATATCATCACCCGACTTGCATTCTCCCTCTGCGAGAAGGAGAGAGATGCTAAATCTATCGCATCAGAAAGATCTGTTCCCTGCACCTCAACCAACGACGGCGAGAGTCGCTTTGCGAAGTTGCGAGCCATACGATAGTCGGTGGTGATTGGCAGTTGCACCTTCGCCTCACCCGCAAAGACCACCACGCCCACTCTATCTTGGTTGAGCGAGGCAAAGAGTTTATCTATGGCATAGCGAGTTCTATCCAGGCGATTTGGCGTAAAATCCTCCGCCAGCATCGAGTTCGACACATCGACCACAAACATCATCTCCACGCCCTCACGCTTCTCTTCACGGAGTTTTGCGCCAAACTGTGGTCGAGCCACAGCAAAGACAAGCGCCACATAGGCAAGCGAAAAGAGTATAAACTTTGCGTGTACACGCCACGACGACACATCACGCAAAAGCCCCTTCACAACCTCTATATTTCCAAAGCGTTGAAGGTTGCGCCTACGCACACCAAGCACTATCGCAAAGGCAACAACCATCACGGGTACTACAAGCAGTAGCCATAGCAGATGAGGATTTGCAAATCTAAACATTATGGTATGCGTTTTAATACTATATATTTAATAATAAATTCGAGCAGAAGAAGTGCGAGTGCCCACAAAGCGTAGATAAGGTACTCCTCGTGAATATGGGTGATGTCAAACTTTTCGACCTTCGACTTCTCCATCTTATCAATCTGCTGATATATCTGCTCCAACGAGGTTTTATCGGTTGCACGGAAGTACTCTCCGCCCGTCTTTTCGGCAATCGTCTGCAACATCTTTTCGTCAATCTCAACCTTCGCCTCGACGACATCAACCACACGACCTCTCTGGTCAAAGAGTGGATATGGGGCTGTTCCGTTGCGGCCAACGCCAATAGTATAGACCTTTATACCCTGCTCTTTCGCAATATCAGCCACTGTGAGTGGAGCAATCTGACCACGATTATTCACACCATCGGTCAAGAGGATTATAATCTTCGACTTCGAGTCGCTCTCACGCAAACGATTTACTGCCGTAGCCAAGCCGTTACCGATAGCCGTACCATCCTCCACAACTCCGCTGCGAAGTCTGCCCAAGAGTGTCTGCAACGACGATTGGTCGGTGGTAAGAGGTGTTTGGGTAAACGCCTCACCCGCAAAAACAACCAAACCGATGCGGTCGCCCTGGCGATTAGCGACAAATTGCGATGCAACCTCCTTTGCCGCAGTCAGGCGGTCGGGTTGGAGATCACGAGCAAGCATAGAGGTCGATATATCGACTGCTAAAACAATATCAATACCTTCGGTTTCGGTCTTTGTTTCGTGCTCTACGGATTGAGGTCGAGCCGAGGCGAGAATAATCAACACCAAAGCCACCACACGCAACACTATCGGCAAATGACGCAGATAGTAGCGCAGAGTGCGAGGCGCCGAGCGCAACGAGTCGGTGGTGGAGATTACAATCGATGCTCCGCCCTGCATTGCCCGCCACACATAGTAGGCAACCACAAGTGGCACAACCACCAACAACCATAGTATTTTAGGGTTTGCAAACTCCATATTCTACCAATTTTTTCCTCCTTTAATAAGCACCGCAGCCTTCTCCTTCAACTTATCCTGCGTCTTATCCTCCTCCGCCTGAATAGCCTGCAAGAGAGCCTCTTGTTGTTCAGGAGTCATCGCACCCTCAGGGCGTTGTCCACCCTCTTGTTGTTCCTCCTTGCCCTCTTGGTTTTGAGGCTGTTGCTTATCTTGCTGGTCTTGACTGTTTTGGTCGTTCTGCTTATCTTGGTTATCCTTATTCTGGTTCTGATTTTGATCTTGGTTTTGGTCTTGATTCTGCTGTTGTTGTTGCTCCTGCTGCTGAATTAGGCGCTTGGTAAAGGCGTAGTTGAACTTCGCATCCTCATCATTCGGATTGCAGCGCATAGCCCTACGATACGACGAGAGCGCCTCCTTATATTTCTGTTGTGCAAACTGTGTATTTCCGAGATTGTACGCCACCTCACCACGCTCCAATTCGGTGCGGGTTGAATCGTTCACTATGCCCAACAATGTCTTCTCTGCCTTGTCATATCGCTCGGTACGGTAGAGTGCCGATGCAAGGTCATACTTCGCCTCAAACGAGTTTGGATCGTGTTTCAAAGCCTCTTGATAACTATCAACACTCTTCTCGAACTTCTCACGACGGAACTCTCGGTTACCCCTACGCACCAGACCTCGCTCTCGCATCTGTTGCGCCGCCACCTCACCACAAATGAAGAGCATCACAATAATTACCAGATATTTCACTATTGCTCTCATCTCTGCCCCTCCTTCTCATTTTTGGTTGGCTCGTCTTCCTCCTCCTCGACCACCTCAACAGGCTTGGTCTCTTCAACGAAGTGGTAGGCTCTATCGTAGGCGAGTTCATTATCGTTTGCCTCAGGCGTTGCCTTTGCAAACTTCACCAAATCGGCATCTCGCAACACCGAGAGCAAGTCCATCTTCTGCTTATGTCCGATTTCCACCTCACGCAGAGCATCGGCAATCTCGTCAGTGGTCATCTCCATCGCTCCCACCTCGAAGCGACCTGCCAAATAGGTGCGCAAAATATCGCTCAACCCCGAATAGTAGAGTTTATGTTTGTCATTCTGCCACAACTTCTCGTTGTGCAACTTTTCGAGCGCCTCAATCGCCACAATATGTGCTGGTACAGGTGGTGCTGGCTTAAATAGGTCGCCAATTCTCTTTCCCTGCTTTGCCAAATGGCGTATCAGTAGATATAATGCCAATCCCAAAAGCAACAGCACTCCCAATCCGATAGCAAGATAGCCACTAAACTCTGCAAAACGCAGTTTTAGAGTCATCTGTGGCTTCAAATCTCGCACGGTAGTCATCGTAGAGTCTATTTGGAAGGTCTTTACCACAAACTGCTCCTCTCGCTCGGCAAAGAGTGTATCAACAATGTTTTTGTCGGCATAGAGGGCTTGCGCTCTACCCAACTTATAGATGCCCTCATCGTAGACTGCCATCTCGTAGCGCTTGCGAAGAAGTACTCTGCGCCCCTCCTGCTGAATGGTGTCGGGAGCATAATCCTTAATCAACTCAATACTCGGCTCCGACTGCTCATCGCCCACCTTTGCATTAAAGTCAAAGGTCGGAAAGGCGACATACTGCATAACATCCTTCTCGACCTCTATCGTAAGGGTTACCCTGTCGCCAATCATCACCGTATCGGCAGATATATGCGACGATATTGTTGGCTTACCATTTTGAGCCAACACACCTTGCACCGACAACAAGAGCGCAAGAGAGAGAGTTATGTATCGTAACACTTTCATCGCTTTTTGAAGAGTTTTATCAACTCCGCAACATAGTCCGAATCGGTCGATATATCGGCTATATCGATGCGGTTATGCAACAACAATTCGCGAGTTTTCGCCTCACGCTCCGCCCACTTATCTGCATAATGCTCTCGCACCGCCCTCGATGAGGTATCAACCCACACCTTGCGAGCAGTTTCGGCATCCTGCAACTCCACAATACCCACATCGGGCATCTCGCTCTCACGAGGGTCCGACACCTTCAATGCGACAATATCGTGGCGAGAAGTGGCAATTTTGAGAGCATCGTTGAGAGCCTCGTCATCTCGCTTCGAGTTCAAGAAATCTGACAACAAAAAAGCCGTACAACGCTTTTTATTTACACCTGTAAGGTAGCGTACCGCCTCCGAAATCGCCGTACCATTCGACTCCGGCACAAAGCCCACCAACTCACGAATAATGGCGAGAATATGGCTACGACCTTTCTTGGGCGGGATAAACTTCTCGACCTTATCCGAGAAGAATATGCAACCCACCTTGTCGCCCGTCTGCGATGCTGAAAAGGCGAGGACTGCCGCCAACTCGGTGATGATATTTTTTTTGAGG
Organism: Alistipes sp.; assembly: GCA_017647025.1. Classification (GTDB taxonomy): domain Bacteria; phylum Bacteroidota; class Bacteroidia; order Bacteroidales; family Rikenellaceae; genus Alistipes. The sequence continues at coordinate 23,452 of JAGCLL010000165.1, read as the reverse complement.
TAGTCGGTTGTACCGAACATTCGAGAGCCACTGACATCGACCATCAGCATCATTGTCAGTTCTCGCTCCTCTTCATAGACCATGATGTGCGGTTTGCGTGAACGAGCCGTAACATTCCAATCGATATCTCGCACATCGTCGCCGATGCGGTACTCACGCACCTCGGCAAACGACATACCACGCCCCTTGAATGCCGTATGATACTTTCCTGCGAAAATCTCATTCGACAAACCTCGTGTCTTAATCTCGATTTTTCGGACACGCTTCAAGATATCGTTCTCGGTCTGCTCCACCTACGCAACCATTAAGGTACAATTACATTGTTCAAAATCTCGGTGATAATATCCTCCGAAGTGATATTCTCCGCCTCTGCCTCGTAGGTCAAGCCAATACGGTGGCGCAAAACATCGTGGCATACAGCACGCACATCCTCTGGGATAACATATCCACGACGACGGATAAAGGCATACGCACGAGCCGCCTTTGCCAACGAGATACTTGCACGAGGCGAGCCTCCGTAGGCAATCAACGACTGCAACTTTTCGAGGTTATAGGCTGCCGGCTCACGGGTTGCGAAGATAATATCTACGATATACTTCTCTATCTTCTCGTCCATATAGACATCCTCAACCACCTTGCGAGCCTTAACAATATCCTCTGGCGAGATAACCCTATTTGGCTCTGGCATTCCTGCGCCCGAAAGGTTCATTCGCACAATATCACGCTCCTCCTCTCGCTTCGGATAGGAGATTTTAGCCTTCAACATAAAACGGTCAACCTGCGCCTCTGGGAGTGGGTATGTACCCTCCTGCTCCAATGGATTTTGGGTTGCCAACACGAGGAATGGCTCTGGCAACTTGTAGGTGTTGTCGCCAATGGTAACCTGACGCTCCTGCATAGCCTCCAACAACGCCGACTGCACCTTTGCAGGGGAACGGTTAATCTCATCCGCCAACACAAAGTTTGCAAATACAGGGCCCTTCTTAACGGTAAAATCCTCCGCCTTCTGCGAGTATATCAAAGTACCCACGATATCGGCAGGGAGCAAATCGGGCGTAAACTGAATACGAGAAAAATCTGCATCAACAGCCTTTGCCAAGGTTGTAATAGCCAGAGTCTTTGCCAAACCCGGAACACCCTCCAACAAGATGTGTCCATTCGAGAGCAGACCAATCAAAAGTGTATCGACAAGGTGCTGCTGACCAACGATAACCTTACCCATCTCGGTACGCAAAGTATCAACGAAAAGACTCTCTCGCTCGATACGCTCATTCAACTCCTTGATATTGATAATATCACTCATATCTTCAATAAATTATTTTATGTCGTACAAATCAAACGAATGTTTTTGAAATTTATTGCACTACTCGCCTTGCTCTTTGCGCAAACGAAGGAAGCAGTGGCGGCATACTGGCTCGTAGGTATCCTTCTCGCCGAGCATCACCAACTTCTCGCTCTTTGCCAAACGGTGCGAGTGCTGTGCAGGATTTCCGCAGTGTACGCAGATAGCGTGTACTTTATCGACATACTCCGCAATAGCCATCAATGCCGGCATAGGACCAAATGGTTTGCCCAAAAAGTCCATATCCAAGCCTGCAACGATTACACGCACACCACGATTTGCCAACTCACGGCAGACATCAATAATGCTCTCGTCGAAGAACTGCGCCTCGTCGATACCCACAACATCAACCTCCGACGACATCAGCAAAATCTGCTGTGGCGACTCTACGGGTGTAGAGCGAATTGTTGAGTGGTTGTGCGACACAACCTCATCCTCCGAGTAGCGAACATCAATCTGTGGCTTAAAAATCTCCACTCTCTGGTGCGCAAACTCCGCACGGCGCAAGCGGCGAATCAACTCCTCGGTCTTGCCCGAAAACATCGAGCCGCAAACAACCTCAATCCAACCTTTTTGTGTACTGTTTTCCAAAAACATTGCTCTATACTTTTATATTTTGGGCAAAATTAACAAAAAAAACTGAAAGCCCCAAAACCAAAAATAGCCCCAAAAGTCTATTCAAAAAACTCTTGGGACTATTTCTATATTATTTCGAGCCTTTTTGCCCGAAATCAAGGCTACTACTTCACCTCCAACTTACCAGTCAAACGGATATCTGCCGAAGATGCACCAACATATACGGTGAAACTTCCAGCCTCAACCTTGAACTGGCGCTCGATTGGGTCGAAGAAGCGGAACGCCTCATCGTCAAGACGAATGCTAACTCGCTTGGTCTCACCCGCTTTGAGGTATACCTTATCGAAGCCCTTCAACTCCTTTGCAGGGCGAACAAGCGAACATACATCATCACCCACATAGACCTGGGCAACCTCTGCGCCTGCCATCTTACCACTATTCTTAACATCGAAACTTACAACAAACTCCTTGCCGTCAGCCTTGATGTCGAGGTTCGAGTAGTCGAAAGTTGTATACGACAAACCGAAACCGAATGGGAACAATGGCTTAACGCCACTCTTCTCGTAGCCACGATAGCCCATAAAGAGACCCTCACGATACTCTACACGAGCGTGTGGGTTAATCTTGTGTGAACGAATACGGTCAACATTCTCGTGATAGTTTGCCGAGCAAGGATTATCCTCCAATTTAGCCTCGATAGAGATAGGCAACTTACCCGATGGAGAGATTTTACCTGTAATAATCTCCGAGATAGCAAGACCTCCCTGCTGACCAGGATACCAAGCCATCAACACTGCCTTAACATCATTCATCCACGAAGCCATCTCGATAGCACCACCACCATTGAGGACAACTACTACATTCTTGTTGTATTTGAGAACATTCTGCAAGTACTCAACCTGTCCCTTTGGCAACTCAAATGTACGGTCGTGGTTCTCCTTCTCGCTACGGTTGCTATGTCCAAGGCATACTACAACGCAATCAGCAGCCTTGAATATAGCAGCATTCTTACTCTCACTATCCTGTGCAATTTCAAAGCCCATCTCCGCAGAAATCGAACCCGATACATTGTTGTGTTCGAGAACAAACTCATAGAGTTCGCCCGCCTTCATTTCGAGTCTCATATCACCATCGTTGAAACTCGACTTATCCCAACAGTCTGTCATCACGAGTTTGCCATTAATCAAGCAGCGGAAACCATCGTTTGTCTGCACTGTAAAGTTGTAAGCCTCATCAACAGTAGGCTTGTAGTAGAATGTGTGGCGAGTCGATACATTTACCATATCGTTGTGCGCACCAAATACATTCTCCAAGATACCCACCTTGTCTGTAATGAAACTATGTGCTGGCTTGCCTTCGAGTTTTGCATTGGTGAAATACTCCGCAGCAACACCCTTCTTTGTCATCTCCTTGTCAGCATAGACAACACCTGGAAGAGACTTGCGCGATGCGTGCATAGAGAGAGTGGTGCTCTTAATCTTCTTATCAATTTCGCTCATACCCTGTGCCACAGAGTAAGAGATAAGAGGAGTTACGAAACCACTACCACCACCAGTAACAATTTTCTCGGCGTTAGGACCGCAAACTACAACATTACCCTTCTTGAATGGGAGGAAGTTATCCTCGTTTTTGAGCAATACGATAGCAGCCTGCGAGAGTTTGTGAGCCACAGCGTCGCACTCTGGGTTATTCTCTGGCAACGATTTATCCAACTGCTCACGCTTATCGAACTCGAAAGCAAAAATTGTCTGAATGATATTCTGACACTTCTGGTCGAGCGCACGCTCGTCAATAACGCCCTGCTCCACCAACTGCTTAATAAGTTCTGGTTTAAGACACTTGGCATATGGCATCTCCAAATCAACGCCCCAACGAGCAACATTCACTGGCGAGTAGCACGATGTCCAGTCCGACATAACGAAACCATCGAAGTTCCACTGTCCACGCAAAACATCCTGATTGAGATACTTGTCCTCCGAAGCGTGAACGCCATTGAGGAGGTTGTACGAGGTCATAATAGTTGCAACATTACCCTCCTTGACAGCCTTCTCGAATGCAGGGAAGTAGATTTCGTTCAATGTACGCTCGTCAATATCCGAAGATACGCTATGGCGAGCCCACTCCTGATTGTTACCTGCAAAGTGCTTGATACAAGCCATTACGCCCATACTCTGCACACCCTTGATATAAGCGGTAGCAATCTCGCCTGCGAGGTATGGATCCTCGCCGAAATACTCGAAGTTACGACCACAGAGTGGCGAACGGTAGATGTTCGCACCAGGGCCAAGCAAGATATGCACACCACGAGCACGAGAGTCTTTTCCGAGCGACACACCCATCTGCTCAATGAGCGCCGTATCCCAAGTTGCAGCAGCAGCCACACCGCTTGGATAGAGGGTACTCTTGGTGTTGTTTCGAACACCCTGCGGACCATCTGCCATACGAACTGCTGGCAATCCAAGACGCTCAATACCACGAACATACCAAGCCTTGTATCCTCCAATGTAGTCAATCTTCTCTTCGAGAGTCATCTTTTTGACCACCTCTGCTGCACGATCCTTGTGCTCCTGAGTTACTTTGTACTGCGCTGAAAGCGGAAGCGCCAACACGGCAAGTACCAACAAAAGAATAGTTTTTTTCATAAAAAGTATTGTTTTAAATTGTGTTGAATTGTTCTTTTTACACCATTCAAAGGGCAAAGATACTATTTTTTTTGAATAGACACTTACAGTGTCAAAAAAATTTTACTATCTCTAAAAAAGATTACCCCTTAATTTTTTGCTATTTTATGCAGAAATTACAAATAATTATATATCTTTGCAAGAACAAATTAACCAACAACATTTCAAAATGGGAAACAAAACAGAACGACTGAATCTGATCAAACGCCTTGTGAGCGAAGAACTTATCAGTTCACAGGAGGATTTGATTAAACGCCTTGTCGAACACGGCGTACAGGCTACACAAAGTACACTTTCACGAGATTTCAAGGAGATTAACATCTCGAAGATGCCTCACCCGGAGAAGGGTTACATCTATGTCCTCAGCGAGAAACTCGGCTCGGAGATAGTAACAAATGTGGCAAATATCGGAGAGGCTGTAATCGGAATAAAATTCTCGCATAACATTGCAGTTCTCGCCACAAAATCTGGCTATGCAAGTGCCATTTCGGTGATTATCGATAGCCACAAGATAAAGGATATTATTGGAACTGTCGCTGGCGACAACAACATCATCCTCATTCTTCACGAAAATGCTACACACGAGAGTGTTACACACCATATGCAACAACTCTTCCCTACCCTCAAATACGCAGAGTAGAGAGTAGCAAAATGGTAGACAATAGAGGCTCGAAAATTTCGAGCCTCTATTGTTTATTCCACAAACTTAATCTTCGAAAAATCTCTTGTTTTGGGTTGAGGAGTTTCGTCAGGATAACCCACCGCCAAGGCGTAACTGAGTTTGTATCCATCGGAAAATCCAAGCGACGATAGGAAGTCAGCCATTGCAGGCTCGGCAAATATCATCTGCACACTGCCCAAGCAACAAGTTCCTAAGCCTAACTCTGTGGCTGCCAACATCATATTCTCGCCAAGCATACCCACATTCACTCCCGAAAACACTCCATCGGGTGCCGCCACAAAAATCACAGCCGCACCATTTCTAAATATGTTTTTGAATGTCGGAGTAAGCATATATGCCGCTTTATCAGTACCCTCAACCGCCTTCAAATAGGCAGCCGTACAATCATCAATCCACTGCTTGTTGTCCACGATACGAACCTCCCACTCTTGACGCCCCATTGCGCTCGGAGCCCACACACCACACTCGGCAATTGTCTGCAACTTTTCTCGCTCTACGGGCACATCTTTGTAGTCACGAACACTACGACGACTCTTTATAGCGTCAATAACGCTACTCTTACTATTCGACTCAACTACTACCCAAACCGACAATAGCGCTGTAATACACAGTGCAAGTAATAACACAATCCGTTTCATATTCTCTTTTTTTTGGTTTTCAATCACAAATATACAAAAAAAGTATTATCTTTGCAAACAATATATGTGTATATGTGCGGGTATGCGCACGAGAAAACACATAAAACAGAGCATAAAACAAGAGATTATGGCAAAAAAAGATAATAACGAATTTTCACTCGATGAGTTGGGGCTCTCTCCCGACATCGCTGATCAGAAGCATCAAGTCATCCCAATAATTACGGGTGGTGACGACGACATTGTAGAGGAGGTGCAACTCCCCGATGTATTACCAATTCTAACACTCCGCAGTTCGGTACTCTTTCCGGGCGCAATAACTCCTATCACCGTAGGTCGTGAGAAGAGCATTGCCCTTGTGCGTGCTGTGCAGGCGGAGAGTGGATTACTCGGAGCAGTATTGCAGAAGAATGCCGAGATTGAAACACCAACACCAGACGATATGTATCGTGTTGGTACCGCTGCTCGCATTTTGAAAATTCTCGAAATGCCGAATGGGAACCTAACCGTTATCCTTTCGGGCTTGGAGAAGATTGAGGTGGGCGAGTATATCTCGACTGAGCCATTCTTCAAGGCGAGAGTAACCCCACTACTCGACTCTACACCTGAACGCAATAGCGTGGAGTTCGATGCACTTATCGACTCTATCAAGGATGTTGCACTCAACATCATCAACACATCGCAAACTATGCCAAAGGAGGCGTCGTTTGCCATCAAGAACATCGACTCACGACGAGGCATCGTAAACTTTATATGCTCGAACTTCGAGTTCTCTGACGATGACCGTCAGATGTTGCTCGAAGCACCGGGTTTGTTGGCTCGTTCAAGAAAGTTGCTCGAAATACTTATCCGTGAGCAACAACTGCTCGAAATCAAGCAAGATATTCAGAGCAAGGTTAAGCAGGAGATAGACAAGCAGCAACGCGACTACTACTTGCAGCAGCAGATGCGCACCATTCAGCAGGAGTTAGGCGACGACGAGGATGGCGACATCAAGCGTCTGCGTGAGGCTGCCGCAAAGAAGAAGTGGAGCAAGGCTACTGCCGAGTTGTTCGAGAAGGAACTCTCAAAAATGGAGCGCCTGAACCCTGCTGTAGCGGAATACTCGGTGCAGATGAACTACCTGCAACTTATGATAGACCTTCCGTGGGAGGAGATGACCGAGGATAATCTCGATTTGAAGTGCGCTCGTGAGCAACTCGATGCCGACCACTTCGGTCTCGACGAGGTTAAGGAGCGTATCTTGGAGCATCTTGCAGTCATCAAGTTGAAAGGCGATTTGAAGTCCCCAATTCTCTGCCTTTATGGCCCTCCGGGAGTTGGTAAGACCTCACTTGGTAAGTCGGTTGCTACGGCTCTTGGTCGTAAGTTTGGCCGCATCGCCTTGGGTGGTCTGCACGACGAGGCGGAGATACGAGGTCATCGTCGCACCTACATCGGAGCGATGCCAGGTCGCATTATCGAAACAATTAAGCGTTGCGGTGCATCTAACCCGGTAATCATACTTGATGAGGTGGATAAAATCACTGTAAGCAACCACGGCGACCCATCGTCAGCACTGTTGGAGGTGTTGGACCCAGAGCAGAACACTACCTTCCACGACAACTACCTCGATACGGAGTACGACTTGTCGAAGGTACTCTTTATCGCAACTGCCAACGACATCGGCGCAGTAAACCCTGCATTGCGTGATCGTATGGAGTTGATTAACATACCAGGCTACATTCTCGAAGACAAGATTGAGATTGCTGAGAAGCACCTCATTCGCAAGCAGAGCGAAGCGCACGGATTAAAGGAGGGCGATATGGTTGTGGAGCGTGATGTCGTAAAGAAAATCATCTCTGACTACACTCGTGAGTCGGGTGTGCGTTCATTGGACAAGCATCTGGCAAAGTTGGCTCGCTCGCGTGCCAAGGAGATTGCCTTCGAGGAGGAGTTTTCACCTTCGTTCTCTGCCGAGCAGGTGGAGAAGGTATTGGGTAAGCCAAAGTTCCGCAACGATGAGTACGAGATTAAGGATATGGTCGGCGTAGTTACCGGCTTGGCTTGGACACAGGTGGGTGGTGATATTCTCTACATCGAGAGCATCCTCACACCGGGCAAAGGCAAGTTGTCGCTTACGGGAAATCTCGGCGATGTAATGAAGGAGTCGGCAACCATTGCCCACGAGTGGGTTATGGCGCACCACAAGGAGTTGGGCATTAACCCAGAGGTATTCGAGAAGAACGACCTCAATATCCATGTACCAGAGGGTGCAGTACCAAAGGATGGTCCTTCGGCAGGTATTACGATGATTACCTCGATTGTTTCGACATATACGGGCAGAAAGGTTAAGGAGCGTATCGCCATGACGGGCGAAACCTCGTTGCGTGGTCGAGTATTGCCTATTGGTGGTGTAAAGGAGAAGATTTTGGCAGCCAAGCGTGCTGGAATACACACCATTTTGCTCCCAGAGGAGAATCGCAAGGATGTTGAAGAGATCACAAAGGAGTACATCGAGGGCTTGACCTTCCACTATGTTCGCTCAAACGAGCAAGTATTGGAACTCGCACTCGAAAAGTAAATAACAATGAAAGTTCTCGCCATCATACCGGCTCGTTATGCGAGTACTCGTTTTCCGGCAAAGCCTCTTGCGTTGTTGGGTGGTAAACCGATTGTGCAACGAGTTTATGAGCAGGTAGCGAAGGTGGTCGAGAGAGTTGTGGTTGCAACTGACGATGAGCGCATCAGCGATGCCGTTAAAGCCTTTGGAGGCGAGGTAGTGATGACCTCAACAGAGCATCGTAGCGGAACAGACCGTTGCGCCGAGGCGTACGGGAAGTTGGGTTGTGAGACTGACATCATTATCAATGTGCAGGGCGATGAGCCTTTTATCTCGCCCAAGCAGATTGAGGCGTTAATTGATTGTTTCGACAACAGAAACATCGATATAGCCACCTTGGTCAAGCCATTCAACGAAGAGGATGGCATTGAATTGCTCGAAAATCCCAACTCGCCAAAGGTTGTTATCAACGAGGCGGGCGAAGCGATATACTTCTCTCGCTCGGTAGTACCCTACTTGCGGGATGTGGAGCGCAGTGAGTGGTTGAAGCACCACACCTTCTACAAGCACATCGGCATATACGCCTTTCGTGCGGAGGTGTTGAAGAGAGTTACCTCTCTACCACAATCGCCACTCGAAAAGGCCGAGAAGTTGGAGCAACTGCGCTGGATGGAGAGTGGTTATAAAATTGGCGTAGGTGTAACCGATATCGAAACGATAGGCATTGACACCCCCGAAGATTTAATGAAAGCAGAACATTTTTTAACAACACAAACACTTTAATTCACACTTTTTTTTAACAATTAAAAACTTAAACACTATGAAAAAGACCTTATTGGTATTTGCATTGCTGGCGCTCGGTATCTCAACCGCATCAGCAGAGTGGAAAATCGCTGGCGACAAGATTCGCACAGAGTGGGCAGAGAAGGTAGACCCTTCGAATGTTTTACCTGAGTATCCTCGTCCGCAACTCGTTCGTAACGAGTGGCAGAACCTCAACGGTTTGTGGAACTACGCCATCACCGAGGTTAATGCAGCAGAGCCTACAAAGTTCGACGGCGAGATTCTCGTTCCATTCGCTATTGAGTCGGCTCTTTCGGGCGTAGGTAAGTGGATTACCGAGAAGCAACTCTTGTGGTATGAGCGTGAGTTCACCGTACCTGCAAAGTGGATGTCGCAGCGAGTTATCCTCCACTTCGGTGCAGTGGATTGGGCAGCGGATGTCTATGTTAACGGCGTATTGGTAGGTGGCCACACTGGTGGTTTCGTTCCATTCTCGTTCGACATCACCGACGCTCTCAACAAGAAGGGCGCACAGAAGTTGGTAGTTCGTGTATGGGACCCAACCGAGAAGGGTGAGCAGCCAGTTGGTAAGCAGTTGACAAAACTCGGCAAAATCTGGTACACACCAGTTTCGGGTATCTGGCAGACTGTATGGATGGAGCCTGTTGCAAAGTCTAACCACATCGTAAACATTCTCCCTACAAGCGACCTCCGCCACAACGACATCATCGTTGCAACCGAGACCGCAGTTAAGGAGGGCGTAGTAACTGTTGAGGTATTTGACAATGGCACAAAGGTTGGCGAGAGTTCTGCTCCTGCTGGTACACCAGCAAAGGTACACATCCCTAACGCTAAGTGGTGGAACACCGAGAACCCACACCTCTACGACTTGAAGGTTACATTGAAGCAGAATGGCAAGGTTGTAGAGAGCGTTGAGTCGTACACTGCAATGCGTGAGTTGGGCAAGAAGCGTGACCAGTTCGGACACCTCCGTGCTACTCTCAATGGCGAGCCTATCTTTATGTTCGGCCCACTCGACCAGGGCTGGTGGCCAGACGGATTGCTCACACAGCCTTGCGACGAGGCTCTCTTGTGGGACATCCAGTTCACAAAGGATCTCGGCTTCAACACTATTCGTAAGCACATCAAGGTTGAGTCGGCTCGTTGGTTCTACCACTGCGACCGTTTGGGTATGCTCGTATGGCAGGATATGCCTTGCGGTGAGCAGGCTAACAAGAACACCTTCTCTTGGTCTCGTCACCAGGTTAATGGTGGTTCTGACACTACTTTGACCGAGGAGTTCAAGCGTAACTACTACAAGGAGTGGGGTGAGATTATGGACTACTGCCGTTTCTTCCCATCGGTTGTAGTTTGGGTACCATTCAACGAGGCTTGGTCGCAGTTCGATACCGAGAAGGTTACAGAGTGGACCTACAAGCGTGACCACTCTCGTCTTATCAACCCTGCCAGCGGTGGTAACTTGCGTGAGTGCGGTGATATTATGGATTGGCACAACTATCCAAAGCCTTGTATGGGCGTTCACCACGCAGACTACATCCTTATGCTCGGCGAGTATGGTGGTTTGGGTCTTCCTGTTAAGGACCACTTGTGGAATCCAGATATGCTCAACTGGGGCTACGGTGGCAACCGCAAGGATAAGGAGGATTTGAACAAAACTTATGTTGAGTACGCAGAGATGATTATCCCATTCATTCCACAGGGTATGTCGGGTGCTATCTACACTCAGACTACCGATGTTGAGGGTGAGGTTAATGGCTTCGTAACATACGACCGTAAAGTCGTTAAGTTCGATGTTAAGCGTGTTCACGATGTAAACCAGAAGGTTATCAAGTCGCTCTCGAAGTAATTTTTACTTGAATAGGCTAATGAAACCTATATTTATCGCAGGACCTTGTGTCATCGAGTCGGGCGAGTTGCTCGACTCGGTGGCCGCAAGGCTGTGCGAAATAAACCGCACTCTCGGCACCGACATCATCTTCAAAGCGTCGTTCGATAAGGCAAATCGCACATCCCTCCACTCCTTTCGAGGCGTGGGCTTGGAGCGAGGTTTGCAGATGCTTGATGATGTACACCGCAAGTGGGGTTTGAAAATTCTCACCGACATCCACGAAGCGTGGCAGGCCAAACCTGTGGGCGAGGTGGTGGATGTGGTGCAGATTCCCGCTTTTTTGTGTCGCCAGACCGACCTTATTGTTGAGGCAGCAAAGACGGGCAAAATTGTAAACATTAAAAAGGGACAATTCCTTTCGGGTGCCGATATGCGCTATCCGTACCAAAAGGCTATGGAGTCGGGTGCCAAGGAGGTGTGGCTTACAGAGCGAGGTAATTCATTCGGCTATAACAACCTTGTTGTTGACTTCCGCAACATCTCGGATATGCTCGACTTTGCACCACGAGTAATTATGGATTGTACCCACTCGGTACAGCGCCCAAGCAGTGCAGATGGCACTACGGGTGGCGACCGCAAATTTGTACCTTCGATGGCAAGAGCAGCCAAGGCCTTTAGAGCCAATGGTTACTTCTTCGAGGTACACCCTACGCCCGATACCGCCAAGAGCGATGGGGCAAATATGTTATACCTCGACCAGTTGGAAGAGGTTATCAATACTCTTTTATAATCAAATGGAAAAGTTGCAAAGAGAGGCTATTCTCGACACTGCTCGTGAGGTTTTAACAACCGAAGCAGAGGCCATATTGCGCATCAGAGAGATGCTCAATGGGGAGTTTGTCTGCGCCGTAGAGGCTATTCTTACCTGCAATGGTAAGGTTATACTTACGGGAATGGGTAAGTCGGGTATCATAGCGAAGAAGATTGCCGCAACGCTCGCCAGCACGGGAACACCAAGTTTCTTTCTCAACCCTGGCGAGGCTTTTCACGGCGACCTCGGTATGATATCAAAAGAGGATATAGTCATTGCACTATCCTATTCGGGTGAGACCGATGAAGTTCTTCGAATCGTTCCGTTTTTACACGAAAATGGCAATCGTCTGATTGCTGTAACCGGAAATGCGGAGTCGGCTCTGGCGAAGAACTCGGATATTCACCTCGACGCCAAGGTGGAGCGCGAAGAGTGCGTTCTTCACCTTGCACCGACCTCTTCAACTACGGCACAAATAGCCTTGGGCGATGCTTTGGCTTGTGCGGTGATGAAGATGCGCAACTTTACATCGCAAGATTTTGCACGACTCCACCCAGGTGGTAGTCTTGGTCGCAGATTGCTGATGAAAGTTGGAAATGTTATGCGCAAACACGACCTCCCAATCGTTACAGAGGAGGCTTCGGCAGCAGAGATGATTCACGCCATATCTCGTGGCGGGCTGGGATTGATTGTTGTGGAGCGAGGGGGCGAGATACTCGGCATTATTACAGATGGTGATATTCGCCGAGCGATGGAGAGCCGCCAATCGGCATTTTTCGACATTCACCCAATGGATATTGCCACTCGTGAGCCCAAAACAATCCGCCCAGAGAGCAAACTCATCGAGGCGGAGCGAGAGATGACACAACACAAGGTCAACTCGTTGCTTGTGGTTGACGACAACCAACACCTCGTAGGCGTAATACAGATATACGACATAAAACTATAATCATACATACCAATTATGGCATTTTTAGATTTTTTGGCTCCTCCGAAGCATAAGCCAGAGTTGCCAGCAGAGAAGGTAAAGAGCACCTATACCGCAATGCGTTGGAAGGTCTTTATCGGCATCTATTTGGGCTACGCAGCCTACTATCTTGTGCGCAAGAACCTCTCGTTCGCAGGTGCGGATATGATGGCACAGGGTTACCTCGACACCAGTGGTGTGGGAGATGCTATGGCGGGTTTGCCTATCGCTTATGCTGTTAGTAAGTTCTTGATGGGAGGACTCTCTGACCGTTCTGACGCTCGCAAATTCTTGACCTTTGGTCTTATCATCTCGGCTCTCATTATGATTGTCGCAGGCTTTATCCCTTATCCAAAGGATAGTGGTATTACCACGGCTATTCTCTTCGGCTTAACCTGTTTGACAGGTTGGTTTTCGGGTATGGGCTGGCCTCCGTGCGGTCGTGTTATGTCGCACTGGTTCTCTACCAACGAGCGCTCATTTAAGATGTCAATTTGGAACACTGCCCACAACATTGGTAGTTCAGGCTTGGCTTGGTTGGCAACTATCGGAGGTGGCAGCCTTATCGTAGCGCTCGGCTATGGCGCAGACGACGCTTGGCGTGAGGCATTTATTACCCCTTCGATTGCTGCACTTGGTGTTGCTGTCATCTGTTGGTGGTTAATTCGTGATACACCCGAATCGTGCGGTTTGCCACCAATCGACAAGTATCGCAACGACTTCTCTGGCGCAAAGGCAAAGAAGGGCGAGGAGGATAAGATCCCATTTAAGACGCTCTTCATTGACTATGTCCTTAAAAACAAGATGCTGTGGTTTATCGGCTTTGCTAATATCCTCGTCTATTTGGTACGCAATGGTATTTCGGACTGGTTGCCTATCTATTTACAGGAGGTACACGGTATTGCAAAGGCTGTAAGCAAGGACCTCTACGCATACCATATGTTGGCTGCAATCCCCGGTACTTTGATTGCGGGTTGGCTCTCATCGAAGTTCTTCCAGGGTCGTTGCGCACCAGTAAATGTTATCTGTATGGCAGTAACGGCTATCGGAGCATTCGTATATTGGCAGGCTGATGCTATTGCATCTACTTTGGGTATTGAGTATATCTCGGTAGTTATAGCAGCACTCATCATCACGGGCTTTGCAGTATATGGTCCTGTGGCAATGATTTCTATTCAGGCCATCGCCGTTGTTCCGAAGAATGCAGCAGGTACAGCAGCAGGCTTTATGGGTTTGCTCGGTTATTTGATTGGCGACGCATTCCTCTCGAAGATTGCCTTTGGCCGCATCGTAGAGAGTGGTGGTTGGAATTTGACATTCGCAGGCTTCTTTGCATCGAGTGTTATCGCAGCCATTATCTGCTTGCTGGCTATGAGCAAGGAGAAGAGAATGTTCGAGGAGCGTTTGGCGGCAGCAAAGGCGGAACAGAAATAATCTAAAAATATGTACAAATCGCTCGTAAATTTTATAAACAAATTGGAGAGTGCTGGGGAGTTAATTCGTATTAGCACCCCCGTATCGTCGGAATTGGAGATTGCCGAGATTACCGACCGAATGGTAAAAACCGAGGGTGGTGGCAAGGCTCTCCTTTTTGAGAATACAGACAAAGGTTTTCCCGTACTTACAAACCTCTACGGCTCGGATCGTCGAATGGCTATGGCACTCGGAGTGGAACGACTCGAAGATATTTCGGAGCGATTTAACACCCTTATAGGCACGGTAACATCGCCAAAGGAGAATTTGGTCGATAAGTTGCGACTTCTTCCCCTCTTGGGCGAGGCGTCGAAGTGGTTTCCACGCAAGAAAAAGGGGCGTGGAGAGTGTCAGCAGGTAGTTCTCGAAGGCGAGGAGGCAAAATTGTCGCTACTCCCAATTCTGAAGTGCTGGCCACACGATGGCGGGCGTTTCGTAACCCTTCCGATGGTACATACCGCCGACCCAGAGCGAGGTATTCGCAATGTAGGAATGTATCGTATGCAGGTATTCGATGACCACACTACGGGTATGCATTGGCACCGCCACAAGACTGGCGCACGCCACTACGAAGGCTATAAGGCGCAGGGCAGAAGAATGCCCGTATCGGTGGCGATAGGAGGCGACCCCGTATACGCCTACTCGGCTACTGCACCAGTGCCAGACGGTATTGATGAGTACCTTCTGGCAGGTCTACTGCGAGGTAAACCCGTAAAGTTAGTAAAGTGTATCACCAACGACATCTATGTGCCGGAAGATTGCGATTTTGTGATTGAGGGTTATGTCGACACCGCCGAGGAGAAGGTTTTGGAGGGCGACTTTGGCGACCACACAGGCTTCTACTCGCTCACGGACTACTATCCGAAGTTCCACATCACTGCCATAACATATCGCCGAGATGCAATCTATCCTGCAACAATCGTAGGTATTCCACCACAGGAGGATGTCTATATCGCAATGGCAACCGAGCGAATTTTCCTCGCTCCGATACGCCTTGTTATGCAGCCCGAAGTGGAGGATATGTATATGCCGGCGGCAGGTACACAGCACAACATAACTATTATCTCAATGCGACAACTCTACGAGCGCCAGGCGTCGAAGGTGGCACTCGGTTTGTGGGGCGCAGGACAGATGATGTTCAACAAATATCTGCTTCTCACGCCTGCTTCGACAAACATTCGTTCGGAGGAGGATATGGCGTGGTTGATGCGCAACTGCGACCTATGCAAGTCGCTTATCCGTAGCGAGGGCATATACGATGTACTTGACCACGCAACTGCCACTTGCGGCTTTGGTGGCAAAATTGCTCTCGACCTCACAAATGTAGTTGAACATGAGCAGAAGATTACATTCGACAGCAAGATATTGCCAGAAGGCATTGTAGCCGATACCACCCTGCTCGAAAAATGGGGTGTGCTACTACTATTTGCCGAGAACGACCTTGCCATAGATATGGCAGAGTTGGCAAAGGTTTCCAACTGCAACTTTATTGCCATATTCGACACACGAGCGCAAAATTTATGCAGAGAGGAGTTACTATGGCTTGGTGCCGCAAATACCGAGCCTACACGAGATATTACACTCCACGACTCAACTCTCACTATCGATGCCCGCCCGAAACACCCAAATGCAAGCGACGAAAACCCTTCACGCTGGCCAAATATCGTTACGGCAGATGAGGCGACCATTCGCCTTGTAGATAGTCGTTGGGCAGAGTATGGCATTAGGGAGTTCGTATCTTCGCCATCAGAGCGATATAGTTCATTAAAGCTCTCCGAAGGGGCGCAATGGAGCGAGTAACAGATGTTAAGCAGGCAGAACATACGAGGCATTATCTTTCTATTAGTGATAATTATCGCTATCACCCTAACTGCCCACTTCGCAAAACCTCGCAAAGGGTTACTACTCTCTGAGACAAAGAGTGAGATAGTAGCCGAAAAGCAGGATACCCTATTTTTCTTCGATCCAAATACGGTATCGTACGACGAGTTGCTTATGCTCGGCTTCGACAAACGCACAGCCGTAGGCATTGTGAAGTATCGCACCGCAGGCAAGGTGTTTGGTATAGCCGAGGAGTTTGCACTCTGTTATGGCGTAACCGACTCTATGTTCTCACGCATACGCCCATATATAAAAATAGGTAAAGAGTACGCCACAAAACAAAAACACAACTTTGCCGACTCGATAAAGAGAGGTAGTTCCGCACGCTTTTCGCCCCGACCATTCGAGAAGTTTGCGATTGATACCGTTGGCGTAGAATATCTACGACTTATAGGCTTCTCCACACGCCAAGCCGAGGCATTAATAGAGTACCGCAATCGTGGCAAGGGAATCTTTTCGATGAACGAATTGCGTGATTGCTACGCCGTGAGCGAGGAGATGGCAGACTCGTTGGCACACTTTGTGATTTTGAGTGTGCGCAACCCTCTCGACGGATTGATTGAGATTAATGGAGCAGACTCCGCAACACTTCGCAAGGTGCGAGGCATTGGCGAAAAAACAGTCGTAGCAGTGATGCAATATCGCAAATTATTGGGCGGATTTGTTCGAAAAGAGCAAATATCAGAACTAAAATGCGTTACAATCGAAAATTTTGAGCGAATTTGTGAACAAATTTATTGCGATAGTTGCAAAATTTCAAAAATAGATATTAACTTTGCACCCGCTTCCGACTTTGAGCATCATCCATATATGACTCGAAGGGCGGCAAAACTGATTTTAGAAACACGGGAATCGAAAGGAGGTTGGAATAGTATCGAGGAGATGCAGATGGATAACATATTCACCAAGGAGCAGGCGAAAGCCATTGCGCCTTATCTTCATTTCGGTACTACACCGCAGAGATTCGACTAATTGAAAGTTTTAGTAAAACGCCAATGGCTGCAAGGCGTTAAAATCAGCTGATATAATTTTGAATACAAACAATAAAAACAGAGAATAACTATGATTATTATGCCAGTTAAGGAGGGTGAGAACATCGAGCGTGCCCTCAAAAAGTTTAAGCGTAAGTACGAGCGTACAGGTGTTTTGAAGGAGCTCCGTGCTCGTCAATACTTCACAAAGCCTTCGATTGCAAAGCGCGACAAGATGGCTCACGCTATCTATGTAGAGCAGTTGCACCGTCGTGAGGAGGAGTAGTATTACTGCGCTTCAACAACGAGAGGTTGTCTAACAGAGAGTTAGACAACCTCTTTTCTTTGATATTTGCATAAAAATCACTACATTTGTCGAAAATTAAGGATAAAATATGAGAGTAAAACATATCTCAATTCTCATTTTGGTACTGCTCATCGCAGACCAAGCGCTCAAAATATGGGTAAAAACCTCATTCCACTTGGGCGAAGCATTGGTTGTTATCCCAAACTGGTTTCAACTCCTCTTTGTGGAGAATAATGGCGCAGCATTCGGTATGCAAATCACCTCGACGGGTAGTTTCGATTGGGGCAAACTCGCTTTGAGCCTCTTCCGCATCGTATTGGTTGGCGGTTTGTGCTACTACACCTTCGACCTCGCTCGCAAAAAGGCTCCAACGGGTATTCTCGTAGGATTGTCGCTCATTATCGCTGGTGCGCTCGGCAATATCGTTGACAGCGCACTCTACGGATTGATCTTCTCGGCTTCGACTCCTGCAACAATAGCAGAGTTCGGTGGCTCGTACGCTCCGTTTATGATGGGTAAGGTGGTGGATATGTTCTACTTTCCACTCTTCCAATGGAGCAACCACCCAGCGTGGCTCTCGTTCCTCTTCGATTCACGAGGTTACTTCTTCGGCCCTGTATTCAACCTCGCCGACTCGTATATCTCGGTGGCGGTGGTCTATATGCTGATTTTCCAGTATAAGTTCTTCAAATAGAAGATTTTAGTATATGCACAAGCCGATACCAGCGTTTATATACAGCAAGGCAAACCAAATCTTTATGATTTTGTTTGTTCCGCTCTTTGCGCTGATTTTCATCGGCACTTATCGCCCATTCGACTTCGACCGCATAGGCGAGATTCTCGATCTCCATATAAATATATCCAACGAGTCTTTTGTATTGCTAAGCGCCCTTATAATGGTGCTCAGCGGTATGGCAATCGGAGCAATTAGCCGCCTGATAATGGGGTACTACACCAAGCGACACCAATTGACATACCTTGGATATATACTCTGGATATTGGGCGAAATTGGCGTGATGGCTACGCTCTTCACATTCTTTACGCTCTTTACCGACACCGATAAATCACTCCCAGAACTTCTTCGCAACTCCTATGTAAACACGGCACTAATTGTGCTTATCCCATACACACTGAGTTACATTCTCTTTGTTTTGCGTGATAAGATGGGAGAGTTGAAAGCGCTTCGCCAGCAGATTGAGAAGGATGAAACCGTACTACAAAAGGCGTACATCCAAATCCTTGACGAGAAGGGCGAGATGCGACTCTCAATTCGCCGAGATAACCTTGTATTGATTGAGTCTGCCGACAACTATGTCTGCGTCTACTACATCAATGGCGACAAGGCCAAGAAGACAATGGTGCGCAATACACTTGGTCGTGTAGCCGACCATCTTAACGGTGCTCGCATAGTTCGTTGCCATCGCTCCTATATGATAAACCTTGACCATGTACAGGTGTTGCACAGAGATAAGGAGGGGGTATTTATCGAACTTGGCATAGAGGGTGTTCCAGATGTTCCTATATCGAGAACATACGCACAAAACATAACAGATTGGATTTCATACAAGGAGTAACATAAGTGGTAAAAGATTGGATTTCGCCACTTATTTTTATTTTTTACCCCTTATAGGAATTTCGCCCCTAAAAGGGTTGATTTATACCATAAATTTTTCAGAGTGATTATGTAACACGATATTTGCAGTCGTAAAAACAATTTCAAACACAAAATCACAGAATGAGACACTATCTTGATCGCCTTCAAGAGTCGATGATTGCCAAGTGGAATACGCCTGCTCTCTCGGACTATCGTGGCGAAACATTTACATTTGCAAATTTCGCAACCGAGATTACTCGTTTGCACACCATCTATCGCACACTCGGCGTCAGCGCAGGCGACAAAATTGCCCTCGCAGCAAAAAACTCATCTCGCTGGGCTATGGCATTCCTCTCGGCAACAACATATCGTGCCGTTGCAGTGCCAATCCTTTGCGACTTCACCCCAGAGGCTATTACAAACCTCACTGCACACTCCGATAGCGTAGTACTCTTCACGGAGCCACGCATCTTCGACGAGATGGAGATTGAGAAGATGCCAGAGGTTCGCATCGCTATCAGTTTGGAGAACTACTCGATACTCTACCTTCGTGATAGCAAGAAGCAGAGTGAGTTGGAGAGTGCTTTGGCAGAGATTCCAGCCGTTTACCCAGAGGATAAGAAGCAAGAGATTGTCAAATATGGCGAATTGAGCCTCGACGACCTTGCAATCATAAACTACACATCGGGCACCACATCGCAACCAAAGGGAGTAATGCTCACCTCGGCAAATATCTCTGCAAACATAGACTTCGCATTGGATAATATCCCCGTAGAGGAGGGCGACAAAATCATCTCGATGCTACCGTTAGCGCATATGTACGGTATGGCATTCGAGTTTATCTACCCTGTTTGTGGTGGCGGTCACGTTTTCTTCCTCGGCAAGACGCCTACCCCAACCCTTCTAATGCAGGCGTTAGCAGATGTTCAGCCATACTTGCTTATCACCGTGCCGCTCGTTATAGAGAAGATTTTCAAGGGTAAAATTTTGCCTATACTCGGCAAACCAATTATGAAAGTACTCACCCACACTCCTGGATTGAACAAACTCATTTACAGCAAGGTACGCAAGCAATTGCTTACAACCTTCGGAGGTAAGTTGCGTTCTATTATTCTTGGCGGAGCAGCACTCAACCCCTCAATCGAAAAGGTTATGCGCAAAGTGAAGTTACCATACACCGTAGGTTACGGAATGACTGAATGCGCTCCACTGCTCTCGTACGCACCTTGGTACTCGTTCAAGACAGGCTCGTGTGGTCGTGCGGTAGATGGTTTGGAGTTGCGCATCGACTCGGAGAACCCACAGAAGAAGGTTGGCGAAATTCAGGCAAAGGGTCCGAATGTAATGATAGGCTACTACAAGAACGAGGAGGCTACACGAGCAGCCTTCACGGAGGATGGTTTCTTGCGCACGGGCGACCTCGGCATTATCGACAAGAAGGGAAATGTCTTTATCAAAGGTCGCAGTAAGTGCATGATTCTCACCGCTTCGGGACAGAATATCTACCCAGAGGAGATAGAGGCAGTACTCAACACCTTGCCACATATTGCCGAGTCGTTGGTTGTGGCTCGTGATAAGGCTCTCGTTGCGCTGGTTGCTCTTTCGGCAGAGGATTTAGCACTCGAAGAGTCGATTATCAACGAGGCGTTGGAGCAGACTCGCAAAGAGGCAAATATCCTTCTTCCATCGTATAGCCAGATATCGAAGATTGAGATTGTGCGTGAGGGATTTGCTCACACGCCAAAGCAATCCATTAAGCGATTCTTGTACAAATAGTAAGAGTTATCTACCACACAAGAGGTGTCCAACCATCAAAGGTTGCGACACCTTTTTTTCTCTATTTTACCACAATTCTGCATTTTGCATTTTGCATTGTGAATTATTATTTGTATCTTTGTTACGGTATATAGATTTGAGCCCACACACAGGCACTAAAAAAAGAGATGAAAAGCAAGGATATTATAGAGCGTTTGACAGCCGATGTAGAGCGATTGATGAAGTTGCACGAAGGTGCAATGAAGGAGGTCGTGTCGTTGCGTGAAGAGAGCAACGAGCAGAAGGCTAAAATTCGCACCTTGCAGGAGCAACTCCGAGAGGCGAAGGCTGAAACCGAGAAGGCGTCGTTGCACGCAGCGATTGCGGGTAGCGTATCGAACAAATCGGCAGCACGAGCGCAGGTCAATCGTTTATTGCGGGAGGTTGACAAGTGTATCGATATGGTTTCAAATCGAATATAACAAACATTGTTTGAGAGTATGAGTGAGCGACCACTAAATATAAAGTTGGATATAGCGGGTAAGCCTTACGAGATGACTATTGATGCTCGTAATGAGGAGGTTTATCGCTTGGCTGCACGAGAAATCAACAATCGCTTGGCTGCTGCACAGCAGACACGAGTAGATGGTTTCGGCGTGCAGGATTATCTGGCTATCGTAGCGGTTGACCTGATGATTTCGAACATTCGTTTAATGCGCCGAAGTAGTGTGGAGGAGGGCGACTTGAAGGCTCTTTCGGAGTTGGCAGAGCGTCTATCCAAGCATCTCGAAAAGTAGGTTGCCAATTGTCGCTGTTGCCCGACTCAAAGGCAACAATGGTTCTTTTATAGAGAAGGATACCCGCATAGAAAAATCCTTATATTGCGAAACTGAACACTTTTTATATTGGGGTGTACTCTGTTCTCAAAATCAGGCCTTGTAGCCCGCAAGGGTGAGTGCTTTGGCACCGGTGGAAGATTGCGATTTTAGGAGAGCCTCATCAATGACGATTTCACGGTATTCGTCAATAGAATAGAGGATTTTCTATGCGTTTTTTATTTACAATATAGACAACACATTTTTTAACTATTAAACAGAATAGAATTATACTATGGAAATTATTGTTATCGCTATCGTAGCAGTCGTTGCGGCTGTTGTCGGAGGTGGTGCTGCATATTACGGAGTAAAACTTCGTGCTAAGGCTATCATCGAAGAGGCAGAGAAGGACGGCGAGATGCTAAAAAAGGAGAAGGAGTTGCAGGCTAAGGAGCGCTTTATGCAACTCAAAAGTGAGCACGATCGCCACGTGAATGAGCGCAACCAGCGCCTCAATCAGAGTGAGCAGCGTGCCAAGAACATCGAGAATCAGTTGCAAAACCAGCAGCGTGACCTCGAACACAAAATTGCGGACAACACCCGCTTAAAGGAGAAGATGGAGGCGCAGTTGCAGTCGCTCGAAGAGCGCAAGGCGCAGTTGGCTCAACTTATGAGTGAGCAGAATGCTCGTTTGGAACAGATTTCGGGCATCTCTTCGGAGGAGGCAAAGAACATCCTTATAGAGAATATGAAGGAGGAGGCGAAGAGCGAGGCTGCTGCATACATCAACGAGACTATCGAGGAGGCTAAACTCACAGCAACCAAGGAGGCAAAGCGTATCGTTGTGGCATCAATCCAGCGAGTGGCTACCGAGACCGCTATCGAGAATGCAGTTACAGTATTCAACATTGAGTCTGACGAAGTTAAGGGCCGCATCATCGGTCGTGAGGGTCGTAACATCCGCGCCCTCGAAGCAGCAACTGGCGTTGAGATTATCGTAGACGACACCCCAGAGGCTATCATTCTTTCGTGCTTCGATCCGGTGCGTCGTGAGATTGCTCGCTTGGCTTTGCACCAACTTGTAACCGATGGTCGTATCCACCCTGCTCGTATCGAGGAGGTTGTAGCGAAGGTTAAGAAGCAGATCGAGGAGGAGATTGTTGAAGTTGGTAAGCGCACCGCAATTGACCTCGGTATTCACGGTTTGCACCCTGAACTTATCCGCCTTATCGGTAAGATGAAGTACCGTTCTTCGTATGGTCAAAACCTCTTACAGCACGCTCGTGAAACTGCAAACTTGGCAGGTATTATGGCGGCAGAGTTGGGACTCAACCCAAAGACTGCTCGTCGTGCAGGCTTGCTCCACGATATAGGTAAGGTGCCTGATGATGAGCCAGAGTTGCCACACGCAATTATCGGACAGAACCTCGCCGAGAAGTATAAGGAGAAGGCAGATGTTTGCAACGCTATCGGTGCTCACCACGATGAGACAGAGATGACCTCGATGATTGCACCTATTATTCAGGTGTGCGATGCTATCTCTGGCGCTCGCCCAGGCGCTCGTCGTGAGGTTATCGAGTCGTACATCAAGCGTTTGAAGGAGATGGAGGGTATCGCACTCTCATACCCAGGCGTTGTTAAGACCTACGCTATCCAGGCAGGTCGTGAGTTGCGTGTAATAGTTGGTGCAGACAAGTTGTCGGATGCAGAGAGCGAGAGCCTGTCGCACGATATTGCAAAGAAGATTCAGGACGAGATGACCTACCCTGGACAGGTTAAGATCACCGT
>JAGCLL010000164.1 GCA_017647025.1 Alistipes sp. | reverse complement strand
GCGTACTATTCTTGGATGAGCCGACAACGGGTGTTGATGCCGTATCAAGAAGTGAGTTTTGGGATATGCTTTCCGACCTTAAACAGAGGGGAATAACCATCCTTGTATCTACGCCATATATGGATGAGGCTTCACGATGTGATAGAGTGGCTTTGTGCAACGAGGGTCGCATCTTGGGTATAGATACCCCAACCGATATCGTTGCAGGCTTTGATTATCCACTATATTCCGTGCAAGCAGATAATATGTACCAACTACTTCTTGCGGCTCGCAAAGCAAATGGTGTTCGAGAGTGCTACCCGTTTGGTGAGGCACACCATATGATAGCTGATGCAGAGTTCGATGTTGAGCAGTTCAAAGCTGAGCTTGTCGAGGTTAAAGGTTTGCATATTGAACCTACCAAGCCTTCGATTGAGGATATGTTTATTAAACTGATGAAGCAATGAGTGACTATATAATATCTGTCAAAGAACTAACCAAGTGCTTTGGTGACTTCACTGCCGTTAATCGCATATCGTTTGATGTTCAGCGAGGTGAGATTTTCGGTTTCTTGGGCGCTAATGGTGCTGGTAAGACTACGGCTATGCGTATGCTCTGCGGTTTGAGTTATCCTACTTCGGGCAGTGGTACGGTGGCTGGTTGGGATGTTATGCGTGAAGGTGAGCAGATAAAGCGCCATATCGGCTATATGAGTCAGAAGTTTTCATTATACAACGACCTGACAGTATGGGAGAATATCAGGTTATTTGCGGGTATATATGGACTCTCAAAAGCCGAGACCGAAAAGCGTGCCGCCGAAGCCCTCGAAAGGCTCAACTTTACTTCGGAGCGTAACACCCTTGTAGGCTCGTTGCCGCTCGGATGGAAACAGAAGTTGTCGTTTGCCGTAGCAACCATTCATCGCCCCGAAGTGGTCTTTTTGGATGAACCAACGGGTGGCGTAGACCCAATCACACGCCGTCAGTTTTGGGAGATGATTTACGAGGCTGCCGATGGTGGCACAACGATATTTGTAACCACACACTATATGGATGAGGCGGAGTACTGCTCTCGAGTATCCATTATGGTTGATGGCGAGGTGCGTGCGCTTGACACCCCAGCACGCCTTAAAGAACAATTTGCCGCAGAGTCTATGGATGAGGTCTTTCGCATCCTGGCTCGTGGCGCAAAGCGAGGAGAGTAGGCTGTTATGAAACATAATTTTCTATCATTTGTAAAGAAGGAGTCGTTGCACATATTGCGAGATGTGCGCACGATGATGATTGTGCTACTCATCCCCGTAGTGCTGATGATACTCTTTGGCTTTGCCATATCTACGGAGGTCAATAACCTCAATGTGGCAATAGTTGCGCCAAACCGTACAGAGGGTGTAAGACAAGTTGTCGAAAGGCTTGCAAACAACCCTTATTTCACGGTTGTCGACTACAATAATAGTATCGATATAGATAAGGTGCTGCGTAGTGGTGAGGCTGATGCCGTTGTTGTCTTCGATGAAGACTATGAGCATCTCATAGCTGAGCGTGCAGAGGGCATAGCGACACCACCCGCAATACAGTTTATATTCGACGCCTCGAACACAAACATAGCACAGACGGGTGCAGCATATCTACAAAATGTCGTATCAGCAGACCATTCACAACAGGAGTTTCTAAACCTCCATCTGTTATACAATCCACAGATGAAGTCAGCGTATAACTTCGTACCAGGTATTATGGGACTTATCTTCATCTTGATTTGTGCGATGATGACCTCGGTGTCAATCGTGCGAGAGAAGGAGATGGGAACAATGGAGGTATTGCTCGTGTCACCAGTACGCCCAATCAAGATTATACTTGCGAAGATGATTCCATACTTTGTAATTTCGTGTATAAATCTTATGACCATACTGTTCATTGCTCATTATATGCTTGACGTGCCAATGAGTGGCGGTTTGGGTGGAATTATCACAATCTCGTTAATCTACTTAATTCTCGCCCTTGCATTGGGATTACTTGTATCTACGCTTGCCTCCTCGCAAGTTGTGGCGTTGCTCATATCTGCAATGGTGATGCTATTACCAATGATGATGCTCTCGGGAATGGTATTTCCATTAGAGAATTTGCTAACCGTATTGAAACCATTGCCATATATCGTACCTGCCCGATGGTATATTGAAGCTATACGCAAGATGATGATTATGGGATTACCCCTCTCGGCAGTAGTAAAAGAGGTGCTTATTCTTATACTAATGACCTTTGTGCTAATGGGTGTATCACTCAAAAAGTTCAAAGATAAACTCGAATAGTCTATGCGACAACTATTTATATTGATACAAAAGGAGTTTACGCAGATTTTTCGTAATCCATTCCTTCCTAAACTCTTTATCGTCTTTCCTG
>JAGCLL010000163.1 GCA_017647025.1 Alistipes sp. | reverse complement strand
TGCGCAGTTTATACAAATGGGGCAATAGATATGAAACCGACATTCGAGATGTTGCACCATAGTTCCAAATATATTCTATTCTTTGTTAGAATCACCAATTGTATTTCGTGCAGATATTATCATTTACTGAATACCAAAGGCGAAATATCTCCATTAGAGTTAAATGGTTGCAAATTAATATCTATTATAGAGAAACATTCTACTACTTCGCCTGTAATAGCGTTCGAGATAGACTTGCCAGATAGAGGCGTAGAAATAGTAGATGTTTATGAGCAACAAGGCTTCCGTTTTCCACCACTATCTATCTCTGCATCTTTAATCAAACATATCAATGAAATGGGTATAAAGGAGTTTTTGCGGTTGGAGTAATAATAAATTATCGCCTCGCAGTATTCTTTCTGCGAGGCGATAGTTTGAATACGCAACTCGAAATAACCCTTCGCTATTTCTTCACGCCTTTATAAATAAGGTAGGCGAGAGCCAATGCCACCACAGCAATAATGCCATAGCCGATTTCGTGGCTATACTTGGTTACGGTGGCGATAAGTTGTTCCTCAGGCACTACCGCTTCGAGGAAATATCCGAGTGCTGCCAGCACGCCATTCCACAACCCCGCACCGATAGCGGTGAAGAGAGCAAATTTTGCGACATTCATCTTTGCCAAACCCGCAGGAATGGAGATGAGTTGGCGCACCGCAGGCACTAATCGACCAACGAGTGTTGCCGCCACGCCATAGCGGATAAAGAACTGTTCCGCCTTGATGACCTTCTGCTCGTCGAGCAGACACATATGCCCGAAACGGCTATTTGCGAATTTATAAACAATAGGTTTTCCGAGCCACAAAGCGAGGAAGTAGTTGATAAATGCGCCAATAACTGCGCCGAGGGTGGCAAAAAATACCACCAGCCATATATTTAACTCGCCCGTAGCGGCAGCCTTATATGCGGCAGGCGGAACAACCACCTCGCTTGGGAAAGGGATAAATGAACTCTCAATAGCCATCAAAAGAGTGATGTTTCCGTAGTTCATATTATCCAAATACCACTGTACTAATTCTGCCGAATCCACTCCCATATCTTAAACTATTTGATAAGGTTGACGATTTCCTCGAATGCTACCAAGTTCTGCTCGCCCGTAGCCATATTCTTGACTGTCGCTTTACCCTCTACCAACTCGTTGCTACCGATGATTACAACATACGGAATTTGACGGCGGTTTGCATACTCCATCTGCTTCTTCATCTTCGCAGAGTCGGGATAAACCTCGGTTGCGATACCTGCATCACGCAACGCCTTTGCACAGCGCAACGATGCCAAGCCCTCTGCCTCGCCAAGGTTGATAAACAATACCTTTGTCAAGCAGGTTACATCGGCTGGGAACAAATCGAGCCCAACCATAACATCGTAGATGCGGTCTGCGCCAAACGAGATACCCACGCCCGATACATCTGGCATACCGAAGATACCTGTCAAGTTGTCGTAGCGACCACCACCGCAAATCGAGCCGATGGCAAAGTCCTTCGCCTTAACCTCGAAGATTGCACCGGTGTAGTAGTTCAAACCACGAGCCAACGAGAGGTCCAACTCAACCTCCAAGTTGATGCCCAAAGCCTCTACCGATGCGAATACGGTGCGCAACTCCTCTACGCCCTTCAAACCAGTTTCGCTTGCAGCGAGGATTGTCTGCAACTGCTCCAACTTCTCGGCAGTCGAGCCACTCAACATAAGGATAGGCTCCAATTTCGCCACAGCCTCTGCCTCGATGCCACGCTCTGCCAACTCTGCCTTTACATTCTCCAAGCCAATCTTTTCGAGTTTGTCTATGGCAACGGTGATGTCAATCATCTTGTCGGCGTGTCCCATAACCTCGGCAATGCCGTAGAGGACCTTGCGGTTGTTTAACTTTAATACTACATTTATGCCGAGTTTGCCAAATACACGCTCAACAATCGAAATCAACTCCACCTCGTTCATCAACGAGCGAGAGCCGATAATATCGACATCGCACTGATAGAACTCACGATAACGACCTTTCTGTGGGCGGTCAGCACGCCATACCGGCTGAATTTGGTAGCGCTTGAATGGGAATGTAATCTCGTTCTGGTGCTGCACCACATAGCGAGCAAACGGAACGGTCAAGTCGTAGCGCAAGCCCTTCTCGCAGATGCGGTGAGCCTGGCGTACCTCCTCATCGTTGAGGTTTGCGCCAAAATCGCCAGAGTTGAGAATTTTGAAGAGGAGTTTATCTCCCTCCTCGCCATACTTACCCATAAGGGTAGAGAGGTTCTCCATCGAAGGTGTCTCGATGGCTGCAAAGCCGTATGCTCGGAAAACATCGGCGATAGTGTCGAATATGTAGGAACGGCGAGCCGTCTCAATCGGCGAAAAATCTCGTGTTCCCTTTGGAATAGATGGTTTCTGTGCCATAATACTTTCAGTAATTAAATTATTGGTTCTCAACCAACTTGCGGTACTTAACTCGGTGTGGGGTGGTGTCCATACCCTGCAACTTCTTCCACTCCTCGTACTCCGAGTACGAACCCTCGTAGAAGATTACATTGCCATCACCCTCGAATGAGAGGATGTGGGTTGCGATACGGTCCAAGAACCAACGGTCGTGCGAGATAACTACGGCGCAACCTGCGAAGTGCTCCAAACCCTCCTCCAATGCACGGAGAGTATTTACATCGATGTCGTTGGTGGGCTCATCCAATAAGATTACATTGCCCTCCTCTTTGAGTGCCAATGCAAGGTGCAAGCGGTTACGCTCACCACCCGACAAAACACCGCACTTCTTCTCCTGGTCGGCACCAGTGAAGTTGAAGCGCGCAACATAGGCACGAGCCGGCACCTGACGGTTGCCCAACTGTACCCACTCGCTATTCTGTGAGATAACCTCATAGACCGACTTTTCAGGGTCGATAGACTTATGCTGCTGGTCTACATAGGCGAGTTTGACGGTCTGACCTACGGTGAATGTTCCACTTGTAGGCTCCTCCAAGCCCATAATCATACGGAACAAGGTGGTCTTACCCGTACCGTTAGGGCCAATCACACCCACGATACCTGCTGGTGGCAACTTGAAACTCAATCCCTCGTAGAGTACACGGTCGCCAAAAGCCTTCGATACGCCATTTGCCTCGATAACCACATCGCCCAAACGAGGTCCGTTCGGGATGTAGATTTCGAGTTTCTCCTCCTTCTGCTTTGTATCCTCGTTGAGCATCTTGTCGTAAGCAGAAAGACGAGCCTTGCTCTTTGCACGACGGCCCGATGGGTTCATATTCACCCACTCCAACTCACGCTCCAAAGTCTTGCGTCGCTTCGACTCCTGCTTCTCCTCCATAGCCATACGCTTGGTCTTTTGGTCGAGCCAGCCAGAGTAGTTGCCCTTCCAAGGAATACCCTCGCCACGGTCCAACTCCAAAATCCAACCCGCTACATTGTCGAGGAAGTAACGGTCGTGGGTTACAGCGATTACGGTACCCTTATACTGCTGCAAGTGCTGCTCCAACCAATCGATAGACTCTGCGTCGAGGTGGTTGGTAGGCTCATCGAGCAACAACACATCAGGCTGCTGTAACAACAAACGGCACAATGCCACACGACGACGCTCACCTCCCGACAATACCGCCACATTCTGGTCTGGCGCAGGGCAGCGGAGTGCATCCATAGCACGCTCCAATACGCTGTCCAACTCCCAGCCGTTCACATGGTCAATCTTCTCGTACAACTCGCCCTGACGCTCGATAAGACGATTCATCTCGTCATCGTCCATCGGCTCGCAGAGTTTCATATTGATGTCCTCGTACTCTTTGAGCAACGCCACAGTCTCGGCACAACCCTCCTCGACAACCTCCTTTACGGTCTTGTTGTTGTCGAGCAGAGGCTCCTGCTCCAAGTAACCTACGGAGTAACCTGGCGAAAATACAACCTCGCCCTGGAAGTTTTTGTCTATGCCTGCAATAATCTTCATCAGGGTAGACTTACCCGAGCCGTTAAGACCGATGATACCGATTTTTGCACCATAGAAGAATGAGAGGTAGATGTTGTTCAAAACCTTCTTCTGATTTTGAAAGGTCTTGCTGACACCCACCATCGAAAAGATAATTTTCTCGTCTGCCATATTTGGTATGTTTTTTATTAAATTATTTCGTTTTTGCCTATAATCGCACAAAGATAGTGAATTTATTTCAAAAAATCGTTATCTTTGTAAAAGATAAATTAGAATTAGTTAGTAGTGAGTAACGAGTAGTTGAGAAATGCAAAATGCTAAATTCAAAATTAAATAATTCTCAATTCTCAATCCTCAATTTTTTAATTGGAAACTATGGCACAGCAGAAGAAAAAGAGGGTGGCGCTTGCTCTGTCGAGTGGCGGACCACGAGGATTTGCCTATATAGGTGCATTGGAGGTCTTGCAGGAGCGAGGCTACGAGGTTACGGCAGTTGCCGGCACTTCTATTGGAGCGTTAGTAGGTGGAGTCTATGCCGCAGGTCGCTTGGCGGAGTTCAAGGAGTGGTTGCTCTCGCTCAATACCCGTAAGGTCTTTTCGTTGGTCGATTGGTCGCTTTCGATGAACCACCTCGTTAAGGGAGAGAAGATTATTGAGGCGATAAAAGAGGTTGTTCCCGATGTGAAAATTGAGAGTATGGCACTGCCTTTCTCTGCCATTGCAACCGATCTATATACTGGCGAGGAGGTGGTCTTTGATAAGGGCGATTTGTTTGCCGCAATTCGTGCATCGATGTCTATTCCTTCGCTCTTCAAACCAGTGCAGTATGGCGATACTGTATTGATTGACGGACACTCCTCTAATTGTTTGCCGCTCAATCGTGTAAGGCGCACAAAAGGCGATATTCTTATAGGTTTCGATACCAACTATTTCGATATTGAGGCTATTCGCTCGGCAGTCGCAAATGCTCAAAAAATTACAGCCGATTACGAGGAGTTGCAAGCGAGCAAGGACGCCGAGGTGAAGGCTCTATCTACTACCATAAAGAGCGATGAAAATGTTTCGTTTTGGCGCAAATTGGTGGCACTTGGAACAGTGCGCTACGAGGCTATGCGAGAGGTGCGAGCCTTTCGTGAGGAACATATCGATAATTTGCCGGACACCGATTGGGGCGATAGTTACTACGATATTATAGACCGCACATTTTCGATTATGAATCAGCACAATTCACGCCTTATGACGGAGTTGTGCAAGCCCGATATCTTGGTGCAGATGCCATTCGATGCCTATGGCGACATTTCGGACTACGCCTTGGCAGAGGAGATTATCGAAAAAGGGCGCAAACAGATGTCCGACGCCCTCGATAAGTACGAGTCCAAGCACCGCAAATGGTGGCAAATGTTTAAGTTGTCGGGGCGCAAGTAGAATTTTAGTCTGTTATTTTGTGATTATGACTCAATTAAAAACCGAAAAACGACTTGTATGGGTTGACTGGATGCGTGTTGCAGCCTGTTTTATGGTAATACTTGTACACGCCACCGAGCCCTTTTATTTGGGTGGTGAAGGTGCGTTGATTTTGACCAAGATGGATGCCTTTTGGTCTTCGTTTTTTGACTCAATTGTGCGTGCTTGCGTGCCACTTTTTGTTGTGGCTTCTAGTTATTTGCAGTTTCCGTTGCACTACTCGTCAGGGCAATTCTTTAAGCGCCGTGCAGTGCGAATTTTGCTACCGTTCCTGCTGTGGAGTGCCATATACGCTTTTGCGTGGGGTGAGCCTGTTGAGAATTTTAAGAATTTACTATTTAACTTTAATTCAGCGGCAGGCCACTTATGGTTTGTCTATATGCTTATAGGAGTCTATCTTCTTATGCCACTGCT
Organism: Alistipes sp.; assembly: GCA_017647025.1. Taxonomy (GTDB): domain Bacteria; phylum Bacteroidota; class Bacteroidia; order Bacteroidales; family Rikenellaceae; genus Alistipes. The sequence goes on along the minus strand of JAGCLL010000163.1, from coordinate 1,093 downwards.
CTCACCTTGGGCAGAGAGGGTTGGAAAGCGAGAGTTACAAGTTTACCTTGGTATATGGGCGTTTACGACAATTATTCCAATTATTCGTGATTTTGTAGCAGGAGGTTTCGATGGTATGGAGTTCGTCTATGGTGTGTCGGGACTATCTCGTGCTGCGCAAACCCCTTTGTGGGGAGAATCGAGTTGGAATACCTATGGCACATTCTACTATTTGAGTGGTTTTGTTGGCTATTTGTTGCTCGGCTTATACTTCCGTCGCTTCGTGGGAGAACTGTCGTGGAAGAGAACGCTGGCAATCTCTTTACCTTGTTATTTGGGAGGCTTTGCAATCGTATTTGGAGGTTTTTTGCGTCGTGTGTTCGAAATGGCACAGGGCGTTTTTCCAGTTGGTGGCTTGGTGGAGAGGGCTGTTTGGTGGGAAACAACTTGGAATACCGATACTATTGGCATAGCACTTATGACTGTGGCGTGTATACTCCTATTCAAGAAGGTAAAGTCGTCAGGCTCATTCTATAATAAGGTACTGTTGCCAGTGTCGAAGGCGAGTTATGGAATATACCTCTTGCATCTCTTGGTGCTTGTACCAATCAGTGGAGCAATGCGAGAGTGGCTCGGCGTGGGCACAGAGGGTATACTCGGCGTATGGACTACTCCGGTGCAGATTGTGGTGTCGGCTCTGCTTGGTTTCCTCGCTTCGGCAGTTGTTGCAGTTCTTTTGCAGAAGATACCGAAGGTCGGCAAGTATATAGTAGGATAGTCCTCAGTACAAAATTTAGTATGGGTATCGTTTTTGAAGCGATACCCATATTCTATTTGGTAACTATCTACTCTAAATTTTAGTGTATAGTTGTGATATACTAATCATTTTTTATCTTTCAGGTTTTGTTGCCTCGCGTAGCCACTGCAAATCGGACTCCTCCATCTCATATATGGAGGTTGTGCGGTATGCACCAGCCCACGCTGTGAGGTGGTCGTTCACTGCGCCGCGCTTACGACCTACCGTTGCGTACTTATTCCACTCACACGGGAACCAAGCCTCGTTTTTCGAGCCGATAGGTCGCTCCAATCCGTGCCAGATATTGCGCCCCTCGTA
>JAGCLL010000021.1 GCA_017647025.1 Alistipes sp. | reverse complement strand
GGCCTGTTGCGTGCTCGATACCACCGATGTAGAGGTCTACACTACGCCAATAGTCGTTTGCCTCCTTCGATACGAGGGCCTCCGAGTTGCGAGGATCCATATAGCGAAGGTAATATGCTGACGAACCCGCAAAGCCTGGCATTGTCGAGAGTTCGTACTCCCAACCCTCTACGCGTGCCAATGGTGGCTCGCCCTGCTCGGTAGGACCAAAGTTCTCGATTGGTGGCAATGTAAGTGGCAACTCGCTCTCATCGAGCGGAAGAGCCACATCGCCCTTATAGCGAATTGGGAATGGCTCGCCCCAATAGCGCTGGCGTGAGAAGATAGCATCACGCAAGCGGTAGTTGATAAGTTTCTTTCCGAGTCCTCGCTTCTCCACCTCTGCGAACATCTCCACGATAGCAACCTTTACATCCTTGCCATTGAGGAAGTCCGAGTTGATAAGGCAACCCTCCTTTGCGTCGTAAGACGACTCTTCGAGGTTTCCACCCTCGACTACTGGCACGATGTCCAAACCGAAGTGACGAGCAAATGCGTAATCACGAGAGTCGTGTGCAGGAACGGCCATAATAGCACCTGTTCCGTAGCCTGCCAACACATAGTCCGAAGCGTAGATAGGGATGCGCTTGCCGGTGAATGGGTTTGTAGCGTAAGCACCGGTGAAGACACCGCTAACACGCTTTGTCTCGGCAATACGCTCACGCTCCGATCGCTTCTTGGTCTGTTCGATGTATGCCTCTACTGCCTCCTTCTGCTCGGCAGTGGTCATATCTGCAATCCACTCGTGCTCCGGAGCCACAACCATAAAGGTTACACCGAAGATTGTGTCAGGGCGAGTGGTGAAGATTTCGAGTTTGCGAGTTTCGCCATTTGCCATCTCTGCATCGAAGAACACCTGCGCACCCTCCGAGCGACCAATCCAGTTGCGCTGAATCTCTTTGAGCGACTCGCTCCATTCGAGGCTATCCAAACCATCGAGCATACGCTGCGCATAGGCTGTAACACGGAGCAACCACTGCTTCATTCGCTTCTGCTCTACGGGGTGACCACCACGCACCGACAAACCATCTTTAACCTCGTCGTTTGCGAGTACGGTGCCGAGTGCTGGACACCAGTTTACCATAGTGTCGGCACGGAATGCAAGGCGGTAGTTCTGCAACACCTGCTCCTTCTCTGCCTCGCTTTTGGCTGCCCACTCCTCTGCTGTAAAGTGCAACTCGGTGGTGCAAGCGGCAGTAATACCCTCTGTTCCCTTCTGCTCGAAGTGTGCTACGAGTTCTGCGATAGGCTCTGCCTTCTGCGATGCGGTATTATAGTAGTGAGCGAACATTTTGAGGAATGCCCACTGTGTCCACTTGTAGTACTCTGGTTCGCAAGTGCGCACCTCACGGCTCCAATCGTACGAAAAACCAATTTTATCCAACTGCTCACGATAACGAGCGATATTCTGTTCAGTGGTTACCGCTGGGTGCTGACCAGTCTGAATAGCATACTGCTCTGCTGGCAAACCGAATGCGTCGTAACCCATTGGGTGCAATACATTGTAGCCACACAATCTCTTGTAGCGTGAGTAGATGTCTGATGCAATATATCCGAGTGGGTGTCCTACATGCAAACCTGCTCCCGATGGATATGGGAACATATCCAACACATAGAACTTTGGTCGTGAGTTATCGACATCCACCTTGTAGATGCCTCGCTCCTTCCACTCTTGTTGCCATTTTTGTTCAATTTCCTTAAAATTGTATTCCATAGTTGTTCTTTGTTATTTTTTGTTTATCTCGACTCCAATATTCTCTCTTATGCGTACGCTACGTGTGCGTGTATACGCATATTCAACCGCCAAAGATAGCAAAAAAACTTTGTTTTTTAGTGAAAAGGTGAAAATTAAAAATTAAAAGTTGATTTTGCGATGGATAAACCGCAAAAAAAAAGAGTGGAGAATTGCGAAATCCTCCACTCTAACTCTGAAATCTAATCCTTATTAGAAACCCCACTCCGAGGCGTTGAACGAAGCCTCTACCGATTCTGGAATCTCTGGGAAGAAGTTAAATTCATTGCCTGTAAGTCGTTCTATATCATCAATCGAGCGCATATGAACTTTGCTCAATGTCGGTGATGTTGAGCCTGTCTGTTCATCGGTGTCGGTGTTCGAGAACCAGAAGCCTACTGCCTTTAACTCGCTTGCCGAACACTCCTGAATAGCCTTGCCTGTTCTGCCACTCTTTGTGCGAAGAAGAATCTTGTAGAAGTGGGTTGGTACAACGCAGGTCTTGCAATAATCTGGTATGTAGAACATATTTCCGTCAGTTGCCTTTGTGTTCTCGTTTGCAAAGTGTGCTCCCGATACCACATAGAGGGTATCAGAGCAGACATAACTATCCAAAATCTTCTTCTCGGCTGTGCCCCACAATATCTGGAATGCACTATTTTGGTCGCTACGCTGTGCTGCGATATTTGCCGAGTAGAATGTCTGCTTGTTTATCTCGGCAGGGTTGGACTTGTCGCCACAACCTCGATAACTCGATGCCAACATATGACCTCGCTGCCATTGATAGAATTCTTGGTAGTAGTTGTCAAAGTATGTTCGCAACGAGCAGTTGTTTGCTCCATATAGCGGGTAGATAATTGCCGATTGGCTGTCGGTGAGATATGGGTCACAAGCCCAAGGGTCACTGGCAGGGCGAGTCTTGCCACCCTCCTGATATATAGCATGTTGTGGGTGCGCAATCCATATAGGTGAGTGACGACGCACATCGTAGCAGTAGGAGTAGTTGCGTACTCTCTTGTTCGAAGAGTAGGTGGTGCTCCAATGGGTGTGATAGACATAGTCTGCCTTGGAGTTACTCTTCTTTGGTGTCTCCGCCCAATTGTAGTTGCGGTTTGGGTTCGGATCTGGGGTTGGAGATTGATTGCTTGACTTGACTTTTACTATTTGCACGAGGCTGAGGTTGCTGGGTGTTCGCACCACTATTGTTTGGGTAGATGATGAGGTCATCTCGACTATACGAACAGTGGATAATCCAGCCTCTCCACGCACAGCAGTGAGTTTGAGTTTTTCTGGTGCGGTAATCTCCCAGGCACCATCGGTGTCAACTACGAAAAAGTTGTCGGAACCACTGTCGTAAGTGATTTCGGAAGGGCTTACTTTAAGATATGTGGCAGTTGAATCTCCACCATCCTCTGGGGCAAAACAAGCCACAAATGTAAGCGATAGTAATACTGCGCAAATGTGGTAAAATTTCTTCATTGTATTTGGTTTTTGAGTATTTGACTTTTACAAAAATAGAGATTTTTTTTGACTTTTTTGTATGTTGGTGAAAAATGTTAATAACTTATACTTTTGGACAAAAATGCGAAAATTAAACACTCTGAAAATCAACTAATTGCAAAATTAGTAATAAACGAGATTTATTTTGTTGGAGAAAACATAAGAAAAAAGAATAGAAACAATACTGCAAATGGGCGAAAATACCGAAAAATCAGGGCAAAAAAGGTAAAAAAAGTTGCATATATATATTGTAATCCAAAAAAAATGCTTACCTTTGCGAGCCTTTTGGCACAATGAAATAGAGATTTGGGGCGTCAAACCCCCGTGATTATTAACAAATTAAAGGTTTAAAATGCCAACAATTCAACAGTTAGTTAGAAGTGGCCGTACCAAGATGGAGGACAAGTCAAAGTCTCCAGCATTGGCTGCGTGTCCGCAGCGCCGTGGTGTTTGTACTCGTGTATACACCACTACGCCTAAGAAGCCGAACTCGGCGATGCGTAAGGTTGCGCGTGTAAGATTGACCAATGGCAAGGAGGTCAACGCCTATATCCCAGGAGAGGGCCACAACTTGCAGGAGCACTCAATTGTATTGGTTCGTGGTGGTCGTGTAAAGGACCTTCCAGGTGTTCGTTACCACTTGGTTCGTGGTGCGCTCGATTCAGCAGGTGTTGACGGTCGTCGTCAGCGTCGTTCGAAGTACGGTGCTAAGCGTCCAAAGGCGGGTGCTAAGAAGTAATCTAAAATTTGACAAAACAATTTTTTAACAGAGAAAGAAAATGAGAAAAGCTAAGCCAAGAAAGCACACTCTACTTCCTGATCCAAAATTTAACGATGTTGAGGTAACTCGTTTCGTTAACAACTTGATGTTGGATGGCAAGAAGAGTATTGCCTACACAATCTTCTACAATTCGTTGGAGTTGGTAGGTAAGAAGATGAAGGATGCTGATAAATCTCCAATTGAGGTTTGGAAACAAGCCCTTGAGAATGTCACTCCACAAGTCGAAGTTAAGTCTAAGCG
>JAGCLL010000162.1 GCA_017647025.1 Alistipes sp. | reverse complement strand
TCTCCGAGGGTGTGCGTTTGCGCCATATCCTCGATTGGGCAATGTTCCTCGAAAAGGAGCAAGACAATCTCGATTGGGAGCGCTTCTACGCCTTGTGCGAGGAGTTCGATATGCGAGCCTTTGTTGACTGTTCGACAGCATTGGCGGTTGAGGTGTTCGGCATAAAGATAACCAATCCTCAGATTGTAGTTGAGAGCCCATATACGGAGCGTGTACTTGACTCAATCATTAACGATGAGGATGCAGTCTTTTCGCAGAGTATAGGCAAGTGGCGCACACGCTTAATGTTGGTGCGCAACCTCCTTGCTTCGAAGTGGAAGTATAGAGCCTTCTCTTCGCAGGGACTTCTCTCTAAATCGTTCTCTTTGGTGTGGGGATTTTTAACTCATCCTGAGGAGGAGTAACTATATTGTATTCAAAATTTCATTATATTTGTCGCTAATATGACAAAAGTTGCGCTTTTTGCAGGTAGTTTTGACCCATTTACTCGTGGCCACGAGGTAGTTGTTGAGGAGGCTCTACGCCTTTTTGATGAGGTGGTTATTGGCGTGGGCGAGAATGTTTCGAAAAAGAGTTTACTCTCGGTGGAGCAGCGTTGCCGATTGATTGAAGATGTCTATAAAGGCAACAATAGAGTGAAAGTTGCATCGTATAACACATTGACAGGCGATTTTGCCCGTGAGGTGGGCGCTACGGTGTTGGTGCGAGGTGTACGCAATATGGTAGACTTTGAGTTTGAGCGTACCATCGAGGCGACAAACCGACAACTCTTTCCCGAGTTGACTACGGTGCTATTGCCCACCCCTGCCGAGGTGATGCATATATCGTCGTCAATGGTGCGAGAACTGTTGACATTTGGTCGAGATGTGAGCGACTATATGCCACAAGATATTGAAATTAAAAACTATATAAAATAAATGGCTAACGGCTAATGGCCAATGGCTAATAGCCCAAAAATTAAGTAATATGGAATTTTCAGCAGGAATGATTGCGAGCCTCTTGGGAGGCGAGGTTGTAGGAGATGAGAATGCCTCGATCTACACAGTGTCGTCTATTGAGGGCGGAAAGAAAGGCGGTTTAGCCTACCTATCTAATCCTAAATTCGAGCAATATCTCTACACTACACAGTGCTCGATTGTGCTTGTTGAGCGCAACTTTGAGCCTAAGGAGAAGGTTGCGGCAACACTTATCAAGGTGGATAATGTAAATGCTTGCGTATTACGCTTACTTGATATGTACAACGCTATGAAGCCACAGAAGAGGGGTGTGTCAAAGTTGGCCTCTATTTCGGAGAAGGCTACTATCGGTAAAGATTGTTATATCGGAGATTTTACCGTTATCGAGGCGGGTGCAGTGATTGGCGATGGAGCAAAAATCTATCCGCAGTGCTATGTCGGCGATAATGTGAAAATTGGCGCTAAGACCACCCTTAATCCAGGTGTAAAGGTCTATGAGGGCTGCTCTATTGGAGCAAACTGTATCCTTCACGCAGGTGCGGTTATCGGCGCAGATGGCTTTGGCTTTGCTCCGAATGCCGAGGGTGGATTTGACAAGATACCGCAACTCGGAAATGTAATTATTGAGGACAATGTGGAGATTGGCGCAAATACCTGTGTGGATAGAGCCAAGACCGACTCTACAATTATTCGCAAGGGTGTTAAACTCGACAATCTTATCCAGATTGGCCACAATGTGGAGATTGGCGAGAATACTGTATCGTCGTCGCAGACCGGTATTGCAGGTACTACCAAGGTTGGAGCAAACTGCTTTATCGCAGGTCAGGTGGGTATTGCTGACCATGTTACAATTGGTAATCGTGTTAAAATTGGAGCGCAAAGTGGCATAGACAAGGATGTGCCAGATGGCGAAATTCGCTTTGGAAGCCCTGCACTTGCAGGTATTAACTACCACCGTTCGTTTGCGGTGTTCAAGGAGTTGCCAGAGTTGCGTCGTCGTGTAATGAAGTTAGAGAGTGAATTGACAAATAAGGAGTAATAATGAGAAAGTTTATTCTATTTTTAGGCGTTGCAATGGCGCTTGTTGGTTGCAATGGAGGCAAGTGCGATATTGCAGTTAAAATCGCAAATTTTGATAGTGAGGAGGGCTATGCCTACATCGCTGATATGTGGAACAATCGTGCAGTAATTGACTCTGCGCAGGTTGTAAATGGTGGAGAGATGCTTTTTAAGCAGGTGAAATCTGCTCCAACCTTTGCGCAGATTGTTATGAAGAGTGGTCGCCCTGTAACCTATCTCTTCATCGAGGATGGTACGATTACAATCGAGGGCGATGCTGCCGAGGAGAGTATCAAGGTGTCAGGTACACCTGCAAATGATGCCTTCGAGGGTATGATGAGCAAGAGCCAGGAGTATATGGCGGAGTATCGTAGCGCAGTATATGCAGGTGATAAGGCTAAGGCTGCCGAGGTAGAGGCGGCTTTTGATGCGATGCAAAATGAGTACTTCGAGAGCAATAAGGGAAATGTATTTGGCCTCTTTATGTTGAAGCAACTCTCCTATTCGGAGCCTTCGGTAAAGATTATGGAGTGGTTAGGACAACTTCCAAAGAAGTTGCAGACATTGCCTGTTGCTGTGGGTATGAAGGAGAGCGCCGAGCGCAAGTTTAAGACCGAGCCACAGGCGGAGGGTAGCGACTATGTACCACACTATATCGATATCGACCAGCCAAATGTTGCGGGCGAGAATGTATCACTCAAATCGGTTGTGGAGAACAAGGCAAATCGCTATGTATTGCTCGATTTCTGGGCTTCGTGGTGCGGACCTTGTATGGGTGAAATGCCATATCTGAAAGAGGCATACAAACTCTATCACAGTAAGGGTTTCGAGATTTATGGTGTATCGCTCGATGCAAAGCACGCAGCGTGGAAGGGTGCTATCGATAAGCAACAGATGGAGTGGGTGAATGTCAGCACCTTGGAGCGTTTTGACAACCCTGCGGTAAAGGAGTATGCAGTGGAGTCAATTCCAACAAACTTCCTTATTGACTGCTCGAATGGCGTGATTATCGCCAAGAATTTGCGTGGCGAGGCGGTACTCGAAAAGTTGGCAGAGTTGCTGAAATAGTGGCTATGGCACAACCGAAGGAGGTATATCGCATTTTGGGCATTGACCCCGGCACAAACTATACGGGATATGGCGTGTTGGAGGTAGATGGGCGTACGGTGCGTGCCGTTGTGATGGGCGAGATAGACCTTCACAAGATTACTGACCCGTATGCCAAGTTGCAATATATCTTCAAGAGTGTCAGCCGATTGGTTGCGGAGTATAAACCTCGTGAGGTGGCGTTGGAGTCGCCATTCTTCGGGCAGAATGTGCAGTCGATGCTCAAACTCGGTCGTGCGCAGGGTGTGGCTATGGCTGCGGCATTGAGCCAGGAGGTCGATGTCTTCGAGTATGCCCCTTCACGAATTAAGCAGTCGGTTGTGGGTTTAGGCTCGGCATCGAAGGAGCAGATTGCGGGCGTGGTGATGAAGACTCTGCATATCGAGGAGGCACCGAAAAAACTCGATGCTACGGACGGTATGGCGGTGGCGCTGTGCCACTACTATTCAATCTCTTCGCCTATAAATCAGACACTTGGCGGTGTGAAGGTCAAAGGCTTGGGCGGCGACAAGAAGGCTCGAAAACGGGGCACAAAATCGTGGGAACAGTTCCTGCGCGAAAATCCAGAGAGGGTACGATGAGTATCCTCTTTTTTGTGATTTGTGCAAATTTTCTAAAATTTTCTCTGCACAATTGCATATCCAAAAAATAGTTTGTATATTTGCAACCCCAAATGGGATTTAATTAAAAAATTTAGTAACAATGAAAGTTTGCGAAATTACAGGAAAAGTGGCCCTCGTTGGAAACAATGTTTCGCACTCCAATGTGAAGACTAAGCGCAAGTTTAATCCAAACTTGAAGACTAAGCGCTTCTGGTCTGAGGAGGAAGGCCGTTGGATTACCTTGAAGGTTTCGACTTCGGGAATCAAAACAATTAACAAGAAGGGCCTCGCTGCTGCTTTGAAGGATGCAGCTGCAGCCAAGAAAATCTACTAAAATTTAACAAGACATGGCAAAGAAAGGTAACAGAGTTCAGGTCATCTTGGAGTGCACCGAGCAGAAGGAGAGTGGCGTACCAGGAATGTCGCGCTACATCACCACAAAGAACAAGAAGAACACCCCTGACCGTTTGGAGCGTAAGAAGTACAATCCATACTTGAAGAGGGTAACATTGCATCGTGAAATTAAGTAATAAGGAGGTTTGATTTATGGCAAAGAAAGCAGTCGCAACCCTTCGTACTGGTGTTGGTAAGCAGTTCACCAAGTGCATCAAGATGGTTAAGTCGGAGAAGACTGGTGCCTACATTTTCAAGGAGGCAATCGTACCAGTTGATCAGGTAGC
>JAGCLL010000161.1 GCA_017647025.1 Alistipes sp. | reverse complement strand
GTAAGGCGTTGTACGACAATCTCTACCCAAGCCGAATTATTGTAGGTCGTCCTGAGGGAGATGCTCGACTCGACGAGGCTGCTCGCACATTTGCCACCTTGTTGAAGGAGGGAGCATTGGTTGATGATGTGGAGATGCTCTTTATGGGATTGACCGAGGCTGAGGCGGTGAAACTATTTGCAAATACATACCTGGCGCTGCGAGTGAGTTACTTCAACGAACTCGATACCTACGCCGAGGTCAAGGGACTCAATACCGAGGCGATAATCAAGGGCATAGGCTTGGATCCTCGTATTGGAATGCACTACAATAACCCATCGTTTGGTTATGGCGGTTATTGCCTGCCGAAGGATACAAAGCAGTTGTTGGCAAATTACGACCATGTACCGCAGAATATGATGTCGGCAATCGTGGAGAGTAATCGTACTCGCAAGGATTTTATAGCCGATCAGGTGCTGCGTAAGGCAGGCTATTACACAGGTTCGAGTGAGTGGAACTCGGAGCGAGAGAAGGATGTTGTGATAGGCGTATATCGCCTGACGATGAAGACCAATTCGGATAACTTCCGCCAGAGTGCTATTCAGGGCATTATGAAACGCATCAAGGCGAAGGGTGCTACGGTGATAATCTATGAGCCGACGCTTGCTGATGGTGAGCGTTTCTTCGGCTCGGAGGTAGTGAACGACCTTTGTCGTTTCAAAGCGTTGTCGCAGGCAATTATAGCGAACAGATACGATACATCTCTTGACGATGTTCGAGATAAGGTGTATACAAGAGATATTTTTAGGAAAGATTAGACTATGCAAGCAGTTATTTTGGCGGCAGGTATGGGACGCCGCTTGGGAGAGTTGACGGGCGACAACACAAAGTGTATGCTCGAAGTCAATGGCGTTAGGTTGATTGATCGTACATTGGAGTGTTTGGCCGAGCACAATATCTCACGAATAGTCTTGGTTGTGGGTTACAAGCGAGAGAATGTGAAAGCGTATGTAGGCAACAACTACAAGGGTGTTGAAATCGTTTATGTAGACAATCCTATCTACGACAAGACAAACAACATATATTCACTCTATTTGGCGAAAGATTACCTTGTAGCGGAGGATACCTTGCTCTTGGAGTCTGATTTGATTTATGAGCCATCTGTTATTACACGCATAGTGGAGAATGAGTATCCAAATCTGGCACTTGTCGATAAGTACGAAAGTTGGATGGACGGAACGGTAGTAATGTTGAATGATGAGTGCAAAATCAAGAACTTTATTTCGAAGCGTGATTTCAAGTACTCCGATATCGAAAAGTACTACAAGACAGTTAATATCTACAAATTCAGCAAGGAGTTCTCACAGTCGCACTATGTGCCATTTTTGAGTGCATATTGTCAGGCACTTGGTCGCAACGAGTACTACGAGCAGGTGTTGAAGGTCATAACCTTGCTCGATGACTCGCCATTGAAGGCTCTTCCGTTGCAGGGCGAGCAGTGGTATGAGATTGATGATATTCAAGACCTCGATATTGCATCGGGAATGTTTGAAGAGAGTGATGAGAATAAATATAAGGCTCTAACATCTCGCTATGGTGGATATTGGCGCTATCCTCATATGCTTGACTTCTGCTACTTGGTAAACCCATATTTCCCACCTACGCAGATGCTCGACGAGATGAAGGCTTCGTTTGAAACATTACTGCGTGAGTACCCTTCGGGTATGAGGGTAAATAGCCTGTTGGCTGCAAAGAATTTCTCGGTTAAGCAGGAGTATATCGTGGTGGGTAATGGCGCAGCCGAACTCATCAAGGCGTTGATTGAGCGTCATACATCGAAAATTGGTGTTATCTATCCGACTTTCGAGGAGTATCCAAATCGTGCGGTGCGTGAGAATATCGTTTCGTATATACCTACCAATGCCGATAAACACTACTCGGCTGACGATATTATCGCCTTCTATGAGGATAAGATAATCGGAACATTGCTGTTGATTAACCCCGATAATCCTTCGGGCAACTATATACCGTATGGCGATTTGATGCGCTTGATTGCGTGGACGGCAGAGCACGGTATTCGATTTATTGTAGATGAGTCGTTTGTTGACTTTGTGGATGTTGAGGGTGAGTTCTCGTTGTTGCATAACGAGGTGCTTGGCTCGAACAAACACCTTGTCGTAGTGAAGAGCATTTCGAAGTCGTATGGCGTGCCAGGCATTCGTTTGGGAGTGTTGGCAAGTGGTGATACCGAACTGATTGCTGAACTGAAAAAGGAGGTTGCAATATGGAATATCAACTCGTTTGGCGAGTTCTATATGCAGATTTACGAGAAGTATCACAAGGATTATCTCCGTGCTTGTGAGCAGTTCCGTGAGGAGCGAAAAATCTTCTTTGAGGAGTTGCAGCAGATTCCTTTCTTGCGAGTTATTCCATCGCAAGCAAACTACTTTATGTGCGAGTTGGTGGGGGATAAGTTCTCATCGCACGAGTTGTCTGTGCAACTGCTTTCAAAGTTCAATATCCTCATCAAAGACTGCTCTGGCAAGTCGGCATTCGATGGTGGCGAGTATATCCGTATCGCAGTGCGTGACCGCAAGGATAACCACTACCTTGTTGAATCGTTAAAGGCGTTGTAGAGAGATGAAGATTGTAATCTGTGGCGGCGGCTCGTTGGGGCATGTTTGTGCGGGAGTGCTCTCTTCGCACAACGATGTTGAGGTTAGTCTGCTTACAAACAGACCTACACAGTGGGGGAGTCACATAGTTGTAACCGATAGTAAAGGCAAGGAGTTCGTTGCTGATATAAAGGTTGCCACATCCCATCCGGAAGATGTTATACCAACTGCCGATATGGCCTTTATCTGTCAACCCGGATTTCTTATCGAAGGCACGCTGCAACAGATAAAACCGTGGTTGAAAGAGGGCGCAGTCGTAGGATCGATAGTTGCGAGTACGGGGTTCTTCTTTCAGGCTCATAAGATACTTTCCGAAAGGGTGGGACTTTTTGCTTTTCAGCGAACCCCTTTCATTGCCCGAGTCGAGGAGTATGGCCATTCGGCAAAACTCTTGGGGTATAAGAACGAGGTGGCTATTGCGGTGGAGAATATCAAAGATAAGGAGATATTCCGCAAGGAGGTCGAACGACTCTTTATTACACCGACGGTGTTGCGTGCAAACCACTATGAGGTGAGTCTGACAAATAGCAACCCAATACTTCATACAGGTCGTCTATATAGTATGTGGCACGATTGGAGTGGAGAGGTTTACGACCATAATATCCTCTTTTATAAGGAGTGGACGGACAAGGCTTCGCAGTTGCTTATAGATATGGATGCGGAGTTTATAGCTCTACTCGAAAAGTTACCTGTTGCTAAGGGGGCAATTCCTTCGTTGTTAGAGTATTACGAATCGACTGATGCAGCATCGTTAACACGAAAGATTTCATCAATAGCCGCATTTCAAACTATAACTTCTCCTATGCAAGAGGTTGCAGGTGGCTGGGTGCCGGACTTTGCAAGTCGCTACTTTACCGAGGATTTTCCGTTTGGACTCAAATATATAAAAGATACAGCCGTGGAGTGTGGCGTGGCAACTCCAACGATTGACAAGGTTCTGGCGTGGGGCTTGTCGAAAATCGAATAAATGAAGAATAAATGCACATATGATAACACCCGAACTTCAAGAGCAGTTTAGAGCCGAGTATAACCCCGATGGCTCGGTGTTGCGCCGACAGCAGATGCGTATGCTCGATATTTTGTTGCATGTCGATAGAGTCTGCAAGGAGCATAATATCCGCTATTGGCTTAGTTCAGGCACGCTCCTTGGAGCAGTGCGCCACGGTGGATTTATTCCGTGGGATGATGACCTCGATATCGAGATGATGCGTGAGGATTTCCTCCGTTTCAAATCGGTGTTTAAGGATACCGAAAACTATATTATTCAGACTCACGAGAACGATTTGCACTATATAATGCCTTATGTCAAGGTGCGTGATACGCAGACTGTAATAGAGGAGTATAGTGGAGGTGAGAACTTCAAATATAAGGGAGTGTTTATCGATATTTTTGCGTTGGAGTATACACATAAGTTTGTGAACCATCAAACACATATGCGCCTACGCCGTATTCGCAAGTTCGGCAATAAGCACAAGCCGAGTCGCTTTGTCGAGTGGCTTATAGCATTGCGCAAGCGCATGGCATTTTCGTCGTTCAAGGTATGGCGAGCAATTAGTAATCTCTTTCCGGGACAACAGTTGCGCCATACATACGGCACATGGTGTTATCGCAAACCTCGCTTCGAGGAGGATTTGTTCCCATTGACAACGATAAAGTTCGAGGGCTACGACTTCCCGGCACC
>JAGCLL010000020.1 GCA_017647025.1 Alistipes sp. | reverse complement strand
GGCGGATTCACCAAGTCATGAACGAGCAACAGAGTTAGTCTCTGTTGCTTTTTTTTGTTATGTTTTATTTTGAGCAAGCCTCCACTAAAACACAACAAAAAAAACTACTTGCACAAACAAGTAGCTCGTTCTTTTCTCCTCCGTGCCTACTCACTTAATGCGGGTTGAGCCGATAAGATATAGTTGATTGCTCGGGCTGCATCCCTACGCCATAAGGTATCGGCTCTACTGCTGCGCAGTTCGAACCCCGGCGGATTCACCAAGTCATGAACGAGCAGCAGACTAAAGTCTGTTGCTTTTTTTTGTTTGTGTGTGGTTGCAGGGCTGCGCCCTTGTTTGTAATATATCATTATCAGGCTACTGAACAAGTTCAAGCCGTATAATGCTATAAAAAGTTGCACCTATGGATAAAAGTACATTACCGCTGGCTACCGAAAGAGGGGCGCACCGTAGGCCGTACCAAGGAGGAGAAGGAGGTCAATACCTATCTCGACAACCTGCGAGGCCTTATCTTTGCCAAGTACAACGAGATGTTCCTGGCAGGCGAGCAAGTAACTGCAAGAAAACACAAATGCCGCCTAATATCGAAAGACGAGAAGTCGATGACGCTGCTTGAACTCTTCGATGACTACATCAAGGACTATGCGAAGCTTGTCGGGCACGCCACACCTTCGCAACAACGGTAACGTTGACAAACGGAGTGCCTATCGAGTCGGTCGGCAAGATGCTCGGTCATCGCAGCCTCAAAACTACGCAGATATACGCCAAGATTGTCAATAACAAGCTCGCTGAGGGTATGACAAACCTATCAAACAGACTTCAACACTTGGCAATGTAAACCCATTGGGCTCGACTTCGGTTTGACTCTTAAATTTTATAATATATTTCCGTCAAACTCGTTTTCACTCCACATTTCGCATTGAGTCATAATAGTTTCGAGTGCTGCTTCCTGGCCCTCGGGCGGATATTTGTATTTTTTGAGCAGGCGTTTCACGATGCGGCGCATACCGGCACGGGCACTCTCCTTCATCGTCCAGTCAATAGTCTTGTTTGTGCGGAGTGCATCGGTCAATTCGCGAGTAATGGCGATAAGTTGCTCATTGGTATAGAAATCCTGCACAGCCTCGGGTTTGGTTATAGCATCGTAGAACGCCAACTCCTCGGTCGAGAGGTTGAGCTTCTTGCTCTCCTCCTCGCTACTGACGATTGCTCTCGCAGTCTTCAACAACTCCTCGATAACCTCCTCGTTAGTGAGTAGACCTTTGAGGTAGTTGCTCATCGCATTTGCCAAAATCTCGGAGAACTTCTCGGCACGCACAGTGTTGGTACGCTGATAAACCTTTATCTGTTCGGCTATCAGCTTGCGCAACAACTCCACAGCAAAGTTTTTCTGCTTCATCTGCGCTATCTCCTCCAAGAATTTCGGGTCGAAAATCGAAAACTCCTCTTTGATATCGGAGAAGAGGTTTATCACTCCCTCACTCTTGATGCTCTGTTTAAGCAGTTCGTTTATGCGTTCGTTAATCTCACGGAACGAAATCTTACCCTTGCCCTCAACACGAGTTAGCAGTGTGCGCACCGCCTCGAAGTATGCAGCCTCCAATCGTTCCTCTCGCTGCAAAAGACTCTGGCAGAGAGACAACGATTGACGGAGCAACAACGCCTCTTTAATGTATAGTTTCTTTGTCTCCTCATGCTCTGGTGCTTGCAGGAAATCAACACCGCCCGCAATCGCCGCAGCGCGTGCCATATCCGACTCGCCGTAGAATGCCGAGTAGTCGAAGCCGTGCAACAGGTCGCGACACACCTCCAACTTTTTCTGTAATTCGGGATATGCAGTTTTTGAAATGTCGGTATCGCCGTAGTTTTTGCGGTCACGAATGGTGTAGTCGTTCATCGCCTGCTTCAATGCGGAAGCTATGCCCACATAATCGACCACCAGACCGCCCTGCTTGTCGCCAAACACACGATTTACACGGGCGATAGCCTGCATCAGGTTATGTCCCGACATTGGCTTATAGACATACATCGTCGAGAGCGACGGCACGTCAAATCCCGTGAGCCACATATCCACGACAATCACCACTTTCAGTGAGCTGTCGTTATCCTTAAATCGCCTTTCAAGCTCCTTTTTGTGGGCATCGTTGCCGATTATCTCGCGCCACTCCTCGGGGTCTTTGTTGCCCGAAGTCATCACCACTGCCAACTTATCCGTCCACGCGGGGCGCAACTCCAAAATGCGATGGTAAATTTTCATCGCTATCGGGCGCGAGTAGGCAACAATCATCGCCTTACCCGTCTGCTCATATTGGCGGTAGTTTTCGTAGTGGTCGAGAATATCACCTACTAGCGAGTCTATTGTTTCGTCTGCGCCAAGTATGGAGTCAAGACGGCCCAACTCTCGCTTGCTCTTCTCGATTGCGTACTCCTCCGCCTCGTCGGCCATCGCCTCGTACTCATCATCTATGCGGCAGAGTGTCGCCTCGTCGAGGTGCAGATTTATCACTCGGCTCTCGTAGAACACAGGGCGTGTAGCACCATCGGCCACCGCCTGTGTCATATCGTAAACATCTATGTAGTCGCCAAACACCTCGCGTGTCGAGCGGTCTTTCTGCGAAATGGGCGTACCCGTGAAGCCAATATATGTTGCATTTGGCAGCGAGTTGCGCACTCGGCGTGCTGCGCCTACTTTTACACGACCTTCGCTGTCTATTTTCTCGGTCAGTCCATACTGGCTGCGGTGCGCCTCGTCGGCAATTACTACGATGTTGCGGCGTGTCGAGAGGGGCTCTTCACTCTCCTCGAACTTCTGCATCGTGGTAAAGAATATGCCGTTTGCCTCGCGCCCCTGCAATAGTTCGCCGAGGTGCTTTCTGCTCTCGGCTTGTATGGGCGTTTGGCGCAGAAAGTCGGCACACTTGGCAAACTGACGGTACAACTGCCCGTCGAGGTCGTTGCGGTCGGTGAGGATGACGATTGTAGGCGACGACACCGCCTCTTGCAAACGCTTGGCGAAGAAAACCATCGAGAGTGACTTGCCCGAGCCCTGCGTGTGCCAAAATACGCCGCCCTTGCCATCGGTCCGTGTCGCCTCGGCTACCGAGTTTACCGCCTTGCGCACCGCGAAGAACTGATGATAACCAGCCAAGATTTTTGCACTCTGCTTTTCATCTTTCGAGAAGCAGATGAAACCACGCAATATCTCTATCAGGCGCGCCTTGCCGAACATCCCCGAGAACAACACATCGAACGCTGCGTAGCGGTGTATTTCGCTTGTGCCGTCAATGGTCTTCCACTCCATAAAACGATCCTCGCCGGCGGTAATCGTGCCCGCCTTCGAGGTCGCCATATCACTCATCACGCAGAAGGCGTTATAGACAAAGAGTGACGGTATCTCAATCATATAGTTTCGCAGCTGGGCGTATGCCTCCGACACATCGGTATTCTCGCGCGAGGGCGATTTCAGCTCCACAACCACGAGTGGCAAACCATTTACAAATACCACAATGTCGGCACGACGCACCGAACGTTCCTCTACGGTCCACTGGTTGGCAACGGTGAAGTTGTTGCGTAGAGGTGTGTCGTAGTCTATGAGCTTTACACGCGTTGCACGCTGCTCCTTACCGTCAAAATAGTTTACCTCAACACCATTTTGCAGATAGTCGTGGAACACCTCGTTGCGCTGCACAAGCGAACCACTTTCTATGATGCGAATCTTGGCTATCGCCTCCTCCACCGCCTCACTGGGCAGGGTTGGGTTTATGGCATAGAGTGACTGCTGCACAAGGTCTATGTGCAACGGCTCGGTGTATTCGCGTTCCACGCTTGGTCCGTAGATATAATCGTAGCCCAGCGTATCACGCATCAACTCCAATATCGCATTCTCAAAATGTGCCTCGGTAAAGTGCATAGTATTTGACGGTTAGTTGTTAGAACTTGTGAAATGGATTCTCACAAAGGTAGTAATAATTTACGCTTTATATTTCTCTCGTATGGAAATTGTTATGTTATTCTCTCCGAAGAGTTCATTTTTTCGTTTTGAGAAGTATCGTAAAGCGCCAATATAGTAATTGTTGGGAGTAGGCATCACACTAATAATCATATCTATCCACTCTTCATCGCTTAATTTCGTAGCTTTCTCGCCTAATTCCATTTGTTTCTTCACATAGTATCTATTCTCGCTTGCCGAAGGAGGGAGAGGTATATATAGAGTATTTGTCAGTAAAACCTGAATATGGGCTATATACTGCGACACATTCAACATTACCTCATTTTCTCCATACCTTAATAGATAGTCTGCTTGGTCAATATCAATACCCTTATCTATCTCATCTAACTCTTTTATCAATCCCTCAATTTGTCCTTTATCAAACACTCCGAATGTTGATGTCATATAAGAGTATATGTGCATATAAATCAACTTAGACACCTGTTCCAAGTGATATATATTTCGGTGCATATTTCGCAACGAATCAAACTTTTCAAGTTTAAGCTGTTGCTCTGCTATTTCTGTTTGTCTTTTTTGTATGTTCTCTTGTTGTTTGCCGAGTTTGTATGTAATATCCAACATCACCACCGAAATAAAAATTGGCAGAAAGTCTGTGAATAGATTATCAGACAATCTGAACCACCAACCATTTTGTATCGATAACTTATTGAATATAATGGCAACGGTATATATAGCTACCGAAAAGCACAGTAGCTTTATATAATTCTTCCACGGCTCACGAAATATAAACATACTAACACAATTTATCGATTAGCCAAAGTCCAATGGATATAGCAATTGCGATTATAGACAACCCAATTGATATACCCGAAAGCCACAAATTTTGCCTATCTTTATTATCTGTTAATAGCTCATCTAACAGAGTAACTAAGCAATTTACACCATTTTGCGCAGCAAACTGTATAATATTAACTCTATTTGCATCTGCAGTTTCTAATTGAGGAAAGAATCTAATTTTCTCAGCCCTGCAAGCATAATCTTCGAGTCCGTCTTCTCTCAATTTTGCAACAATATTTTCGTGTAGTTGTATAACTTTTCCAACAGACATTGTCAGCGATAATTCTATCAATTGCTTTTTGTATTTTTTAATCTCCTTGCTCTTCATTCGTGCCTACAATTTAATTTCTCCATTCATCAATTTTGGCAATAAGGTGTCGCGGAGGGTGGCAAGGGTTTCGTTTTCTTTTTGATTTTTCTCCATTACCTCAAAATGCGGACAAACTATTTTATGAAATTGTTTTATTTTCTCAATATCACTTGATATGTCAATGTCCTTTATTATCACTTGACTTATATTTTGTTGTGCAGAGCCGATTGCTTTATTGGCCAATTCTTCTTTAATATTTTTTGCCACCATAAACAAATATGTATATGGGTAGTTTTCATTCGGCAATAAAGCACAAACCGCTTGATTGCATGTCATAGGTTGTGATAATATTGCATATTGTCCAACGGTAGCTCCATACATAGCAATTAGGATTGATTTTGCTGGTAATAATTTTGCTGCGGACTTTGCAATAGCATCATCTGTTATTGTTTCTTCGGTTTTTGTAATGAAAGAACTATTTAATTCTTTTGATTTTACCCACCCATATTTACCTACATAAAACTCCATATGGCTACGAGAAGGTGTTCCGCCAGATGTAGTTTTAACTACATCTCCTAACTTCACAGTTGAACTATCTACAAACCACTGTTTATAGAGTGCGTGGGCTTGCTGCTCTAAATTATTATTTATGCGGCGATTATTCTCGATTTTATCATCTATCGCACCCAATATCCCAAATATTTGGCGTTGCACCTCTCTATTTGGCAACTTTACTTCCAGTCTTGATAGTTCAGCAAAAGTTATTTGCGGAAAAGTACCAGAGCGAGATTCTGCCAACATTTGCAATTCATCTATAATGCTTTGACTTTGTAAAATATAATAAAAGTACAAGGGCTCTATTTTTTCATTGTGTCGAAGTACCATCAATTTAGTTGATGCAATATAGTTGGTTGCATCAAAATCTATATAGGCAAATCTTTTGTTTGCTGGTCTAATCTCGCTATACAATATATCATATTTCTTAAAGGTTTTCTTGAATTGCCCTTTAAGATTGCGATTTGGTTCTTTTGTATGATTTAGACATTTTCCCTCCAATACATCGGAAGTGTTTATCAACACAACCTCATCTGCACAACCTTTGTAAGTGTCGGAAATAGTATCACACAAATCCGCCAATCTATATGTTTTCCACTCGGTCATAATTAGTTATTCTTGCGTATTACATCGTATAAAAACTCATCAATAATTATCGTATATCGATCAGAACCAAGCCCCTCGCTGATAATGATAAGATTATAATCTTCAGTATGACGCTGAATATATTTGCAATCGTATATAATTTGTCGGTTTATATCACAATCTTCTGCGACAATGCGACAATATTTATGTTGTTTCTGAGGCATTTTATACAACTCACGGAGAGATGTTTTTATGCCATCTGATAATGTTTCATAAAACCAATAACTTTGAAGCCGTCTGCTACGACATTCATTATAGAGAGTAAAACATCTCTTAAAGAACTTTACTAATTTAACGATACATAGCACTATAATATAGGTAGTACATCCTACTACAATTGTCCATAGTAAGTCCACTACAAACAACTTGTAGAATATTATAGATGCAATGGTCGCTATGACTGCTGATATAAAACCTATCCTTTCAATTATAGCACTAACAAATTTTACCCAATCTTCCATACTTTACCAATTCTTAATAGTCCTAAATT
>JAGCLL010000160.1 GCA_017647025.1 Alistipes sp. | reverse complement strand
GGGTTATGAGTATATGGCAATGAACTACCTCTTGATGGCTAACACCAAGGAGACTGTTGATGTTGTATTCACATACTCTGATGGCGCAGTTGAGAAGCAGCGCACCGTAGGTTCTGTTCCAGTTCAGCGTAACTACCGCACCAACCTCTACGGTCAGTTGCTCACAAGCGACCTCGCTGCTAATGTAGTTATCAAGCCTGAGTATATCGACGCACACGAGGCAGCTCTCCAGATGGCCGCAACCTTTGGTGGCGAAGTTGCTTTGACCGAGGATGTTGTGTTGACAAGCGTACTCAATGTTCAGTCGAATATGACTATCAATTTGAATGGTCACAACATTACTATTGATGCTGCATACGATTCAAATAACTATGAGGCAAGTAGCGCTATTGTAAACAACGCTACTTTGACTCTTACTGGCAATGGCGAGATTAGCGCAACTAACAACTACACCGTTCGCAATAACGGCACAATGGTAATTGATGGCGTAACTGTTAAGAATGGTATTATGAACTTCGGCGATTTGACCGTTGAGAGCGGTGACATCAGCAACAGCCGTAGCGGCAAGCACACTATCTATGGTAACGCTGCAACATTGACTATCAATGGTGGTACATTCCACAACGAGAACGCTGGCAACGCTGGAATCTTCGCTTATGGTGGTGAGGTTGTTATCAATGGTGGTGAGTTCACTATTGCAGACGGTACTGCAACTTTCGGTTGGACTTCGTGCCTCCTCGATGCACAGGGTGGTGCTAAGTACACTATCAATGGCGGTGTTATCAAGGGCGAGATTCGTGACTACAACCGCAATACAACTGTATACGGTGGTGCATTTGGTCACAACTCTGTAAACAACTTCCTCGCTGCTGGTTACAAGACTGTTCTTGCTGACGGTCTCTACTATGTATTGCCTGAGACTGTTGCTAACGCAGCAACTGCTGAGAATGTAACTTCTGTAACCGAGAGCACAACTGATGTTGCTACTGCTCTTGCAAGCAACAATGGCGAGGCTACAATGTTCTTGTGGAACGATGTTGCTTACATCGCTAAGTATGGCGAGGTTGTAATCACCTCTTCGGCTGACGAGGCTACAACCGTTCGTGGTGTAGTTGAGGGTGCTGCTGCTTTGACAAGCGCAACCGTATCGGAGGGTGTTGAGGTTGTTGGTAACCGTACATTCCGCAAGTGTGCTGAGTTGGTAACTGTTGAGTTGCCAAACACTCTTACCGAGATTGGCCCTGCAGTATTCCAGTCGTGCACTAAGCTTGCAAATGTAACTATCCCTGCAAGCGTTACCACTATTGGCGAGGGCGCATTCGCAGAGTGCGTAGGTTTGACCTCTATCAATATCCCTGCTGGCGTAACTCGTCTCGAGAAGGATGTATTGCGTAACACAGGTCTTGTTTCTATCGAGATTCCTGCATCGGTAAACTATATCGGTACTTATGCATTCCGTGACTGCGAGTCTTTGACCGAGGTTAAGATTCTCTCTCCAGAGTTCACTATCGAGGTTAACTCATTTACAAATATGGCTGCTCCAGTGCCAGCAATGACCATCTATGTTGTAAACAACGAGATGAAGGCTTACCTCGACAGCAAGCTTACTGCCTACGACAAGTCGTACATCACTGTTGTAGTAATGTAATAGATAGCAATATCATAAAACAACTGCGCTTCTCGGTATGAGGGGCGCAGTTGTTTTTTTGAAGAGTGAAGAGTGAGGAATATAAGGAGGTTAAGGAATATAAGGAGTTTAAGGAAAGGGAATTAGACTCATTAAACTCATTTAAGCCGCCAATTTCTTGTCAGAAGTCGTGAGATGTGGTGCATCGCAACCAGCCCAAACCAAATAACAATTATTATGGGCGAGGGAATTTTGTGCCAAACAAAAAACCGAGTGCGCAGCATACTTTGGCGTATGTGAGCAACTCGGTTATTGAAGTGTGGTGCAAAATTCACCACACAGAATAAGCATTATTCAGCCTTACCGTCCGAACCAAGCACCTCCTTAATCTTGTGGATGTACTGCTTCTTCATATTCTCACGAGCAGGACCGAGGTACTTACGAGGGTCAAACTCTGCTGGGCTTGTACCGAATACCTCACGGATAGCAGCGGTCATAGCAAGACGAGAGTCAGAGTCGATGTTGATCTTGCAAACTGCCGACTTTGCTGCCTGACGGAGTTGCTCCTCTGGAATACCTACTGCAGCCTTCAATGCGCCACCGAACTTGTTGATAGTCTCAACCTCCTCCTGTGGTACAGAAGATGAGCCGTGGAGTACGATTGGGAAGCCTGGAAGTTCCTTCTCGATAGCAGCGAGAACATCGAATGCCAATGGTGGTGGTACGAGGCGACCAGTCTGTGGGTCGATAGTACACTGCTCCGGAGTAAACTTGTAAGCACCGTGCGAAGTACCGATAGAGATAGCCAACGAGTCGCAACCGGTCTTAGTTACGAAGTCAACAACCTCCTCAGGCTTAGTGTAGTGGCTCTCCTCTGCTACTACATCGTCCTCAACACCTGCCAATACGCCGAGCTCACCCTCAACGGTTACACCGAACTGGTGTGCATACTCAACAACCTTCTTTGTGAGGGCAACATTCTCCTCGTATGGAAGGTGCGAACCGTCGATCATAACCGACGAGAAACCCATATCTACGCAAGACTTGCAAGTCTCGAACGAATCACCGTGGTCGAGGTGAAGAACGATCTGTGGCTTCTCCCAACCGAGCTCCTTTGCATACTCAACAGCACCCTCAGCCATGTAGCGGAGAAGAGTCTGGTTAGCGTAGTTACGAGCACCCTTCGATACTTGAAGGATAACAGGCGACTTAGTCTCAGCCGAAGCCATGATGATTGCCTGCAACTGCTCCATGTTGTTGAAGTTGAACGCAGGGATAGCGTAGCCACCCTCAACTGCCTTTGCGAACATCTCCTTGGTGTTCACAAGACCCAATTCCTTGTACGAAATCATAGTTCTTAAATTGTTTTATGTTTGTGAAATAAAGTTTGTTATCTATTTAGACGCACAAAAGTACTAATTTTTTTGAAATTATCCTCTAAAAAGCCAAATTATATATAAAGGTAATACCAATCAATAGTGGTGCAACCCATTTTAGCAGGAATACCAACACTCCGAAAAGTGGAGCGCGAAGTGTTCCGTCGTTGGATATCTCCTTGCGGAAAATCTCTCTATCGAGATACCAGCCTGCAAATAGACAGGTCAACAGACCGCCGAGAGGCATCAATACATCGACTGTAAACATGTCGAAGATGTCGAAAATCTTGCTCGACCATAAGCAAAATGTTGCCGAGACCACTGCAATGGCGGTTGATACGATAGCACCTTTTTGGCGTGAGAGGTTGTGATGTTCTTGGAAATACTCGGTTATAACTTCGTGGAAAGTTATAGTCGAGGTCAATGCCGCCAAAGCTATCAGCAAGAAGAATATCGCCGACCATAGCTCCGGCATAGCCATATCCTTAAAGACAAATGGCAGAGTTTCGAATATGAGGGTAGGGCCTTGCGTAGGCTCTAATCCCTCGACGCTGAATACTGCGGGGAAGATTATCATACCCGACAATACCGCTACCATAAAGGTAAGCATTGACGACGACCACGCTGTTGTCGAGAGGTTTGTTCCCTTTTTGAAGTACGACGAGAATGTTATCAAGCAACCCAAGCCGATAGAGAGCGAGAAGAACGCCTGACCAATGGCAGCCATAATAGTTTTTACGGTCAAAGCTTTTGAGAAATCGGGCTTAAAGAAGAACTCGTAACCCTCTCTCGCACCTGGCATCATAGCCGAGCGCAGAGTCATCACCATCAACATTACAAAGAGTATGGGCATAACCCACTCTGCGGTGCGTTCCAACCCTTTTCGCACTCCACGCGCCACGACTATATGTGTGGCGAGGAGAAAGAGCATTGTGTATAATGGCTCCTTCCACGATGTAGTGAAGTTTGTGAAGATGGTATGAAACTCCTCTCCCGAGTAGAGCGTTCCATCGATCGAAGCGATGAAGTAGTAGAGCGACCAACCGGCTACGATATAGTAGAAGCCCGAAATAAGCGTCGAAACGATAATGCTATTGTAACCGAGCGGCTTCCACCACTTTGAGAACTGTGCGTATGCCTTTACGGGGCCTTTACGAG
>JAGCLL010000159.1 GCA_017647025.1 Alistipes sp. | reverse complement strand
ATCAAGCCAATGACTCTGTTGATGATATTTCATGATATTAAGTTGCAGTTGCCTATTCGCTCTATTTAACTTTTTGTTTTCAACTCTATTTTGTTTGTTCTGAGTCTCATTGTCAGCCCTATTCTTTTCGTTCTCAGATTCGTTATCCTTGCGCTGTATGTACAGAATTATAAATGCAGCAGTAGTGCTAATAATAGCACCCAAATATCCACCCCAAAATGACAACCACGCTATTTCATCTCCGACAATAGCCGTAAACGATGGCGTTAGTAATATAAAATTAAGAGCAATTGGCAATAGTAAAATCACTAATGCAACCCACCAGTATTGTTTAATCGAAATTTTCATGCTTTTTTATTCGCAATAATCTGTCATAAAGATATGAAAAATTTTGCTATAATCATAAATTTTGAGGAAAAACAACGCATTTAGACCAAAACAAAAACGAGAACCCGCGAGAGTTCTCGTTTTGAAGCAGTGTGTGCAATGTGTTATCTTCTGCCGTAGACCGCAGGGAAGTCCTCGGCGTTGCGGTGGGCGAATGGGGCGACCTAGTTTTTCTCCAATGCGGCACACAAGTCAGATTCTCGGTAGAGCATCTTGCCGGGCAGTGCGACAAACGACACAAGCCCGTCATCTCGATACTGCTGCAATGTGCGTTTAGTGATTCGCAAAGCCTTGCAAACCTCTTCGCCTGACAGGTAGTGTTCTCCATTGAGTATAGGACGGCAGAGTCCTCGAATCTGCTCAATGCCGGCATCAACCTTTGCAAGGTCGCCAAGCACCTCCCTTAAATTTTCGTTAAATACCAAGTTCATATTATTTACATTTTATTGTGTTGATTTTAATAAGTTTTTCCACCTCGGCACGGCGATAGTAAATCTTGCGCCCAATTGTCGAGAAGCCCAATACACCTCGCTCACGATAACCCTGCAACTGGCGTTTTGAGAGTCCGAGAATCTCTGCCAATTCGCTATTCTCCACCCACTCCGAATTGACGCTACACTCCTCAGCAATGGCACGGATCTCCGTTGCTGCCTTCTTGATGGAGCCGAGCAACTGCTCGTACTCACTCTTTTCAATCGCTACATATTCCATAATTCATCGTTTTTATTTTAGAGTAGGTGGCTTTTAATAGGAAGGTTTATGGATTTTTATAATTTTATCAATTTTGTACACAAAAAAATAGCAGAGGTCTTTGCCCCTGCTAATTCCTATTAAAATTTACATTACAAAAAGATTTCTTGCTCCTCATCACCAACTTCATCTTCTGAATAGGCATCCTTATTTTCTCGACCCGCAACCATCTTACCTGTAGCCTTCTCAATCAAGTCGTATATTGCGTTAGCCCTGTTCTGGAAGTAAGTATCGAAATCATCTTTTCTTATCGCCTCAACATCTATTAAATGAGACTCTAAATAATTGTTCAAATCGGCAGTTGCTACACCGTGATTTCTTTCAATACTACTAATATATTTAGTCGGAGCATATCCGCCTATTATTCTGTTTGTGCGAGCGTATATAGGGGTTTTGTTAATCACACTATTCCACAGTTTTATATCTATTCCTTGTTGCTCACAGTAGTTGGCTGGGAATATGTGATGAATATCTGTAGCTTCGCCTACATATGATGCAAAGTCCATCTCTGAACCCGATATGAAGTCTTTGCAGTGATTCTTCAATATTAAAGCCATCACACCCTTGTATGCTGCACTATTGCGTGTTGTAAGCTGGTTTAGACGAGATGCAAAGAAATTTGAGCGCTGTACTGTGTCAGGTAGGTCATTATCATCTTGAGCCCATCTTGCCAATCCTTGCACATCGGTAACATATCGAGTTTCATTTGCACCTCCATACAATTCACCAAATACACCACACCAATACCATTGTGTTAGTTTTGCTTTGTTTTTGGCATTAAACCATAAGTTCTTATCTATTGCAAAAGTAACGGCTAATGGAATAATTTGTGAGGTATAAGGTAAGTCTACCGATGTATAGATACACTGTTCCTTGATGAATTTGATAGCTTCATTAAGACCTTCTATTAATGCATCTTTGTGTTCTTTATATTCCTCATATTGTAGTCGCAGAACATCCTTCTTTTTGCAGCTTATGCCTCCTCGTTTGCCTGCTTGCCATAGTTTATAGTTATTAAGCAAGGTTATTGCAGTAAGGAAGTCGGTTCCCGTAAATGCAGGTTGATTATTTTTGTACTGCATCACTTTATCATTCTTCAACACGCTCCAAATAGAATCCCAATCTTTACGAAGTTCGAAGTTATCAGCAGCAAAAGTTGCAGTTACCAACTCAAATACTGTTAAGGATACTCCGCCTTGGTTTACATTCTCAAATACTTGACAAACCGCTTCTTTAGGCACATCACTTCCCAATTCTATAACAGGTATCTGATATTGTGACATTGGCGAGAGTATCTCTTTCCAAAAGTTGGTCCATTGGCTTTGAATCTTCTGTGAATGACTATGAAAATTTAAATAGCCAAACATCCAATTCATCGTGCTGTTAGGGTCAAAAACTATGTTCAGAGGAAAATAATGCTGTTCATACTCCTTTTCAGGAGTGGATAAATCCAACTTTATATCCCTACCGATGTTCTCTTTAATAACTCTATCCTCAGGCACAGAAACCACCGCATCAATTCTATCAGTCAATGTATCCAAGCACAATGGAATGTTCAAGTAGTAATATCTCGAAATGGGTTTCTTCTTTGAATCCATCGTTTTCACCGCAGACTTGCAGTACATAGAACGATAGATGGACGTCGTACGCTGCTGTCCATCGAGTACGAGCGTTTTAGGCGAGACTGACGAATGAGATGCGTTAACACCCTCGAACAGTCTGCTCTTGAAATGCACATTGTCTCCCGTAGCATCCAAGAACATTGCAGCACCAACGGGATATGCATTGCTTATACTTGCAATTAGTGCTCGTATTCGATTATCTTCCCATACCCAGCCACGCTGAAAGTCGGGCAATTGTATCGTGCCATTATCTATTCCTCTAAGAATGTCGGCAATGGGCGTATCAATTGACTTGATCATATGTTTATCTTTTTATTATTCAACTTATTGATTACCAAGTAATTGTTTGATTTATTGGCATATGCTCTCCATATTAGACTCACGACAATATAGTATCTTTTTAGTGACCTCGGAGAATTCTCTTATTAAGATTAAATATGTATAATAGATTTACAATCCAGTTAGGTCCAAACGATACCTCACATCGATAGATTGCTCTTTTTGAATAAACATCACCATATATATAGGAGTGTAGACAACCTTCTCTTTTATTGAGTAGTTGTCATTGCATAAGACAATAGCCTCTGGAATGGTGTATTCCTGGCAATCAAGGATGTTATTAAGCGCACGATGACGAGCATAGTCCTTTCCAGATTTAACCTCAATAGGGAACACCTCTCCGTTGAGTTCTACCACAAAATCAACCTCGCCCATCTTCTTGCTATTGTAGTAATATAGTTCATTGAACCCGTGAGCAAGAAGCTCTTGCGCCACAACATTCTCGAAAATTGAGCCGTGGTTAATCGTGTCATCGCCAGCTAATATCTTCAATTGAATACCATCCGAGTATTGACACGCCAGTAAACCAACATCATTTGAGAATAGCTTAAATAGATTTCTCAAACTTGCCAATTTTAATGGGGACTTTGGCTCCTCAATATTGTAGACAGGTATCGCCACGCCCGCATCTTTTAGCCACAAGAATTCATCTTTATACTTCTCCATTCGGGCCTTCTCGTTAAGGTCTTTAATGATAAAGCGTTTGTTCTTAGAGTTAAGCTCTGATGGGATAAGGTCAAAGACCTCTTTAATACTCAGTTGTCGTTCTGAATCATACTGTGAGATATCTTTGCGGTACAAACGAATTATCTCTCGCTGCTTCTCCATTACATCTTGGAGATTGTTGTTTTCATTGTAGGCGTTGACTGCGTCGGGCATACCACCCACGATGAGATACAAACGAAAGACCTCCATCATCTTGCGATGGATAAAATCATCTACGGGCTGCTTGTTTTCCCAGGCCGATTTTAGTGTCGCAACAATATCCTTATTTACACCAATCGCCCACATAAACTCCTCAAGATCCAGCGGATACATATCTTTTATGTTCATATAACCCACTGGCACAGATCGAAGGTTGTTAAGCTCTACACCGAGCAACGAGCCACTCAATATGTAACGATATCTACCATCATCAACAAGGAATTTTATCGCTGTCACGATCTCTGGACACTTTTGCACCTCATCAAAGAAGATTATCGTATCGCCCTTGATTAGAGGTTTGTCTGTCAATGCCGATAGACGCAACAATATGTCGTTACTACTCTTGGCTGTCGAGAAGATTTCAACGGCCTCTGGTGTCTCTACGAAGTTAATCTCGATAAAACTCTTGAAGTGCTTTTCGGCAAATTTTCTTATCGAATATGTTTTACCGATCTGACGTGCTCCAGTTAGCAATAGTGCGCCTTTATTCACCTCATAGAAGTGCTCAATGTAGCGTGATATTTTTCTTTCCAGCATAACTTTTTGCATTTTTCCAAAGCAAATATATAGCAAATACTGCAATTTTCCAAAACAAAATACACCTGATTTCTACATTTTTCCAAAAATCTTTGTCGGTAAACTTTTAATATTGGTACTCCACTCTATGTTAAAAAGTGCTTCAATCGTGCGGAATCTATCAAAAAATCATACTTTCCGCACGATTGCGAGCATACTGCTTTATATCCAGCACCGATTTTCCGCAAATCTTACAATATTAATAATACAATTGCAGGAGGCCAGAATTAAACCTATCGGGTATAATGACAATGTAATTCGCCCTAAATTATACCAGAACGGGATTATTTTAGCATAGCAGATTGTAGTATATATTAAGCATATTTCACAGCATTATCCCCAAAACACACGAAGCAAC
The DNA here is from genome assembly GCA_017647025.1 of Alistipes sp. Classification (GTDB taxonomy): domain Bacteria; phylum Bacteroidota; class Bacteroidia; order Bacteroidales; family Rikenellaceae; genus Alistipes. Next base: position 457 of record JAGCLL010000159.1, on the reverse strand, counting down.
AACATTAATTATTAAGGTTGCATTTCATCGGTTATGCACAAATCTACATATTGAGCAGTTTTGCACGCAAAATCGTTTTACCTATTTTTATGTATAATGTTGTTATACTGTGCCTTACAGACATTTCTACTGTACACTTTCCAAAGAGGGCAGTCTTTCGGGTCGTATGCTTTTTTTATAAAAGAAAAGTCGGAATTGCAGCGATTTGTCTCGGATTGCAGAATGCTCTAAACATTTTCGATAACAGATCTATTTACAACTATTATGGAACAAATAAGGTGATAATAGTTTAATTTGCAACCGTTACACATTGATTGCGAAGTTCATTTCTGGGGCGGAAATAGGGCGAAGAAATATTGCGTAACGACGATAAACAGTGATAAATGATTTTATCACTATGCACAAAAAAAGCGCTCATTTTGAGCGCTTTATGATAAACGATGATAAATCATTTTAT
>JAGCLL010000158.1 GCA_017647025.1 Alistipes sp. | reverse complement strand
GATTTTGGCCTTAATAGCTCTATCGTAGAAGGCAAAGTGCAACATAATAGAGAGTTGTTCCGTAAAAATTTTAGGGGACAACTCTTTTTTTATTTGGCAAAAGTCCTTATCTTTGGTAGGATAAAGCGCAAAACCTTAAAACTACATATACTATGTTCAACGAAAAAGAGATTAACGAAATTGAGGCTCACGGCTTGACCGTTGCACAAGTCGAGGCACAAATCGAGGCTTTCAAGCGAGGATTCCCTTCGCTCGAAGTGGTTAAGGCGGCATCGCCCGAAGATGGCATTACCTGCCTCTCGGAGGAGGAGTGTGAGGCGGCTGTAGCACACTACGACAGCGTAGTCGAGAAGCTCGAAGTCGTAAAGTTCGTACCTGCATCGGGTGCTGCACCCCGTATGTTCTAGGAGTTGTTCGAGTTTGTCAATGACGACAAGCGCGGTAAGGGTATCGACACCCTCTTGCAGAACATCGAGAAGTTCGCCTTCTACGAGGAGTTGAAGGCTACGGGCGTAGACTTTGCAGATGATAAGGCTGTAGTTTCGGCAATCATCAAGGAGGGACTCAACTATGGCGCAAAACCAAAGGGCTTGGTAACCTTCCACAACTACCCCGATGGCGCAAGCAAGGCTATCGAGGAGCATTTGATGGAGGGTGCGCAGTATGGTGCATCGAAGGGTGTTTCGCGCCTTCACTTCACCGTATCACCCGAACATAAGGAGGCATTCAAAGTCCTGCTCGATGAGCGCGTAGCGAAGTACGAGGCAAAATTCGGCATCAAGTACGATATCTCCTTCTCGGAGCAGAAGCCTTCGACCGACACCATCGCCGTAAATCCCGACAACACTCCATTCCTCACCGATGAGGGTAAGTTATTGTTCCGCCCTGCGGGACACGGAGCATTGCTCTCGAACTTGAACGACATCGAGGCAGATGTAATTTTCGTAAAGAATATCGACAATGTTACGACCGATGCCCTGCGTGGCGACACCGTGCGTTACAAGAAGGCACTGGCGGGTTTGTTGCTCGACTTGCAGGCGCAGACCTTTGCCCACTTGAAGGCGTTGCGTGAGGGCGTTGCCGACTTGGCAGAGGTTGCCGAGTTTGTGGAGCATAAGTTATGCACCAAACTCCCAGCCGAGTACGATGCAGAACTCTTGACTGCTATGCTCGACCGCCCTATCCGTGTCTGCGGTATGGTGCGCAACGAGGGCGAGCCAGGCGGTGGCCCTTTCTGGGTTAAGAACGACGATGGTACACAGTCGTTACAGATTGCCGAGTCGAGCCAGATTTCGGCAGAGGATATGCCGTTGATGAAGGAGGCTACCCACTTCAACCCTGTGGATTTGGTCTGCGGTGTTCGCAAGGCTGACGGCTCGAAGTTCGACCTTATGGGCTACACAGACCCTAAGACGGGCTTTATCTCATCGAAGTCGAGTGGTGGTCGCGAGTTGCGTGCGCAGGAGTTGCCGGGCTTGTGGAATGGCGCAATGGCGAAGTGGAACACAATCTTTGTAGATGTTCCAATCTCGACCTTCTCGCCAGTGAAGGTTGTACAGGATTTGCTACGACCACAACATCAATAAACGATATAGGGAGTTGCAACTGCAACTCCCTATATTATTATATTATATATAGTATATAGTTACAGCAACTTCGCCAACGACTCCAAGTTCTTCTCGTTGAGCAACTGCTTACCTTCGGCAGTGTATGCGTAGTCGATACGCTCTGCGAAGTGCGACTCCACCTTATTGCGGACAACCTTCATTGTGCTGTTCACGAGTCCATTCTGCTCTGTGAACGCCTCATCAACGATTACCAACGATGCAGGCAACCAGCGGTCAGGGAACTCCTCGCCAAACTCGCCACCGGTACGATACTTGCGAATCTCCGAGTCTATCAACTCTGCCGCCTTTGTTGCATCGTTGCCCACCTCTCGGCGCAACGCCTCCTTGTTAGGCACTACGATAGCGATTGTGTATGGATTTTGGTTGTTGTGAAGGATAATCTGGTCGATATATGGCGACTTGTCAACCATAGCCTCCTCCATACCCTCTGGGCTATACTTCTCGCCATCGCTTGCAATCAACAAACTCTTGAAGCGACCAAGCACATAGAGGAAACCATCTTTGCCCATATATCCCATATCGCCCGTATGCAACCAGCCATCAACAACAGTCTCTGCCGTTGCCGAAGGGTTTTTCCAGTAGCCAGCCATAACATTCTCACCCTTGATAACAATCTCGCCCTTCTCACCGAGTGGCAACTCGTTGCCGTCATTATCGAGAATCTTCAACTCCAAAGGCTGGATAACCATACCCGACGAGCCAAAGCGGTGGCGTCCCTTGCCGAGTGAGTTAGCCGAGATAATAGGTGTAGCCTCCGACAAGCCGTAACCCTGCAACATAGGCATACCCACAGCGTAGAAGAAGCGTTGCAACTCCGAGTCGAGCAATGCACCACCACCTACAAAGAACTTGATGTTACCTCCAAAGCCTTGGCGCACCTTCTCAAAGAGAATTTTATCAAACAATGCCACAAGCGGTTTAAGCACAAAACGCCAACCCTTGCCTTTGGTGTAGCCATCCTGGTTATACTCGTATGCTACCTTCAAAGCAAACTTGAATAGTTTTTCAACGGTTGCTCCCTGCTTGTGAATTGAAGCCTCGATATTCTTACGGAAGTTCTTTGCAATAGCCGGAACCGACAAAAGCACATGTGGCTTAACCTCACGGATATTACCTGGGACATTCTTCAATGTTTCGAGCGGTGTGCGACCTACCTGTGTGGTTGCAACCGAAGCACCGCAAGCCACCATAATATAGAAGCCCGCTACATGAGCGAAGCAGTGGTCGAGTGGCAATATGATAAACATCGTATAGTCCGATGGAATCGAGATACGAGTCAAAGCCTGCTCGACATTTGCGGTATAGTTGCGGTGAGTCAAAATTACACCCTTTGGATCTGCCGTAGTACCCGAAGTATAGGTAATTGTGGCGTAGTCATCGTTCTGTACTGCCTGACCGATTGCGAGGAACTCCTCACGATGCTCGGCGAGGTACTTTTCGCCCATAGCATTCAACTCGGCAAGACTCATTTCGCCCTCCTGCAACTCGATATCGCCCCAAACGATAATATGTTTGAGCAATGGCAACTGCTCACGGATAGAGCGAATCTTCGGAAGTTGGTTGCGTGAAACAAAGATTGCCACCACATCGGCGTGACGCAGACGGAAGAGCAAATCGTTTGCCTCCTCCAACTTGATAGAGAGAGGTACGCTGATTGCACCTGCATACAAGAGTCCCAACTCCGAGGTAATCCACGCATTACACCCCTCTGCCAAAATAGATACTGCCTGCTTTGGCTCGATACCGAGCGCAACAAGACCTGCACCCGTAGTCAATGCGATTTCACGAGCCTCACGATATGTTGTAGGTTCAAATTCGCTGGTTGTCTTTTCGAGTAAGAATGGCTTATCGCCAAACTTTACAACTGAATCTTCAAAGAGGTCTATAATTGTCTTTTTCATAGAATGAATAAAATATAATCCTTATCTTCAATTTGTTGTTCAATTTGTTGTATAACAAGTGCTGATTTTAGGCTTGCGAAGTGTGAGAAACCGCAGTTTACTAGGCGTAAATGAGGATTTCGAACACGAGCGTAACGACAAAGCAGCCTTGTTAGACAGCAAATTAATCCATTTTGAGTACCGCCAAAAACGCTGTCTGTGGTACCTGTACCTGACCAATCTGGCGCATACGCTTCTTACCAGCCTTCTGCTTCTCCAAGAGTTTACGCTTACGCGAAATATCGCCACCATAACACTTTGCAGTTACATCCTTACGCACCGCCTTTACGGTTTCACGAGCGATAATTTTTGCACCAATAGCCGCCTGAATTGCGATATCGAACTGCTGGCGTGGTATCAACTCCTTTAACTTCTCGCACATCTTGCGACCAAAGTCGTAGGCGTGGTCGGCATAAATAAGCGAAGAGAGCGCATCGACTGGATCGCCATTTAATAAAATATCCAACTTTGCCAACTTGCTTATCTCGTAGCCCGTACGGTGGTAGTCGAACGAAGCATAGCCCTTCGAGATACTCTTCAACTTGTCGTAGAAGTCGAATACAATCTCCGACAACGGCATCTCGAAATTGACCTCAACACGGTCTTGGGTAATATATGTCTGATTTTTTAAGATTCCTCGCTTGTCGATGCAGAGTTTCATCACAGGACCAAGGAAGTCCGCCTTGGTGATAATCTGCGCCAAGATATAAGGCTCCTCAATCTTTGCAATCTTGGTAACCTCTGGCAAACCCGACGGATTATGCACCTCTATCTCCTCGCCCATAGTGGTTGTAATCTTGTACGATACATTCGGTACGGTAGTGATAACATCCATATCGAACTCACGATAGAGTCGCTCCTGAATAATCTCCATATGGAGCAAGCCCAAGAATCCGCAACGGAAACCGAAGCCGAGAGCCAACGAACTCTCCGGCTCGAATGTCAACGATGCATCGTTGAGTTGCAACTTTTCGAGCGAAGCACGCAAATCCTCGTATTGGTCAGCCTCAACGGGATAGACTCCTGCAAAGACCATCGGCTTCACATCCTCAAAGCCTGCGATGGCCTCGGTACAAGGGTTTGCCACCGAAGTGATGGTATCACCCACCTTCACATCTTTAGAGTTCTTAATACCCGAACATATATATCCTACATCGCCAGCCTTAATCTCCTTGCAAGGTTGCATCTTCAACTTCAAAACTCCAATCTCGTCGGCATCGTACTCCTCGCCCGTATTGAAGAACTTCACATGCTCGCCCTTGTGAATAGTACCATTGAATACACGATAGTATGCGATAATTCCACGAAATGGATTGAACACCGAGTCGAAAATCAGAGCCTGCAATGGAGCATTATCGTCGCCCTTTGGAGCAGGAACTCGCTTAACGATTGCCTCCAAAATCTCTGGCACACCCTCGCCTGTTTTACCCGACGCACAAAGGATGTCGTCGTGATCACAGCCGAGCAAATCTACCACCTGATCCTTCACCTCGTCAACCATCGCCGACGGCATATCGATTTTGTTCAACACCGGAATAATCTCCAAGTCATTACCAAAGGCGAGATAGAGGTTTGAGATGGTCTGTGCCTGAATACCCTGCGAGGCATCGACAATAAGCAATGCACCCTCGCACGAAGCGATAGCACGCGATACCTCGTACGAAAAATCGACATGTCCTGGGGTATCGATAAGGTTGAGCGTATATTGCTCACCACTCTTCGCCACATAGTTCATCTGAATGGCGTGCGACTTAATCGTAATACCCTTCTCTCGTTCGAGATCCATATCATCCAAGACCTGCGACTGCATCTCTCGTTGATTGAGTGTATTTGTAGCCTCCAACAAACGATCCGCCAAGGTAGATTTACCGTGATCAATGTGGGCTATAATGCAAAAGTTCCTGATATTCTTCATAGTTGAGCGCAAAGATAGAAAAAATAGTTGAGAGTTTAGAGTGGAAGGTTGAAAACTTTTAATTAAAAATTAAAAATCGGGAACTAAAAGTTGTTTTTTGCAATAAAAAAGGCTCCACTTGTCAATTATATCACTATCTTTGCGGTATGACAGCACAAGAACACGATAAAATCATCGACCTTATCAAGAGAGAGGTTATTCTTTCGATAGGTTGCACCGAGCCTATGGCAGTATCACTTTGCGTAGCCAAGGCTTGCGAGACATTAGGCGAAAAACCTGAGAAAATAGAGGTAGCATTGAGCGCCAATATCTTCAAAAATGCGATGGGAGTAGGTATTCCAAACAGTGGAATGACAGGCCTTCCAATCGCTATCGCTCTCGGCGTAGTTGCTGGCAAATCGGAGTATGGTTTGGAGGTGTTGCGTGAAGTTAAAGCAGAGGATGTCGAAGAGGCAAAAAACCTCCTGGAACGCACTGCACCAGCGATTTCCATCGCTGATGAGAGTCACGGAATTCTCTACATCAACACACTTGTATCCTGCGGTAACGAGAGTGCCGAAGTGGTAATTTCAGGCTCGCACACGAACTTCTCTTCGGTGAAGAAAAATGGAGTCGAAGTTGCAAGCAGCAAAGCCATCGGAAGCACCTCAACCGAGGAGGAAGAGATAGCGCTTTCGCTACGCAAAGTCTACGATTTTGCCGAGGAGGTAGAACTCGAAAAGATAGAGTTTATTGGCGAAACTGCACAGCGCAATGTTGCCGCCGCAGAGTTATCTTTCACTGGTAATTATGGTCACGGATTGGGCGCAATGCTCCATAGTGGAGTAGCAAAAAGCATCTTTGGAGATACTCTTTTTACCAGTATTTTAGCCCACACAAGCGGCGCTTGCGATGCTCGGATGAGCGGTGCTATGGTGCCAGTAATGAGCAACTCTGGCAGTGGAAATCAGGGTATTTCGGCGACTGTTCCGGTGGCTATTTTCGCCCTTGCCAACGATGTTCCGAGGGAGAAGATGTTGAGAGCGTTAGTATTGAGTCATCTCACCGTTATATATATAAAGCAAAGCCTTGGTCGCTTGTCGGCTTTGTGCGGTTGCGTAGTGGCAGCAACAGGCTCTGCCTGCGGTATCACCCGTCTGATGGGTGGAGGCTATGAAGAGGTTTCGGGAGCCGTTAAAAATATGGTGGCAAACCTTACAGGTATGATTTGCGACGGAGCAAAACCTTCGTGCTCGCTAAAAGTTACAAGCGGCGTAGCGACAGCCGTACTCTCTGCTACACTTGCAATGAATAGTCGGGTAACAACATCGTTGGAGGGCATTATCGAGGATAATGTAGACAACTGCATCCGCAACCTCACCTCGATAGGTCGAAACGGAATGAGCGAAACAGACAAGTTAATACTTCAAATAATGACCTCGAAGGAGTAAAAAAAGTGGCGAGTTGCAGCGCCACTTTTCTCTTTTACGCTCACTTTTATGGCTCTTTGGAGAGAATTTGCAACCTAAATGGAAAAGTTCTGCAAAAAGTAGTCGAAAAATTTGCTAAATATATACAAAGTATATAACTTTGCACCGTTAAAAAATTAACAGAGGATATTAGGTTTTCTAAACACATAAATTAAATTAAAATTATGGCACAAATTAAGATTGGTATCAACGGTTTCGGTCGTATCGGCCGTATGGTATTCCGTGCAGCTTGCACACAGACTGAGAAGTATGATGTAGTAGGTATCAACGACCTCTGCCCAGTAGAGTACTTGGCTTACATGCTTAAGTATGACACTATGCACGGTCAGTTCGATGGCACT
>JAGCLL010000157.1 GCA_017647025.1 Alistipes sp. | reverse complement strand
TCTCGGCAACGAGTACGATAGCCGAGTTCTTGCTCTTGCGGAAACCGTTGTCAATAAGGTTTTTCAACTGGTCGGTCTCGGTCTCCATCTCAGGAATGATTGCCGCCTCCGAGCCAGATGCAATTGCTCCATTCAAGGCGAGATAGCCAGCCGTATTGCCCATAACCTCCATAAAGAACAATCGCTCGTGCGAGGTTGCAGTATCACGCAACTTATCGACTGCTTCCATAATGGTGTTGAGTGCTGTGTCGTAGCCTATGGTCGAGTCGGTACCCGAAAGGTCGTTGTCGATAGTACCAGGCAGAGCTACGATAGGCACATCGAACTCACGGGCAAGTGCTTGTGCGCCAGTGATTGTTCCATCGCCTCCAATTACCACCAAGGCATCTATACCTGCGTTGCGCATATTCTCGTAGGCCTGCTTGCGACCTTCTGCCTCCTTGAACTCTGGGCAACGGGCAGTTTTGAGGATTGTTCCACCCTTCTGTATGATATTGCTGACACTCGACGAGGTGAAGTCAACAATCTCACCCGTAATCAAGCCCTTGTAACCTCGCATAATACCCTTTACACGAAGTCCGCTATGTATTGCAGTGCGGGTTACCGCACGAATTGCTGCATTCATACCTGGTGCATCTCCACCAGAGGTCAATACACCTATACAATTGATAGTTCCCATATAAAATTCTGATAATGCAAATTAACTCCCAAAGGTAGTAAAAATAATAGAAAAAACCACCTCAAAGAGGTGGTCTGCTACCAAAAAATAGTTGTGATTGTCTATTTATCGATAGATTTTGCGTTATTATCGTTCAGAAGTTGCTTAATTAGAGCCTTTTCCTCGTCATCTAACTCCTCGTTCAACTCCTCCATAATCTGTCGTGAGAGGCTTGTTTCGTCGCTCTTCTTCATTATGCGCTCCACCTCACTATCCGAAGAGAAGATGTTGTTGGTGTAGCCCTCCGCATAACTGATGCCAGCGATAGATGTGCCAATTAAGACAAATATCCACAACAAAATCGAAACTACCAACACCCACCAACGAGGTCTTTTATTTAGGAGTAGCGCAATGAAGAGATAGCCGATGTAGATTGCAGGAATAAGCACAAGCAACATACTAAACACCATCAATGGCGCACCAAACTCCGCTAACAACTCCGGTAGGTTGCCAAATTCGCCAAACTGCACAAGCGGAAGAGAGGTAAATCCTACTGTCATACAGACTAAAATAATAAGCATCGTGAATATGAATGCCACAATCGGGAAGAGCATCAATCCGAGTAGTATCTTCATAACAATCACGATGAAACGACCAAGGGTTGTTACAGCCGAGGCAACGCTCGACTTCGCCTTCTCCTCTTGTGTTGCGCCCTGACGGTCAGCAATGCTCTTTGCCGAGATTGTTTCGCCCTCCATTTCGAGTTTTTGGCGTGCCGACTTTGCCGAAGGAATGGCAAACCACAAAATCAGATAGGTCATCACAAAAACTCCGAAGAGATTTCCGCCGAGTACCGACAACCAATGGATAAAAGGGGCTCCAATCACTACAAGAATCAGTGGCGATGCCATAGCCAAGCGAAGCCATACCGCCTCCACGCCAAAATACTTTGCCAAACCTGCGCAGACACCACCCAACTTCGAGTTCTCCATATCACGATAGAGTCGTCGAGGTATGCGGGTGTTGCTCTCTGCTTTCGGTTGCTCCTCCTCGCCCGAAATAGCCTCTGGCGAGCCGAGTTGAGCAATGATATTCTCTATGAGTGGCAGACAAACCACATTCTGCGCATTGCTCTGTGCCGAGAGTATCAACTCGGCAATTCGAGCCTCGATGTCTGCCAAAATCTCCTCGCTGTCGGGGTTGTTGGCGTATGCCTTTTTGAGTGATGCGAGGTAGTCGTTAAGACGCTCGTATGCCACCTTCTCGAAGTTAAATCCTACACCCGAAATACTGCATTTTTTAATATCGTTCATACTATGTTCCTCCTATTTTTTACGAATTGAACTTGCTCCCGAATTGTTCAGGATATTTACCTTGCAATCGCCACTATATACGATTGATGATGCACCCGATACCGAAGCGTTGAGGTGCGACAGACACTCTACGCTAATGCTTGATGCGCCACTCGCCTCTGCGCTACAATCTACACCTATTGCATACGCCTTCGATGCTCCCGAACACTCCAAATCGAGGGTTGCGGTGCGGAGTTTCTCGGCGCGCAGGGTGGATGCGCCCGACACCTCGATGTCGGCATCTTTTGCCTCTCCCGTGAGGGTTGCTACCGATGCGCCCGACAACTCCATATCGAACTCTGTGGTAGCCAACTCCGCCTTTATATTTGATGCACCCGATGCCTCTATCGAAACCTCTTTGGCACTCGCCTTCACCTCTATTACCGACGCTGAGTGTGCCTCCAAATCCAACTCATTGCACGAAATGGTAGGTTTTACGATAACTCGTGCTGCCGACGAGGTTCTGATTTCGTTGATTTTACCGTTGTATGGCACATAAACCTCTGCCAAAACATTCGAGTTGCGCGATACGGGTGTGCCCGAAAGTAGGGTGGCGTAGAGTGTTTCATCTTTGACTTTGAGCGACACATACGGCATAACCGATTGTGGCGCACGAACGATGATATTGCCCGTGGTGCGCTCCTCGACAATAAGTCTGATGGCCTTCGATACCTCTATCTCGTTGAAGTTCATCGTGGAGCGGCGAGCCTCCATTACAATCTTATTCTCATTGGCAAGCACGATACCCGTCTTGGTATTATCTGCCTCTTGTGCAAAGAGGGTGGAGCAAAACATTGCTGCTACCACTGCTAAAATTATCCGTTTCATAATTGTTGCGTTTTTAGTCTTTGTTACGAATGTTGTTTATCTGCTCCACAAGGGTATCCCACGCCTCGTCTAACGATGCGAGGTAATTGCGCCCTTCGGTGGTCAATGTGTAGTACTTTCGTGGTGGACCCTGGATAGACTCCTCCCAGCGATAGGTCAGATAACCTGCGTTCTTCAATCGTGTCAGCAGTGGGTAGAGCGTACCCTCGACCACAATCATCTCTGCGCTTTTCAACTCGGCAATTATTGCCGGTGCATAGGAGTCGCCATTTGCCAATATCGCAAGCACGCAATACTCCATAACACCCTTGCGCATCTGTATCTTTATATTCTCCATCTCCATAATAAAATTGTTCTAATTGCCTCTTTTCCCACCACCCAGCGGTCTCCAAATTCCTCACATAGGCTTGCTATGCTGCGGATTTGTCGCCTTGTGTGGCGAAAAAATAGTCTAATTACCTCCAATTTTTTAATTTATTTTGCATTCTGCATTTTGCATTAAAGCCTTACTCTTCCGGAATCAGCAACCACATAATAATGTATACCCAGGCCGACATTCCACCAAAGAGTATCAATAGTAGTGTCGCTATACGCAAAGGTGTTGCGTCAATGCCAAGATAGTCTGCTAATCCTCCGCACACACCTGCTATTGAACGATTTGTGAGCGAACGGCGTAATAGTTTTTGTCCCATACGAAAAAAGTCTTTTAGTTGTTTGTCATAGCAAATATAATATCTTTTTCAGTACTATGCAATAAAAAGTACTGAAATTTTTATAAAATGGACATAAAAAAAGTATATTTACCGTAAAACGATAAATATACCTATTATATATAAGGCCATTGGCTATTGGCTATTAGCCATTAACTGTGCTTCTATCTCTCCGACATTGGTAGAGTCTTTGACAAGAACTTTTTTCTCTTTGTCGAGGAGGTAGAGTGCAGGGATAGCACTCACATTGTAGAGATTTTCGCGCTCGATGCGACAACCTCTGTCGTAGCCGTTTATCCACTCCGCAGGCATATCCGAGAGGTGCTTGTGCCACTCGTCGAGATTTTCATCGGGATATATTGCTAACACCTTCAATCGCCCCTGTTGTTGGAGGTCGGAGATAATCGGCGACTGCTTCAATGCCTCGGTAATATCTCGACACATTGCGCAACCAGGGTTGTTGATATAGACTATCACAAAGTCGTTTTTCAGCGAGTACATATTGCGAGTGCGCCCCGTACGGTCTGTGTAGTCGAAGTCGTTTGCGGATTGTCCGATGCGATTTTGCGACACTACACGCAGGTCGTACTCGGGTGCCATCTTCTCGTATTTGTCGTAGTAGGGTGATGCAAGTTGCGCTTCCAAAACTGCGATATACAACTCATCGCTACGATATGGCGAGTTGGGGTAGTGTAATACCTTCTCCGCAAGCATAACGAAGTAGTCGAACATCTTTTTCGACACCGAAGCCCTCTTCATCAATTTGCGTATCGGCTCTTGATTGAGAGGACCTACGAAGTTGGCAACATAGGCAGCGTATGCTCGCATCATCTCCGTAGTATCGGCTTTTGTGGTGTAGAGCGTATCGGCAAAGTCGAACTTATCCCAGAAGTGGTCGCGCATATATGCCACCTGCTGCTCCTCGGTTGCCATTGCGGGTGCTTCGACAAAGCGGAAATGGTAACTCTTGGGCGTATGTTTTTTCGGCTTTGGCGTGCAACCAAAGCCGAAAAAAATCAATATAAGTGCAAATATCGTTGCTCTCATCTCTATTATATTTGGGTGTATATGTGGCAAAATGTGTGCCTTATACCCTCGATGCTACTTCTTTGAATAGGTGTAATCTGTGCAATTTTGGAAGTTACTCTCACGATAGACATTGCCAAACGGATCGGTCGCTACAACCTCAATCTTTTGAGCGTTCTTGTTCTTCAAGGTGTACTTGTACATATGGTAGCATCGCTGCCAAGATCCACTGCTTGGGGTTACGCCATCGCTCTTTATGCGACCAAGAATACCTATAAAGAGTCCTTGCGCATATAGATCAAGGCTACTATCAGTATAGTTTACATAGTATGGGTTTGTCTTAGTTCCACTTCCGCTCTTGTTCTTGTACGAAACTCCAACAGCATTGGTGATATGAGTCATATTTCCGGTCTTAACACCATCCTCATATACCTCTATTGTCCAGTTAAAGTCAGCATTGTAGATATTTGCCAATATCACATTGTCGGCAAAGTTGAATTTGTAGTAGCCCTTGGCGTTGCCGGTGTAATCTGCTGGTGTCGCTGCGCCAGTAATGGCGTTACCTCGATAAAGACGCATCTGGTGAGAACGCTCGTTCATAGTCGTCTTATAGCCGATGTAGTACCAATCACGGAAAGCCTTGGCTTTGTCGGAGGTGTTGCTGATAAATACATTCCAGCCGTTTGGCGTACCATCTGCCGAGATATTTGCCGCCCACCAAATGCCACACAATGCATTTGTATTGTGCTCGTAGATTTTTGTCCAAGAACTATTGTTGTAGGCGTGGCTGTATAGTCGTTGGTAGTGGGTATGTCCCGAAATAATATGGGAATCGGTGTACTCGTTGAGCAATCCGAGCACTTCTTGTGTATAGTTTGAGTTCTGGTTGTAGATAGGAATGTGAACACACAAAATAACCTTCTTGCTCTTTGGTACGAGTGCCAAATCCTGTCGTAACCACTCCACCTGCTCAGGCAAGAATCCTAATGAGTGTTTGCTGTTGTCGTTCGGATTGTTGTATACAATATCACGCATTCCTATGATGTGGAGATCTCCACGGTCGAATGAGTAGTTTGCAGGGCCAAATACCTCTTCGTGGTTGCGTTGCATTTTGAGGTTGAAGGTCGAACTTCTAACATCTGCTAGGATAGTATTTTCTGCCGAGCAGTAGATGCAGTCGTGATTTCCCATAACCTGGAATACCGGCATACCAACCTTATTGATATGGAAACCATCTCGCATATTTGTACGGAATACCTCGTCGTTGTTACCTACGCTGTTCGATATGATGTCGCCGAGGGTGATGCCGTAGCAAGGTATGTCGAAGGTGTTGTAGTGAGCCCTCACGCCTGGGATAGCCTCATTGTTGAAGCGCACCAATTGATTTGAATCTGAAACCTGTGGATCAGCAAATGTGAAGAGTGCAAACTCCTTCTCCTTACCACCCGGCAGAGGAGTGAGGGTGAAGTCAAATCGAGCCGAGTTGCCCGGATAACTCTGGTAGAAGCACGGCTGTCCGAGTTCGTTGATAGGGACTTCGTACTCGGCTGGTATGGTGATGTAGATGAACCAAGTATCTTTTGTTACATTGTTGAGGGTGTAGTAGCCGTTGCTGTCGGTGGCTACAACCTGAAATCCATCACTTACGGCTACACCCTTGATAGGCTTTCCGTTGCTATCCTTAACATAACCATATACGGTAGGAGCGTAAATTTTTATATCAAGACAATCCTCCTCCACCGACCAAGTGGTGAGTGCGAAGGTGGTGCCACGCTTGTATATTATAGGTTGGAATGCGTTTACCTTGCCTGCGGTGAGGTTGTTGCTATTCCAAGTGCTGGACATCTTGCCGCCATTGCCATCGAAGAACTCTACGGTGCAATTACCGACATTAACATCAGGAAGGGCGATGTATAATACAGACTCCTTATCCGAGGAGAGGATGAAATTCTCTGGAAGGGTATATGTAACCGAACTTACGGCATTGCTGCTTGGTGTGAGTGCGCCGTTTGTGCAGTTTACGGTAAACTCTCCTGCGATTTTTGAACCATTAGCAGAGGTTATAACAATGCGGTCGAGAACGACGCTCTTGTCGGAACTCTTCATCGGGAAACGCAATACGCCTGCGAGGTGGTGCAATACGATATTCTCGGAGGAGTTGGTTACATAACCGTAAAGCGGAGCGCTACCATTGTCGAATGTACCCTCTGTGTATCTCTGCTCGGCTGGGAAGATAACCGTAGGGGTACTCTTTGATGTCGAGGAGGTGTAAGGGTAAGTGATTGAGAGTGGATAGGAATGCTCGGTGAGAAGGTCGAATTTAGCGACGCTTCTGTTTTGTGTATTAATCTGTGCCTCGCCAGAGCATACGCCATTTACTGCGATGACATCGCCCTCGCTCCAATAGAGAGGGTAGTAACCATCTTCACGCTCGCCCAGTGCTGTTCGTGGTGTTTGAGCCAATTCTACCGATATGGTAGAGATTAGGTCTGATTGTTTGCCAGTCTGGTCAATCTCGTTGTAGTTAGTACAACTAACTGCGAGAGTGGCTACAAGCAATAAAAAAGAGTAAATTTTTTTCATTTTATGGTTGGTTGGTTTTTTTGCAAACTATCTGTTTGTAATCCCTACCGTCGGTAGGGATATAAACACACGATGCAAATTTAGATATTTTTGCAATAATATCCAAAAATGTGGCGTAATTATTGCGATATCCCCAAGCGATAACAAATAAATTAAAATCTATGGATGTAAAAAAGACGACAGGGTTCAAACTTACGGTGGCAACCCTTGCAATTATGAATGTTACCGCAGTGGTCAGTCTGCGAGGTTTGGCAGCGGAGTCGGTCTATGGACTCTCCTCTGCATTCTACTATCTCTTTGCGGCTATCGTATTCCTCATTCCCACGGCGCTTGTGGCTGCGGAGTTGGCTGCAATGTACTCTGATAAGCAGGGTGGTGTGTTCCGTTGGGTAGGCGAGGCTATGGGCGCACGAATGGGCTTCTTGGCGATATGGATTCAGTGGATTCAATCGACTATCTGGTACCCTACGGTGCTTACCTTTGGTGCTGTGTCAATCGCCTTTATAGGTATGGATCAGACACACGATATGGCGCTCGCATCGAACAAAGTCTTTACCCTAATTGTGGTGCTTGCCATATATTGGGTGGCGACATTTGTGGCGTTGAAAGGCTTGAATTGGGTTGGTAAAGTGAGTAAGTGGGGCGGTATTATCGGTACGATTATTCCTGCTGCTCTGCTTATCGTTATGGGCATTGCCTATCTCGCTACGGGAGGCAAGAACAATATGGATATGTCGCAGGGCTTCTTTCCCGATTTGACAAATTGGAATAATGTGGTGCTGGCAAGTAGTATCTTCCTATTTTATGCCGGTATGGAGATGATGGGTGTGCATGTTATGGAGGTCGATAATCCAAGCCGAAACTATCCAAAGGCTATTATTTTGGGCGCACTCGTTACGGTGCTGATTTTCGTCTTCGGAACATTCTCTTTGGGCTTTATTATCCCTGCCAAAGAGGTCAATCTGACGCAGTCATTGCTCGTAGGCTTCGATAACTATCTCTCCTACTTCAAGATGTCGTGGGCATCGCCAATTATCGCTATTGCGTTGATGTTCGGAGTGTTGGCAGGTGTGCTGACTTGGGTGTCGGGCCCTTCAAAGGGTATCTTTGCTGTGGGTAAAGCGGGCTACCTCCCACCATTCTTCCAGAAGGAGAACAGCAATGGCGTACAGCGCAATATCCTACTTATTCAGGGTTGTGTAGTAACACTTTTGGCGCTTCTCTTTGTGGTTATGCCATCTGTGCAGTCGTTCTATCAGATATTGTCGCAACTTACAGCACTCTTGTATCTTGTGATGTATATGCTTATGTTCGCCTCTGCAATAGTTTTGCGCTATCGCCGTGCTGCGAAGGAGCGCCCATTCCGCCTTGGCGGTAATACCACTATGTGGATTATAGCAGGTGTAGGTTTTCTCGGCTCTTTGCTCGCCTTTGTGCTTAGTTTTATCCCACCTGCACAGATTGCTACCGGAAGTACAACTGTATGGTATTCAGTACTCTTTGGAGGTGCATTCATTGTAATAATCCTTCCATTTATAATCTACGCACTGCGCAAGCCTACTTGGAGGAATAAAGCGGCTGTATTTGCGCCATTCGAATGGGAAAACGAGCGTAAATAATCGACTCTTTTTGCACTGCACTTCGGGTAGCGAGATGCTCACATAGGTCTACTATGCTGCGCTCTCGCTACCTCGTTTATCACAAAAATAGTTCGATTATTTACACTCGTTACGAGCGCAGTATCGACTCTTTTTGCACTACACTTCGGATAGTGAGATGCTCACATAGGTCTACTATGCTGCGCTCTCGCTACCTTCGTCAATAAGTTGATAGTGAATTTAGGGAGTTTAGTGATAATTCAACAATCATTAAACTCCCTAAATTCTTTATGCTCTTTGATGCACTCTTTGCAAGAAATCGAAATTTTTTGTAAATTTGTTAAAACGAAATTTAACTTTTTGCCCAAAGAGTTATCTTATTAGACGAACTCGGATAGATGAAGAAGGATACGGCAGAATTGATTGCTCGATTGAAGAGCAATGAGGTCGCGGCGTTCGACTGGCTGATTGAGCAGTATAGCGAGAGGCTCTATTGGCATATCCGTCGTGTGGTTGTTCAGCACGAAGAGTCCGAAGATGTTTTGCAGGAGACATTTGTTCGTGCCTACACTTCTATTTCGGAGTTCCGAGGTGAGGCGGAGAGTTCTTTGACGGCGTGGATGTATCGCATTGCCACAACGCAGGCAATCAAGGCGTTGCGCAGACGCAAACGAGGCATTTTCTCCTCGATAGATTCGGTGCGAGGAGATCTGCTTGCTACCTTCGAGCAGGAGGTTGACCCTTCGGCAGACGAGATTGTAGTTCGCTTGCAAAAGGCGGTTCTGGCATTGCCAACCAAGCAACGATTAGCCTTTAATATGCGCTACTACGATGAGTTGTCGTTCGAGCAGATTTCGCAGATTACGGGACAGAGTGTTTCGACCTTAAAGACGAACTATCACTACGCCGTACAAAAAATTAAGGAGCAGGTTAGAGTTGTAGAAATTGATGAGTAAGTTTATGAATATGAAGCAGATGCCGTTTAAAATTGAGGAGGGTACGATAGCGACTGCAAAGTATCGTGCAAAGATGGCAGTGCGTGAGTTGGCTCACCCTGTCGAGAAAAGTCCACGCCGAGTGCATTGGCATTGGGCGAGTGTTGTGGCTGTTGTGGCGGTAGTGGTTGTTGGAGTTTTTGGTTTGGTGAAGTTCAGCGATGAAATTTTCCACCCGCAAAGCCCAATGGAGGAGTTGATTAACGAGATGCAGGGCGTATCCGAGGAGGTTATCTACGACTTGGTGGTCGATAGTGGCTACTACTTGGAGGAGGAGAACAGATTGTAAATTTGTATAACCTAATAAAATAGAGGATTATGAAGCGTATTTTTGTTTTGTTAGTGGCTATTGCTACAATGTTTGCGCAAAATGTTTTTGCACAGGAGCGACCTCAAATGACCGAGGAGCAGAAGGCTATTCATAAGGCTCAGCGTGAGCAGTTGATGCAGACTCGCTTGGAGTTGCTCAAAACCGAATTGACACTCACCGATGCGCAGATGGAGAAGTTTGATCCCGTCTATCGCAAGTATCGTCAGGAGATTGGTCGTGTAACATCATCGAATAAGGATGCTCGCACCAAGAAGGAGGAGATTACCAACGAGAACGCCTTGAAAGTTGTATCGGCTCGTCTGGCTAATCAGATTTTGACAGCAACGGTTAAACAGCGTTATATTCTTATCTTTGCGGAGGTCATCGAGCCTTTGCAGGTGATGAAACTCTATAAAGTTGACGAGAAGGTATCGCGTGAGGCTCGTAAAATTATGAAGTATCGCCAGCAGGCAAACGAGATGGATGCTAAAAAGTAGTTTGCGGAGAACTTTTTTTAAGAGTGGCAACTTTCGAGTTGCCACTTTTTGTTATATTTGCAAAAAAATAGATATCGAATTATGGAGTTGCATTTTGTTGGTATAATTATTGGCGTTGCTACATTCTTTATTATCGGACTATTTCATCCGCTTGTTATTAAGGGTGAGTACTACTTTGGAGTAGGTTGCTGGTGGGCGTTTGCCTTGGTGGGCGTTATCACAACTGTTGCTTCGTTGCTTGTGGCTGATATTTTTTGGTCTACACTGTTGGCAGTGGTAGGGGCATCATCATTTTGGAGCATCAAGGAGTTGTTCGACCAGCGTGAACGAGTGCGTAAGGGGTGGTTTCCTAAAAATCCAAAGAGAGAGTAGTGTTCGTAGTCGCCATTTTTATCCTCTCGTTGCTCGTAGTCTGGGCAGATTGGGTGGCATACAAGAGGTATGTCGCCAAGTGTGGTTGCGCCCTCTGTCGGTGGTGTACGGCTCTGTTTTTGATAGGCTCAAACCTATTGCCCTACATTGCAATGGCGATGATGTGGATAGCGGATATGCCGACAATGGTGCCGATGATGTGGCTTCTGACCATCTATACCGTACTATCACTCTCGCGCCTTGCTCTCTATGGCGGTATTCTTCTTTTTAGAAATAATTATCTGAAATGGGCAGTTGGTACGACGCTCTGCACGATTGTTGCTTGGGTGTTGGTTGTCGGTGTGGTACGCACACGAAAGGATTTGAGAGTCAAAAGTGTCGAAATTGTTTCGGCTCGACTTCCCAAAGCCTTCGATGGCTGTCGCATAGCGTTCTTTTCGGATTTGCATATCGGCTCTTTGACCTCATCTGTTGAGATGTGCCGTAGTTTGGTTGGGTGTGTGAATAGTCTTGATGCCGACCTTGTACTCTTTGGTGGCGACTTGATAAATGCACGATACGACGAACTTTCGCCTCGTTTGCAGAACATTCTTGGGGGCATAGAGAGTCGTGATGGTGTGGTGGCGATACTTGGTAATCACGATACCGGGGTGTATGTTCGTGATACTATAGCGTTGCCAATCGAGGAGAATACTCGCCAACTTACGGAGCGCATAGCCTCTATGGGGTGGAGAGTATCGAACGATGCAACCGAGATATTGGCAAGATGTGGCGATACGATAACTATAACAGGCATAGCCTTCTCACGGGAACTGCTCGAACATCGCCATTCGGCAAGTGTTGCCGACTCGCTCGATTTGCGACCGATATATGAGGGCGTTCCGAGTGATAAGTTCAATATCACACTATCGCATATGCCACAGTTGTGGCGTAAAATATCCACTCTTGGCTATGGCGATTTGGTACTATCGGGGCATGTTCACGCAATGCAGATGAAGGGGCGTATTGGCGAGTGGGAGTTTTCGCCTGCGCAACTGATGTATAGAGAGTGGAGTGGCCACTACACGGAACGGAATAGCCACCTCTACATAACCGATGGTGTAGGAAGCGTAGGCTTTCATCTTCGTATAGGCGCACCTCCCGAAATTACACTGCTGACACTGCGACAAGCCGATTAGTCAACTCTGCACTATCGCACCGACACGAAAAATGATAGCAATGAGGAGAATTTTAACGCTTTTTTCGATGTCGCTGGTTGCGGGTGCTACGGCACAAACCACTTTTCTTACATTCGACGATGCAGTTGCACTCGCTATGGAGCGCAACCCTGCTGTTGTTGCCTCTGCTTACGCCGAGCAGGCTGCTCATCGTGAGCGTCAGGCAGCGATAGGACTCTTTATGCCGAGAGTTACGGTACGAGGAGCCTACGCACACCTTAATCAGGATATGAAAATTGACCTCAACCCGATGCTGTCCTCTTTTTTACCTATACTTGGTGCAGATTTGTCGGCTTTGGGATTGGATTTGTCATATCCTCTGCAACGCAAAAATACAGCCTTTCTGGGTGGAGATGTGGAGTTGCCACTCTTTACCGGTGGAAAGATATTGACCGCCAATAAGGCCTCCAAAATCAACGAGGAGCGCACTCGTCAGCAGAGCCGACAGGTGCAAGGTGCGCTTGTGGTGGAGATTGTCGAGCGCTACTTTGGGGTGGAGTTGGCTCGGCGAGGTGTTCAGATTAGAGAGGAGGCAGTAGCGGTTGTAAAACAGCATCTGTACGATGTTGTGGCATTGGAGCGAGAGGGTATGGCCGTGGCGAGCGAAAGGCTCTACGCCGAGTATCGTCTGGCAGAGGCAGAGCGCGATTTGCAACGGGCTAAACTCCAACTCGAAACAGCAGCGAAGGCGTTGCAGAGTTCGCTCGGAACGACCGATAGTGCCGAGCCTTCGACACCGATGTTTCTATGCTCGAAAATTGAGCCTTTGGAGTACTTTCAGGCGATGGCAGAGTTGTATAATCCCCAACTCGGAGAGGTGAATAGTGTGCGAGAGTTGGCAAATATGAATGTTAGGATGCACAGAGCCGAGTTCTTCCCAGAGGTGGTGGCAATGGGTGGTATGCGTTTTTGCGACTATCAACTCACCTCGCTTGCTCCCCGTATGGCGGTGGGTGTAGGGCTGAACTTCAAAATTTTTGATGGCCTAAATCGTGAATATCGCTACTCGGCAGCACGATGGCAACTGCGTAGAGTCGAGGCGTTGGAGCGCAAGGCGGAGCAGGAGGTGAGCCTATTGGTCGAAAATCTCTACCATAATCTACAATCTTTAATCGCATCAATCGATGCCGTAGAACGCTCGGAACGCTTTGCGAAGGAGTTTCTGCGTGCGAAGCGCAACGCATTTCACAACGGTATGGCTACGGCAACCGAAGTGGTTGATGCAGTGCTAAATCTATCACGGGCAGAGTTGGAGCGAGCGCAAACTGCTTATGACTTTGATGTTGCTTTGGCTCGACTATTGAATGCTTCGGGTATGAGTGGGGCTTTTCAGCAATATCTGCACGCCCCAACATCGCAATCTATCTTCTAAACTTCCTGATTATGAAAAAGACAAATATATCGCTAATAGTTGTGTTACTACTCTTGATTTCAATAATTGTGTTTATAGGTTACCGCTGGGGGCGTAGCCGTACGATGACGGTGCAAGGTTTTGTGGCGTGCACTACACTGCGTTGTGCATCGAAGATTGCTGGGCGCATTGATAGGGTTTTTGTAGAGGAGGGCGATTCGGTACAGAAAGGCGATACCTTATATATAATATCAACGCCCGAACTCGACGCTAAACTTTCGCAGGTGGAGGCGATGTTGAGCGCTGCGAAGGCGATAGACTCCAAGGCGAAGGCTGGAACTCGCAAGCCTATTGTTCGCTCGGCACGAGATATGTGGCAGAAGGCGAAGGTTGGAGTTAAACTCGCCAAGCAGACCTACTCTCGTCTCCATAGACTCTACGAGGAGGGCGTGGTGTCGGCTCAAAAGCGAGATGAAGCGCGTGCTGCATTAGAGGCGGCAAAGGCTACGGAGAGAGCCGCCCAATCGCAATATATGTTGGCTGTGGAGGGGGCTTCGCAGCAGGATAAGGAGGCTGCCGCAGCGCAGGTGCGTGAGGCACAGAGTGTGGTACAGGAGGTGGAGCGCTACCTGGCTGATAGAGTAGTGTATGCCCCTGCCGATGGCGTTGTGAGTACGGTGGTTGCCTCCGAGGGAGAGATTGTGGGGAGTGGCTATCCCGTTGTTACGATAGCCGAGAATGGTACAGCCAAGGCGTTGTTTAACATCGCCGAAACGCTCCTACCTGAATTTACCATAGGTAAGCAATTCGAGGCAAGAGTGCCCGCTTTGGATAAAGTGGTCGGCTTTGAGGTTGTCTATATCTCGGCAGAGGCGGACTATGCCACGCAGAGCGCAACTTCGGCTCGTGGCGACTTCGATATTCGCACCTTCGAGGTTAAGATGAAACCACTTGGACAGGTGGCCTTGCGAGAGGGTATGAGTGTGATTGTGGAGTTGCCAAAAGATGCGAAACGATGACAAGTGGGCTTTTTTTCTCTGGCGTGCTGAAATCTGCAAGGCGAGAGATTGGTCGGATAACTGCAAGTAGGGAGTATAGAGCGCTATTGTTATGGTTGCCATTAGGAGCGATACTGTTTTTTGCGATATTCTTCTCGCAGGAGGTTGTTGGGGCATTGCCTGTGGCGGTGGTGGATGAAGATAATTCGTCGCTTTCACGCAAGTTGGTATCAATGGTGCGGGCAACTCCGCAAACGGCTTGTGTTGAGGAGGTTGCCGATATGGCGGAGGCGCAACAGAAACTCTTAAAAGGCGAGGTTGTCGGGGTGTTGGAACTCTCCGAAGGCTTTGCTCGCAAAGTTCTTTCGGGCGAGAGAGCGGAGGTTGTATACTATGACTCCGGCACCAATATCTCCACAAATTCACTCTCGGCAAAGGGGGTGCAGACAGCGGTGTCGTCGTTTGGCGTAGGCGTAGCGTTGCAACGAGCCGAGATGCAGGGCGTGGCGAGCGAGAAGGCTATGGCACAGATTATGCCAATAGGCTTTGCGACCTATGGGCTGTTTAATCCCTGGCTCAACTATGCCTACTATATTGCCCCCTGCTTCTTGGCGATGATATTGATTATCGCCTCGATGCTCTCGACAACATATAGCGTAGGCGAGGAGTTGCGATATGGTACATCGGTGGAGTGGCTACGCTCGGCAAATGGCTCGTTGGTGGGTGCATTGATGGGAAAACTCCTCCCTGCTTCACTCGCTTTGTGGATGCTGGCATTGGTTGTTGGTGTGTTACTTTTTGCCATATATGGCGCACCGATGCAGGGCTCTTGGGGCGTTCTGATTGCCGGAGTCCTTGCTCTTATTATCGCTTATCAGGCAGTAGCCTTGTTTGTGGTGGCATTGATGGCATCGTTGCGCTTGTCGTTGTCGCTCGGAGGAGGCTATTCGGTCCTGGCATTTACATTTTCGGGCGTTACATTTCCGACTATGGCGATGTTCTCGGTAGTGCAACCCTTTACAATGTTGTTCCCCTATACCTACTTTATGCGACTATACATAGATCAGGCGGTGCGAGGCTCTGCGTGGTGGCTCTCGATGCAGGATGTGGCGGCTATGTTACTATTTTGCCTACTGCCTCTGCTGGCGCTGGGGCGATTGAGAAAGGTTGCCGTAACTCGTAAATTCTGGGGTAGATTATGATTTGGGCTATTGTGAAGGATGAGTGGCGTGCAGTTTGGCACGATGCGGGAGTGGCGTTGATTATGGTCTTTGCCCTCTTCATCTATGGCATATCCTACTCGCTGGGCTATGGCGGCGAGGTGCTTGATGAGGTGCCGATTGCGGTGGTTGGAGGCGACGACGGGGCTAAAAGCAGAGTGCTGGTGCGAATGTTTGAGGCTTCGCCAAAGTTGAGTGTGGCGCACGAGGTGGCAGATATGAAGGCGGCGGAGCAACTACTGCGAGAACGCAAGGTGTGGGGTGTGGTGGCACTCTCTCCAAGTTTCGATAGAGATATTCTCTCCGGACAACAAACGAAGGTTGCGATACTGGGAGATGCAAGTTATTTTCTCGCCTACCGTGAGGTTGTCGAGGGGGCGGTGGCGACTATTCAGCAGATGAATAGCGAGATTATAGCGGAGCGACAAGGAGCGTATAACCCTCCCGTTATATATGAGCAACGCAATCTCTTCAACCCTCGTCTTGGTTATGGTGTCTTTGTTATGCCGGCAATACTTCTTGTAATTGTGCAACAGACCGCCCTGATTGGCGTAGGTATGGTATCAGCCACTCGCCGAGAACGAGGCTTGCGCTATAATGCGGAGTCGGCATTGGCTGTAACCGTAGGTCGCACAGTGGCGTATCTCGCTATATATGCTCTGACACTTGGCTTTATGCTTACGGTGCACTACTCGCTATTCGACTATCCTATGCGTGGGGCGTGGTGGCGATGTGTAGCAGTTGTAACACTCTATTTACTCTCGGTAATACTCTTGGCGCAGATGGTAGGGGCAATGTTTCGCAGGCGTGAGAGCCCTATGTTGTGGCTATTATGGTTATCTATACCGTTCCTGTTAGTGAGTGGCGTATCGTTACCTCCGCAAGCCTTTCCCGAATGGCTCTATTGGATTGGTAGAGTAGTGCCGAGTTCTTCTGCCGTAGAGGCGTGGATTGCGGTGCAGTCGATGGGTGCAACCCTCTCGGATGTTGCCCCAAAACTTATACTTCTGGCAATTTTAGTGGTGATTTATGGTGCAGGTGCGATTGTCGCAAATCGCAGAGTTTAGAACGCCTCGTTAATGGAGAAAACTGCACCGTGAATAAGTTTTCCACGATACTCCTTACCTCCAAAACCGTAGTCGAGTCGAAGGTTGATGTTGCGCTTAATCTCATAGCGCAAACCTACGCCATAGGTCGGAAGAGTTTTGCTCCAATCGAATTGGCGGAAGGAGTTGAAGATGTTACCTGCTCCTCCCCAAGCGACTGCGCCTATGCCTTTGTAGAGGTGTTGGCGGAGTTCGGCCTGCAAGGTGATGGCACAAAGGTCGTTGAAGCGACCTGCGTAGTAACCTCGCATAGCGGATAAGCCTCCAATTGTAGCGTTGTATACCCAAGGCGTACCCTCGCTATTTAACTCGCCCTGCAAATCGAATGCGAGGATTGCCCCCTTCCACAACTTTTGATAGTAGTTTGCCGAGAGGCGACCTGACCACAAGGTGCGTCCGATGTTACTCATACCTTTGGGGCGAATCTTTGCTTGAACACCAAGGTAGACGCCTTGCTGTGGATTTGTGATGTTGTTGCGAGTGTCTAACTCCAAGAAGAGTGATATTCCCACTGCATTATAACTTGTACCTTCGCCCGCAAGCAGAGCCTCGAAGTTGCTTGTCGAGGTGTATTTCGAGCCTCCAAACCTACCGAAGTGGTAGCCGAAGTCTGCGCCTGCACCGACAAATAAACTTTTGGTAATTCGTTGTAGAAATTTTGCATCGACAACGACACGAGAGGCGAGATAACGCAACGCCGAGTTGGTCATTGCTGCATCGTAGCCCACACCCCAGAAATTGGTTGGTTGAGATGAAAATTCAGCATTGTAGATGATGCGCTGACGGTCGTTGCGGAAGATGTTATTGCCCTGAACGCCAACACGATAGTATCCAGTAAGTGAGGCTGTGGCGTAGAGCGAGAAGTCTGATGCCGGGATGTTGTGGTTTTGTTTGTCGAGGCGATAGCGACCTGCCGCCATTACAGCCAATCCTGCCGAGGTTGATGGTGCGTAGTAGAGTGCAGGCACGAAGGTCATATCGACCTTGCGTTCGAAACTCTGGTCGGTGTTACTGTCGGCTATGTAGTTGGCAAATTTTTGCCACCCCTTATTGCCTTTTTGAGGCGAGGTGGTGATTGGCGTATATCTATAAGCGACAGTATCCTTGTTTGCCACAAGGATACTATCATTTTGTGCTGTTGCAACTGCTGTGAGCAGTATCAGCAACGAGAATATGGCTATACGCCTTTGCATATTTTAGAAACGATACTTATCGACTATGCGACAGAACTCCTCTTTGCCCTCCTTGGTAATCTCGTCACGGAGAACATATACGAGTTCGCCCTCTTTCGATACAATCATCAACATAAACTTATTGCCACAGTCGCCCAAGTTCCACTGATTTTTGAAGATGTGCTCGCTGTCGTCAATAATTGTTGCGCCATTTTTCTCAACACGCTTGCGACAAATTTTACGCAACAAGTTCTTTGGCAACCAAGTGTCGGGGAAGTTGATGATGCCGAAGCCATAAATCTCTGGGCCTGCGGCACGACCGGTAGCCTCCAACTCCTCGGCAAATTTGTTGTTCTTGTTTGCTGCCAAGTATGCGTCTGGATCGACATAGAAAATAAGCAAGTTCTTCTCGCCGAAGTGTGGCAAACTTGCAGGATTTCCGTAGAGGTCCTTGATTGTTACATTCTCAACCTTGCGAGGCAACTCCAACTCCTCGGCTTTAACCGTTACGCTCATAAGCAGAGCAAACAAAACTAAACAGATGTTTTTCATTTTCATAATAAGGGTTTTTCTTTGCGGAGCAAAGATAGTATATTTTTCAGAACACCCCTTATTGCTTCCCTAAAAATCAACCAAATGGCAAAAAACTTAAACGAATAGCCTATTTGTTGCCATTTTTTGCACTTTTTAGTGCCTTGTGCCTGCGGTCAAGATGCGCCTCCAAACCGTAGCGACCACTGCCTGCCATAACCAAAGTGGTGTAGATGCCGATATAGAGAATTTGTCGTTCAACACCCAGCCAACCAAGCGATGAGTAGATGATAAATATCTCGATAAACATTCCCAACGCCATAATAAATGCGGCGAAGCGAGTGCCATAGCCTGCCACAATCATAAAGGCGAAAATTGCCTCCAAGAGTGTGAAAATTACGAATGTAGCCCAACTGCTCTCGAAAAGTAGTGCGGGGTAGCCCGTAAGTACAAAATTGTAAGTTTGTAACTTGTTGATAATGTGGAGCGAAATCAGTACGCCAACAAATAGGCGTAGAAAGAGTACGGCTCTATCGATGGAGCGATATTCGTTCATAAGGTCGAGGAGTTTTTTTATCATAGCGTCTACTTGTTAGCACAAAAATCAGACCACGAGTCGGGTGCTCCACCAAGCGCCTTACAGAGGTTTATATAGTTGATATATTGCTGTGCAATAAGATTTTCGAACTGCATCTGCGAGGTGTAGAGCGAGCGCTCGGCATCAATCACATCGAGATAGTCCGACAAGCCATTTCGGTAGAGCGCATAGGTCATAACGGCGATATTCCGATAGGACTTTACAAGTCCAGCATAGCGCAATAACTCCTTGCGTGAGGAGGTGATTGCTACGAGTGCGCTCTCCACATCATTTAGAGCCTCGATATAACTCTGCTCATAGGCGAGCATACTCTGCTTGTAAGCCTCTCGTGCCGCCAACTCTCGTCGTCGCAACCCTCCAAAGTTGTAGATAGGTTGTGTAATTGAGGCGAGAGCATCTGCAACCCACGCCTTGCTCGAAAAGAGACGGCTGATGTGGTCGGGGGTTGTTCCGCCATAGAGCGATAGCGTTATAGATGGAAGTCGTGCCGAGCGAGCCAATCCTGCATTGGCTGCACTCTGCTGCATAGTGTAGTATGCCGCCATAACATCGGGGCGACGATGGAGAATATCCGAAGGAACTCCGATGTTAATATCGTAGGGGTTATAATCGCTGGTCTGGATACGATTGTTCGTTTCTCCTACATTTATAAGCGCTTCTGGACTATCGCTCGTGAGTGTTGCAAGCGAGAGTAAGGTCTGAGCAATCGCCTTTTCGTAGAGTGGAATGTCGGCCTCGGCGGTGTAGAGCAGGCTACGAGCCTGTTCGAGATGTACGCCAGAGGCATAACCATAGTGGTAGAGCGAGTCTACCAACTCCACCATATCACGGCGTAACTCGCTACTACGCTTTGCTATGTTAAGTTCTTGACGATACTGCAAAAGTGTGAAGTAGGTGGTTGCGACTTCGGCTTCGAGCGATAGTTGTACGCCTCGACACTCCCACACTTGATATTCGATTTGAGCCTTTGCCCCCTCGGTGGCGTGGCGCAAAGAGCCAAAGAGTGGAATTTCCCAACTCGCTTGCGGCAGGATTTGATAACTCTGCGCAATCGCATTTGGAGCACTCTCGTACTTGCCTTCGGCTGAAATGGTAGCCGAAAGAGATGGCAGATAGGTTGAGCGAGTTACGACGAGGTTGTTGCGGGCCTCCTCTATGCGTGAGGCTGCAATTTTAATGTTCTTGTTCTGTTCTATGGCTCTTTCGACAAGAGTGTTGAGGGTGGTGTCGCCAAACATCTGCCACCATTTGTTGCCGAGCGCAATGGAGTCGTGCGAAAACTCTGCGCCAAAAATGTACTCCTTGCGCTGTGTTAGTTGTGGTGCTGTGAGGCGTGGATTGCAAGAGCAAAAAGCAGATGCAACTAATAATATATAAAGTATTCTACGCATAATTTTTCTCCTTTTCTCGTCTTTGTTCAAATCGTGCAATTTTGCCCACAAGGAAGTATAGGGCAGGGTAGAGAATTATACCGAAGATGGTGGCAAAGAGCAATCCTCCGACCAATGATACGCCCATAATGTTTCGTGCGGTAGAGTAGACTCCCGAAGCGAATACGAGCGGTAACATTCCGAGTATCGAGGCGAAGGCTGTCATTAGGATTGGTCGCACTCGCATCTTGGCGGCATTTATGGTGGCATCGAGCAACGATTGTCGCTCCTCGTGGAATAGTTTATCGGCATATTCGACCACTAAAATTGAGTTCTTGGCAGCCAAGCCAATCAACATTGCCAACGAAATCTGCATATAGATGTCGTTGATGAATTGGGGCGCAAAGAGATGGACTAAACCCACTCCGCACAATGCTCCAACCACAGCAAGTGGTACTCCCATAACAATCGAAAGTGGTAGCGACCAACTCTCGTAGAGTGAGGAGAGTGTGAAGAATACAAATATGAAGGCGATGAGGAACACCCAAGCCCCTTTTCTACCCTCTTTACGCTCTTGGAACGACACTCCACTCCAAGCGATGGAGGTGTCATCCGGTAGGACTTTGTCGGCAATATCTTCGATTTTATCCATCGTGTCGCCTGTGGAAGCACCTTCGGCAGGTGCTACATTTATGCCTATCGAGCGATAGAGGTTGAACTGCGATACATACTCAACGCCAGTAGTATCACGCACCGTAACAAACGATGTGAGAGGTACACTCTCGTTGTTGTCGTTTATTAGGAAGTAACTGTCGAGCGAGGTGGCACCCTCACGGTATTCGGGTGCTGCCTGCAAGTAACTCTGATAGAGGCGACCAAAGAGATTGAAGTTGTTGATCATCCGCCCACCGAGTAGTGTTGCTGTTTCGGAGTAGAGGGCATCGAGCGACACACCACTCATTAGGGCGTGCTCCTTGTCAATATCAAGGTGCTTCTGCGCCACACCACTGCGGAACTCAGTTTTAGCCGACTCTATAAGTGGCTCTTGTCGCAGAGCCGAGAGTAGACGATTGCTCTGTTCGGCAAGGTACTCTACACCTCGACCTGCTCTATCTTGGAGTTGAAATGTTACACCCGAAGTTACTCCTAAACCGGGTATCGAGGGCGATACGAATGCTCCGCACTCCGCCTCTGGAATGGCAGAGTATAACACCTTGTTCAACTGCGCAACAGCCTCCATAGCCGACATTTTGCGTCGGTCGAAATCTACAAGTTTGACAAAAATAACTCCACTCGAAGTCGATGCCACACCCGAAATAAGGTTAAAGCCCGACACTACACCTGTGCTTTGCACTATCGGAAGAGTCGCTTTTGTTACAGAGTCTACCTTTGCCATAATCTGCTCGGTACGGGAGAGTGCAGTATTGTCGGGGGCATTTACCGATATGGTGAAGAAACCCTGATCCTCTTCGGGGAGAAAACCCTTTGGCAGGAGTCTTAACATTGCAACTATTGCAACTGCCATAATTGCAACTGCCGCTATTGTAGTGCGCCAGCGTTTGGCTATACCTCCAATGGTAGCGCCATAACGCCCCATCGCCTTATCGAACAAGCGGTTGAAATAGCCAAAGAAACCTGTTGTGCGCTCTTTGTGAGGGCGCAAAAGGAGTGCGCATAGCGCAGGCGAAAGTGATAGTGCGTTTATTGCTGAAAATATCACCGATACCGATATTGTTACGGCAAATTGCTGAAATAGGCGTGCCGAGATACCTCCCGAAAAGGAGATTGGAATAAAGACTGCCAGAAGTACAATCGTGGTGGCAATGATTGGCGAGGTAACCTTACTCATCGCCTCCTCGGTTGCTTTTGCTGGCGACAAACCTCGCTCGATACCCGCCTGTGCTGCCTCTACAACCACTATCGCATCATCTACAACAAGTCCTACCGACAATACCAAGCCGAGTAACGACACTATATTTATGGTAAAGCCCAAAAGCGGGAATATCATAAATGTTCCGATAATCGAAACGGGTATAGCAATAAGCGGAATGAGTGTAGCACGCCAATCCTGCAAGAATAGGAAAATTATCAAAATAACGAGTACAAGGGCTATAATCAATGTCTCGAAAATCTCTCGAATACCTGCTGAGATACTCTTTGTACCATCAACCAGCACCTCGTACTCCATACCATCTGGCATACGCTCCGAGAGCGCTGCTATCTGCGCCTTCACAGCATTGCCAAGTGCCACCGCATTAGAGTTTGGCTCTTGATATACGGTTATTATGGTGGTCGGTTTGTCGCCAAAGCGGGAACTTGCACCATAGGTCTGATTGCCCAACTCCACACTCGCTACATCTCGCAGTCGTACCTGTCTGCCACTCTCGGTTGTGCGCAACAGAATATCGCCGAACTCCTCTGGCGAGGAGATTTGGCGGGGCATAGTTACGGTGTATGTGAATTGAGTGGTAGAGGGGGTAGGCTCTGCACCAAACTGACCAGCAGGATAGATGCCTGCCTCGGTAGATATGGCGGAGAGGATGTCGCTTACCGATATATTATAATAGGCAAGTAGGTCGGGACGCAACCATACTCGCATAGCATACTCTCCTGCACCCATAATCTCGACTTTGCCAATGCCATTGATTTTGAGCAACTCGTTCTGAATGTTGATGTAGGCGTAGTTCGAGAGGAAATTCTCGTCGTAGCGCCCATCGCTATATAGGGCGTAGACCATTAAAAAACCGGTCTGCGTCTTGCGTGTAACAACTCCCTGCTCGATGACCGAAGATGGAAGTTTCGAGGTGGCGGATGCTACATTGTTTTGTGTAAAAATGGCATCGAGGTCGGCATCAGAGCCGATGTCGAATGTAACCTGCAAGGTCATTGAGCCGTCGTTGGCGCTGGTAGCCTGCATATAGAGCATATCGCTAACGCCCATAATACTCTCTGCCAAAGGTGTCGCTACGGCATTGTTTACCGTTTCGGCGTCAGCACCCTCGTATGTGGCTGTAACCTCCACTACGGGAGGTGTGATGTCGGGGTACTGCTCAATGGCGAGGTTCGAGATGGATATCGCACCCAGCAATACGATTATAACCGACAGTGATATGGCAAATATCGGACGATATATAAAGAAATTTTTCATCTGCAAAGCCTATTTTGTAGTTAGAGAAACCTTCATTCCGTCGTGCAACTTCTGCAAACCAGTCGTGGCTACAACCTCTCCTTCGGCAATGCCCTCCTTCACAATCCACCACTCGCCAGAGGTGTCGCCAAGCCTTACTTCACGATATTCGGCAGTGGAGTCGGGACGAATAACCCATACCGAGGTGATGTTTTGAATCTGATTTATGGCTCGCTGAGGCACAACAATTTGCTTGCGAGGAGCACCTATCGTGGCTGTAACTCTGGCAAATTGCCCCGCCTTTAAGGTGTAGTCGGGGTTGCGAAATCCCACTACAAGCACGATTGTTCCCGACTCGCTGGCAACTTGCTGGCGGGTAAACTTGTAAAATCCGAGTTCGGGATACAACGAGCCATCTGCCACTTGCAAACGAATATCCGAGAGCAACGAAGTGTTGTCGTAGGAGAAACTTGTGCGCCCAGACTCTGCGAGATATTCACGCATAGGAATGGCCAAATCTATCGATACGGTGTCGATGTTCTGTATTATGGTAAGTTCCGAAAATTGTGTGCCGGGGCCGACATAGTCGCCTGCTGTGGCTGCCGAAGAGGATATTATTCCGTTTATAGGCGAGTATATGCGGGTGTAACTCTCATCGAGTTTGGCGTTGTGCAAATTCTGCTCCGCCGACTTTACGGAGGCTATGGCGGCAAGGTTTTCGGCTGTATATTGGTCGAGTTGCATCTGGCTTATTGCATTTATGCGAGCAAGGGGAATGGCTCGTTCATAGTTACGCTTTGCCTCTACCGCCTTCGCCTTGGCAGATGAAAGCGACGCTTCGGCAGCCAGGCGGTTGGCTCGTTGCGGAGCATCATCGAGCGTGAATATCAACTGCCCCTGCTTTACGGGCATTCCGTTCGAAAATGATGAATTTGTGAGAAATCCCGATATGCGTGGCTGAATAACAGCGTGATAATTTGCCGATATGGGTGCTATAAATTGCTTGGTATATGGCAACATCATCGCTTCAACCCTTGCATAGGCGATATTCAAAGGCTCATCGGTGCTGTTGGCTCGATGGTTGCAGGATGTTGCAAATGCTGCAATAAGTAGAAAAACGACTGTTTTAGATTTTTTAGATCTTCGTAACATAGTGGTATAGATTTTTATAAAGAAACAATCTTCAATTGAAGATTTTATCAAAAAATATACCCTTTGTGTTGAGAAAAGCGGCAAAAAATATGAATTTATGACATTTTTTAACGAAAAAATTTTTTTTTCCAAAAAATCATTTTACATTTGTATCACAAACCATTAACAACTAAACAATAAACAGTTATGAAGACTTTGGTAGATCAGATTAATGCACAGGTTGCTGCTTTCCAGGCAAACGCTGCTGCTCAAGTAGAGAAGAACAACAAGGCTGCTGGTACTCGTGCTCGCAAGGCTGCTTTGGAGCTCACTAAGCTCTTGAAGGAGTTCCGCAAGGTATCGGTTGAGGAGGCTAAGAAATAGTTTCAGAACTACTTGCAATAAATAGGCATATCCCCTAGTGGATGTGCCTATTTTTGTTGATTAAACCAATTTCACTATCTTTGTACTATGAAACAGAAGATACTCTTTATATGCCTCGGCAACATTTGCCGTTCTCCAATGGCGGAGGAGATTTTTCGTCAAAAAGTCTTTGCCAAAGGCTTGGCAGACCAATTCGAGATAGATTCTGCCGGCACCTACTCTGGTCACGCAGGTGAACTTGCCGATCCTCGTATGCGTGAGGCTGCGCACTGTCGTGGCTACTGCCTCACTCACCGTTCACGCCCATTCCGTGTGTCGGACTTTGAAGACTTTGACCGTCTTGTTGTTATGGACGATAGCAACTACGAGCGAGTTTGTCGTCTTGCACCAACACGAGAGGATATCGACAAGGTCTATCGTATGCGTGATTACTTCACGACCTATGCTGAGCGCTACGACTATGTACCAGACCCCTACTACGAAGGTAGAGAGGGCTTCTACCTCGTAATCGATATGCTTGAAGAGGCGTGCGAGAAGTTACTCAACGAGATGGCGTAATCGTTATGTAAGGGTAGTCCGAAAGACTGCTCTTTCTTTTTCTATCTATTGCAAGCGGCTAATCACTCTAACGCTCCTAACACCCCTACGCCCCTATACCTATATATATAATAAAAAGGGGGATTTTATAGTTATTAAATTTTTTGAAAAATTCTCAGTTTCTAAATGGCTGATAATTAGAACGGTGTGAAAAAAGCCGCAAAAATTGTAGAAAAAAGTGCTAAAAACATTTGGAAGTTTGATTTTTTTGCCGTTACTTTGCATCCGCTTTCGGGTTAGAAACTACGGTTCGAAAACCTAAAAAGCAGGGTTCTAAAAGGTGTAAATAGAGGTTTTGAAAATTTTTTTGAAAAAAGTTCCTCAAAAATTTGGAAGTTACAAAAACTTGCCTTACCTTTGCACCACTTTCGCGCTACAAAATGAGCGAAGGGACAAAAAACAGAAAGAGAGGGCCGCAAGGCTTAATCAGATAGAAATCGTTCTTTGAGGTATTTGAGCAGCTAAATAAGTTTTTTCCTTCTCTTCGCAAGAAGAGAAATTTCAAAAACAATACCTTTGAGATTAGAGCTAAGATTTAATTAATTCTTTTTTTACAATGGAGAGTTTGATCCTG
>JAGCLL010000156.1 GCA_017647025.1 Alistipes sp. | reverse complement strand
AGACTGAAGCACGGGAATAAGACATATTTTAGCAAGAAGCATATTGACAGATGCTTTTCTCTAAACACTCCCGATCCGGACATCTCAGAATGGTACACCCTTGAGGAAGTATGTCAGAAATATGACATTTCAGTTCAAAAGGTCAAGAGTGTATCTATCATCGCCACTAGTTATAATGATTTCAGTACTTTCTTTATTAACCTGAAACTCCTCGACCATTACGTTATTTCCATCAATACAAATGCTCGGAATTTCATACTCTTCGTCATATGACGACCAATCAAAGCATACGACGCCCTCATAAACTCCTTCATCCTGGTATAGGAGTTTAGCCAACCGTTTAACAATATCTTGTGTATTTATATGTTAAATCTATTTTGATATTATTTACCCTGCATTAATCATCCCTTTGCTACCCAAGTAGGAAACCGAGCGAGAGGCGGTTGCGCAAGCAATCTCCAAACATTCTCGCACGGAGTCAGTGGTCATCTGCGAGATGGATAAGAGATCTCGCTCGCACAGGCAAGCAATAAACTGACTCGTTGTCCAGTCACCTGCGCCCTCCCAGTCGACCACATTGTCATTAGGAACAGCAGCAACCTTCACCCAACCCTGTCCACAAAGGTTAAACTCAAGACCTTCTGCGCCCATTGTGCGAATGAATAGTTTGTCGGTGTAGTGGTCAACAAACGAGAGGTCCGTCACCTTCTCATGGCTGAATTTCACAATATCGCTAACCTCTACCGCCTTCAGAAATTTATTTTTGTCGGCATCGCTTTCAGGCTCAAAGTAAACCACAGTGCCTCGCTTGCGAAGCTCCCCAGCCAAATAGCGAAGTCCTGCCTCTGCTGCATCGAAGAAGAAAACATCGGGAGTAAAGTCCAGACTCTCCATAAAAGCAGGAGCCTCGTCACGCACACGAAGGAATCTTCGTTTTGGGAAACGGCTACCGGGTGAAGTCGCTCTAAACGATACGGTATGCTCGCCCGTTGTCTTATCTCGCTTGTGAGTGCAGCGAAGCAATGTAGTGCCTCCGCTTGCACTATTTTCTACAAAACGCACATCTGCACCATATCGCTCGAGGTCGCTTTTTATCTGCACGCCCTGCTCCGAAAGGTCAAGATGGGCAATCGGGAATGTATGCACACCAAAATATGCAAGCATACAAGCCACATTTCCGCAAGTGTTGCCTACGGTTTCTGTGACTAAAGTTTCTGTAAACTTATTGCTCTTGCCAATGACAAATCCGTTAGGATAGTCACGTGTCACGATTGTATCAAGAGCAAAGTTCCCACTGAGCAAGCAGGTTTTCATAAGAAAGATTATTAGCCTTTAATTTTTAACAGAATCTCTTTGTAAATATCATCGATATTCAAGTGAGAGTATTCGCTTTTCAGCCTCTTGGCATACTGCCAACAGCTTCCCTTAAAAGCAACGGTTGGGCATTCAGTGTTTGGGACATACATAAACAATTCCTGCTTTGATGAATCCCATACCAATGCCTCCTCATCCAAGTATTTTGAATAAAGCGCAGAAGCGGCTTTTGCACTTTTTATAGTGAGAATTTTTACGTCATCTGATGACTGATCATAACCATAATAAGTTCCAATTACTGGCATTTGCTCGGCATATCCGTTCTCATCGCAGGTCGGAGTCTTAAACGCATCCTCAAGGCGGTCATCATTTAACGCATGCTCAACTAAACTACCACGCAAATACTCCTCCAAGTCACCTTTTTGCATCTCCTTCTTAGTTTCGTGATCAACAACGGTTATACCTATTGTTTTTAATGCTGAAACAAATTTTGCCGCAAAATCATCATCATTCTCCTGCTTTGCATCAGGATCCTCACACCCATTGTGGAGATGTGCAGATATGCCATCTGCCTTATGAACAATATAACGCAGTTGGCTTTTCTTTGCATCATCGTAAAGAGGATGACTCTCTTTGTCTTTAAGACTCATATGAAAACGGATGGCAAGGTATTCGTCGGGTGATAAGTGGAATCCTAATTCTAAAAGCATAACAGCAGAACGAATTCCGTGCTTGCCTCGTGAAAAAAGATCTCTCATCCCCGAACAATCACAAAAGTCGTGAAGTAATGTACAGATTGCAATACTATCCTCTTTCAATTTTTGTGCGTTTGGATTACTTGCACAACGCTCGGTATCTAACCTTTTGGCTATCTGATAAGTCTGCCAGGCGTGGTCAGCCAAACCTCCATCATAATGGTGGTGACGATGACAGTGATATGAGAAGAAGCCGTGCTTCTCCATATAGTCTATTACGGTTTCTATGTTCTTGCGATTAGTTGCACGAAGACGGTCAATAATTGCTTGTTTTACATCAAATCTCATAACCTTACTATTTTATCATTTTCTCAAATTCTGTTTTCTATTGTGGAATTGCTCTATAATTGCCCCTATCATACATTAAGTCAAATGATTCTATTTTCGTACCCTAATATACTTGTTTTGTTGTCCTGCCACTTTTAATATTCAAGTTCTCCGCACTCTTTGAGTGTTGAAACAAATCTCACCTGACTGATAGGAAAACGCTTGTCAACTCCAGAAAAGTTATGTGGTGAATTAGGGTTGATACCACAATGATTTTCCGCCATATCAAATACAAAATGTAATGAGTCCAGCAACAATTGTATAGTTGCTAACGACGATTGCAGTTCGGTATGAATCTGTACTATGGGCATATTCGCAGGCAAAGCTACGTCACGAAGATACTCTGCAATCTTTGCTTCGCGTGGTGTTGTAAGCATTATAACACACGCATCAGTTTCGGCGTAGCGTTTGCTTTGACAATGATTGCTCGCAAATATAAATCGGCCGTGACAGAAGTTTCGATAATCACACACCTGCACCGATGCTATACCACCTTCAACCATTGTGCTTTCAATATCGTGAGCGATGGGTTCGCCGTATGAGCCATACAATAGGATAAAATGCTTAATATTTCCCAATTCGGGCAACACTCCTTCTCGATTGATATAATAGTCGTAATGGGGAGTAAAATTGAGTTTGTCTGCGAATATGGCAGCATTTGCAAATGCTTTATACAACAATCCGTATGTGAAAATCTTGGAACGAATAGAGATAAAACCATCGGAATAAGGATTCTTGAAACAGAATATATTTTCGGGTTTCAATGCTCCTACCATCTTATTTTT
>JAGCLL010000155.1 GCA_017647025.1 Alistipes sp. | reverse complement strand
GTTCCTTCTCGATAGCAGCGAGAACATCGAATGCCAATGGTGGTGGTACGAGGCGACCAGTCTGTGGGTCGATAGTACACTGCTCAGGAGTGAACTTGTAAGCACCGTGTGAAGTACCGATTGAGATAGCCAACGAGTCGCAACCAGTCTTAGTTACGAAGTCAACAACCTCCTCTGGCTTTGTGTAGTGGCTCTCCTCAGCAACTACCTCATCCTCAACACCTGCCAATACGCCGAGTTCACCCTCAACGGTTACGCCATACTGGTGTGCATACTCTACAACCTTCTTTGTGAGAGCAACATTCTCATCGTATGGGAGGTGCGAGCCGTCGATCATAACCGACGAGAAGCCCATATCAACGCAAGACTTACAAGTCTCGAACGAATCACCGTGGTCGAGGTGAAGAACTACCTGTGGCTTTGCCCAGCCGAGTTCCTTTGCATACTCAACAGCACCCTCTGCCATATAACGGAGGAGAGTCTGGTTTGCGTAGTTACGAGCACCCTTCGATACTTGAAGGATAACTGGCGACTTTGTCTCGGCAGCAGCCATAATGATAGCCTGCAACTGCTCCATGTTGTTGAAGTTGAATGCTGGGATAGCGTAGCCACCCTCAATTGCCTTTGCGAACATCTCGGTTGTGTTCACAAGACCCAATTCCTTGTACGAAATCATAGTTGTGTAAATTTTTATTTATGAGTTATAAAGTGTTTCTCAATTTGCGCTCAAAGTTACTAATTTTTTTGAGATTTTATAACAAAGAGCCTCCTAAAATATCAAATTATATATAAAGGTAACACCAATCAATAGTGGTGCGACCCATTTAAGCAGAAATACAAGCAGACCAAAGAAGCGTGCTCGGCGTGCTCCGTGGTTGGAAATCTCCCCCTTAAAGAGTGCTCTATCGAGATACCAGCCCGCAAAGATGCAGGTCATCAAGCCTCCGAGTGGCATCAGCACATCGGCGGTAATCATATCGAAGAAATCGAAGCAACGACTTGACCACAGGCAGACAATCGAAGCGACAATTGCCACCACAGTAGAGATTGCAGCGCCCGTACGGCGTGAGCAATAGTGATGCTCCTGAAAATACTCGGTTATAACCTCGTGGAATGTTATAGTGGAGGTCAATGCCGCCAGGGCTATCAAGAGGAAGAACATTGCTGACCAGAGTTGAGAGGCTGCCATACCTCGGAAGACAAATGGGAGCGTTTCGAAGATAAGAGTAGGGCCTTGTGTCGGCTCCAAGCCTTCTACACTAAACACTGCGGGAAATATCACCACGCCTGACAATAGTGCAACCAAGAAGGTAAGCATAGAGGATGACCACGCCGTAGTTGCGAGATTTGTTCCCTTCTTGAAATATGAGGAGAAGGTTATCAAGCAACCCAAACCTATCGAGAGTGAGAAAAATGCCTGACCTATGGCACTAACGACTGTTTTAATGGTAAATGCCTTCGAGAAGTCGGGCGTAAAGAAGAACTCGTAGCCCGCCCTTGCGCCTGGCATCATCGCTGCACGAATTGCGATAATAAGCAACATAACAAAGAGTATGGGCATAACCCACTCGGCGGTACGCTCCAACCCTTTGCGGACACCTCGTGCCACAACAATATGGGTGGCAAGACTAAAGAGGAGAGTGTAGAGAGGCTCCTGCCACGATGCACGGAAGTCCTCGAATATGGAGTGAAACTCCTCGCCCGAATAGAGCGTGCCATTGAGCGACGCCACAAAGTAGTAGAGCGACCAGCCTGCCACAATATAGTAGAAGCCCGATATCAAGGTCGATACTATGATACTGTTGTAGCCAAGTGGCTTCCACCACTTCGAGAATTGTCCATAAGCCTTTACTGGACCTTTGCGAGTATATGTACCAATTGCGAACTCCGACAACATAACCGGGATACCGAGTATCAGCACACTAACAAGGTAGAGCAATACAAATGCTCCACCTCCGTTTTCGCCAGCAATATATGGGAAGCGCCAAATGCTACCCAAGCCTATCGCACTGCCCGCAGCAACCAGTACCGCACCTATTTTACTACCAAATGAATCGTTATTTTGCTCCATTACCTAATTAAACTCGCATTAACCTTTGAGCGTTACACTAACTCTCGCCACCTTGCCTCCCAGAGGTGGGGCGATTTTTGTTACCCTACACTCCGTTTCGCAAATCTGCGGAAAGCGCTCGTGTAACGCCTCTATAATGTTTTGTGCTACTCGCTCGATGGTGTGTTGTGTGCGTTGCATCTGCTCACGCACCACCTCATAGACAGTCAGATAGTTTACCGCCTTGGTAACATCGTCATCCTCGGCAACCGCCCCTAATTCGGTTGTAAGGCGCAACGACACCTCGAAGTGGCTTCCTGTCTGTCGCTCCAACTCGTAGCAACCGTGGAAGGCGTGGAAATCCATACCTTCCAACTCGATTGTATACAATTTTTTACTCACTTACTCAACAATTACAAGATAGTAGTTCTTCTTGCCTCGCTGCAC
This sequence comes from Alistipes sp., assembly GCA_017647025.1. Lineage (GTDB taxonomy): Bacteria > Bacteroidota > Bacteroidia > Bacteroidales > Rikenellaceae > Alistipes. The sequence goes on along the minus strand of JAGCLL010000155.1, from coordinate 37,707 downwards.
CAAGATGTACTTCTCGGCAATCAAATCCTCGGCTGTAACCACACGCTGAATATCTGCCACCTTCTCCTTGTTGAGCGATACGCCACCGCCCTGAATCATCTTGCGGCACTCGCCCTTCGATGGGAAAATCGACGATTTCTCGGCGCAGAGGTCGATGAACGAGCAACCCAACTCCTCCTTCGATACCTTGAACTGTGGTACGCCATCGAACACCTGCAACAAGGTCTGCTCGTCGAGGCGATGCAACGCCTCCGAAGTAGACTGACCGAACAAAATCTGCGAAGCCTCAACAGCCTTCTCGTACTCCTCACGAGAGTGAATCATTGTAGTAACCTCCTCGGCCAAACGCTTCTGCAATACACGCAAGTGCGGTGCCTCCTCGTGCTCGGCAATCAAGCCTTCGATGGTTTCACGGTCGAGCAATGTGAAGATTTTGATATAACGCTTTGCATCGTCATCGCTAACATTCAACCAGAACTGGTAGAACTTATAAGGCGAGGTGTAGCGGGCATCCAACCAAACATTTCCGCTCTCGGTCTTACCGAACTTTGTTCCATCAGCCTTGGTAATAAGCGGGCAGGTAATAGCGAAAGCCTCAGCCTCCGAGCCGAGTTTACGACGAATAAGTTCGGTACCTGTGGTGATGTTACCCCACTGATCTGCGCCACCCAACTGCAACTTGCAATCCATAGTCTGGTAGAGGTGCAAGAAGTCGTAACCCTGCAACAACTGATATGTAAACTCGGTGAACGACATACCGTCGCCCTCGCCATTGAAGCGCTTCTTAACCGAATCCTTCGCCATCATATAGTTTACGGTGATGCACTTACCAATCTCACGGGCGAAATCGAGGAACGAGAACTCCTTCATCCAGTCGTAATTGTTCACCATTACGGCTGCATTCTCGGCATCCGAATCGAAGTCGATAAGGCGAGCCAACTGCGCCTTGATAGCCTCCTGATTGTGGCGCAGAGCCTCCTCGTTCAAGAGATTACGCTCCTGCGACTTACCCGAAGGGTCGCCAATCATACCCGTAGCACCACCAACCAAGGCGATTGGGCGGTGTCCGCACATCTGCAAGTGCTTCAATATCATAACGCCCACCAAGTGACCAATATGCAACGAGTCTGCCGTAGGGTCAATACCGAGGTAAGCGGTTGTCATCTCCTTTTTGAGTTGCTCCTCTGCGCCCGGCATAATTGTGTGAATCATACCACGCCACTGCAACTCCTCAACAAAATTCTTTCTTTCCATCTTTATATACTTTTGCTATTAGCCATTGGCTTTTTATTATCGATTTTTATTTCAACTATTCTACATCAATATCGAACACCTTTTGCATATAGTCAAACTCAGGCATCACCTTGCGAATATGCGCTACTCTATCTTCGAGTTTAATAGGCTTCAACTTAAAATCTATATTCTTAATCTCGATTTTCATATCGAGCCAACCCTCTACACCAGCCATCTCGGACATTCGTTTCAAAATGCCGAAACGCTCTCCAAGGAGTTCATCTCGCAACGACTCGGATGGTACAGCCAACTTAACGACATTGCCCTCAAACTCTACATTCTCGAAAGCCGAAACAAAGCGAGGTCGCTCGGCACACATCTGCTTCACGATTTCATCCTTTGCACGCAACAACTTCTCCTCACTCGCCTCATCAATAACAATCTGAGAACTTTTACCCTCCTTATCTACCGGATTTGACACCTCTTTCAGAAGACCATCTATCGTACCGCCCAAAATCGAAGAGCCCTTCAACTGCGATACGCCTGACACCTTCGACTCAACAGTCGGTTTCACCGCAGGTGTCGGTTGTGGAGTCAATTCTGCAACTGGCTGTGGTGTTGGACTAACCACAGGTTTAACGGTTGGTTGCGGCACTGGCTGTGGCATTGGAGCAACCGCTGGCTCAACGGTTGGCACCTGCACTGATATTGGTTGAGGAGTTGGCGCAGGTGCTACCGTAGTCTGTTCCACCTTCTGAGCGACAGGTTGTGGCGCTACCACCACCTGTGGCTTTGGCGCATCTAAATCGGGTAATGAGTATTTCGCCTCAAATGGTGCGGTCAGGTCAAGGTTTTTTTTTTGACCGAGAGCCGCAATTTTCATCAATGTAAGTTCGACCAACAATCGCTGCGAAGAGGCTGTGCGCAACTTCGAGTCTGCCTCGGTCAGAAGCGATATTGCTCCAAAGAGGAAAGCCGCCTCGCACGATGCCGCTTGTTGGCGATACTTTTCGAGCAATGAGCCCGTATACTCAATCAACTTCACCGCCGGGCCTTTCGCTACGAGAAGGTCACGTAAGTGCTGATTTAATCCGCCCATAAATATCTGACCGGAGAAGCCCTTCGACAACACAGCATCATACTCCAACAAGGCATTTACATAGTCGCCTCCGTAGAGCAACTCCGTAAAGCGGAAATATGTTTCGTAGTCGAGAACATTCAAGGTCGCTGCAACATCGTGATACTCCAACTTTGTACCACAGAACGACACCGCCTTGTCAAACATCGACAATGCATCACGCATACCACCATCTGCCTTCTGTGCGATAAGGTTGAGCGACTCATCGTCAGCCTCTACACCCTCACTCTGGGCGATATAGCGCAAGTATCCCACTGCATCCTCCACTCTAATACGATTGAAATCGTAAATCTGACAACGCGAAAGAATTGTCGGGATAATTTTATGTTTCTCGGTTGTTGCAAGGATAAAGATAGCGTGCTGCGGTGGCTCCTCCAATGTTTTGAGGAAGGCATTGAACGCCGCTGCCGAGAGCATATGTACCTCATCGATGATAAAGACCGAGTATTGACCAATCTGCGGAAGCACTCGCACCTGCTCTATCAGGTTGCGAATATCCTCTACCGAGTTGTTCGACGCAGCATCCAACTCGTGGATGTTAAGCGAACGATTTTCGTTGAATGAGAGGCACGAATCGCACTTATCGCACGCCTCTGCACCTACGGGGTGCAAGCAGTTTATAGCCTTTGCAAAAATTCTCGCACAAGTGGTTTTACCCACGCCACGAGGTCCGCAAAATAGGTAGGCGTGAGCCAACTGACCACGCTCGATTGCATTTTTCAATGTCGAGGTGATATGCGATTGTCCTACCACACTTTCAAAGTTGGCAGGGCGATACTTTCGAGCCGATACAATAAACTTCTCCATAATTGGCACAAAGTTAATAAACTTTGTCTATTTCTTGCCATTTTTTCGCTAAAATATAATTTTAGCCCCATCTTTTATCACTCCCCGCACCAAAATTAGCGATTACCAAGGATAAAGGCGGTAGTTTTCGGCAAAAATCGTTTCATCAAGTGAAAGAGAAGAACGCCTGCAAACAGCGTTACAACAACAGAAAATATGTAGATAACAAGATAACCGCCATTGGTTGCAGGAGAGAGAACACGAAGCATAACCCTCTGCACCAGCGCCTGAGGGATATAGTGGTAGAGATAGATAAAGAAGTAACTCGAACCAAGCAACGAAGGCACCTGCCACCCCCTTTCTACCACCAAGTAGTGCGCCACATAGAGCGATAGCGGCATACCGAGAAGTATAGCAACCTCATAGACAAATCGTTGCCACTCGCCCACCGTCGAAAGTGTGCCCACTATGGCGGCAATATAGAGGAACAGCAGCACCGCCGTAGCCGATAGTCTAAACTTCGGAAATGCCACCCTATGTATTGAAAACCACGCTCCTAACGAGAAGAAGAATACAACCTTTGGTTGTAACCATACCACCTCGCCACACTTTGGCACACCCAGCCACAAGCCAAGCATCGTTGCGAGGAATAGCGCTCCGACTACCCTATTTTTCAGGAGCAGATAGACCACAGGCGACAACACCACCAGCACCATAAGGTTGCGCATATACCACAATGGCGGATTTATTGGACTATCCGTACCATCTACCCTCCAAAAAGCCTGTAACCATTCAAGTGGTGTATAGTCGCACACTCTGGCATTGCCACCCGAAAAGAGGTCGGGCACGAGTATCTGCCCCATAAAGTAGAGCAGAATAATCGCCAGATTCCAAAATATATATGGGATAACCAAGGTGCGCAGTCTGCGTTTTAACTTCTCGCAATAGAGCCTTAACGAGGGATTTTCTACGCCCCTAAAAAGCAGATAACCCGATATAAACAAGAAGTTTGGAACGGCTATTCGGGCAACAATTTTAGATAGTACAAACGAGAGTGCAGCAAACCCCTCAACGGAGCCGCTAGCCGGTAACTTGTAGATATATGCGTGGCAAATCACCACCATCACTATCAGCGGAAATCGCAAAAACGAGAAGGTTGCAAGCACGCCCTCTTCATCAGAGGCATATCTATTGAGAGTTCTCATCGCCAAAATATGACATTTCGCTGCACAAATATACCATTTTTCGGTCAAAATGGCGTCTTCTTGTCATATTTTTTGACACTTATGTCATCTCTCCGTCATAACGGCACTCAAAATTGACTTGGCAAAGGATTTGCTGGGGCGACAATCAGAAAGAGAACCAAAAATAAGAAAGCAATGAACAGTAATCAAAAAACCGAGGCTCTATCACGATATGCGATAGATCTCAACGAACAGGCGCAAAAGGGTAAATTGGACCCTGTGATTGGTCGTGATGAGGAGATTAGAAGGGTGTTGCAAATTCTCTCACGACGCACCAAAAACAACCCCGTACTCGTGGGCGAGGCGGGAGTCGGAAAGACCGCCATTGTCGAGGGTATTGCCCACCGAATTATCGATGGCGATGTGCCCGAAAATCTCCGTTCAAAGCGTATATTTTCGCTCGATATGGGAGCGTTGATTGCGGGCGCAAAGTACCAAGGCGAATTTGAGGAGCGACTCAAAGCAGTAATCAACGAAGTGATTGAGAGTGAGGGAGAAGTATTGCTCTTTATCGATGAAATTCACACCCTCGTTGGAGCAGGCAAAACCAGCGGAGCAATGGATGCTGCCAACATCCTCAAACCTGCCCTTGCTCGTGGCGAGTTGCGCACAATCGGAGCGACTACGCTCGACGAATATCAGAAGTATTTCGAGCAGGACAAGGCGCTCGAACGCCGCTTCCAGAAGGTGATGGTCGATGAGCCTACACCAGAGGATTCGATTTCGATTTTGCGAGGTTTGAAGGAGCGATACGAAAACCACCACAAGGTGCGTATCAAAGATGAGGCGATTGTATCGGCTGTGGAGTTGTCGCACCGCTACATCACCTCCCGATTTTTGCCCGACAAGGCGATAGATTTGGTCGATGAGGCGGCTTCTCGCTTGCGCTTGGAGATGAACTCCGTACCCGAAGAGTTGGACTCGCTCGACCGCCGTATTCGTCAACTCGAAATTGAGCGTGAGGCAATCCGTCGTGAGGGGGATAAGGAGCGTATCGCAACCCTCGATAACGACATAAAGGAGTTGAAGTCGAAATCGCAGACAATGCGTGCCAAGTGGGAGGGCGAGCGTGATCTCATCCGCAAAATTCAGCACGAAAAGGAGCGCATCGAGCAACTCAAAATCGAGGCGCAACAGGCAGAGCGCACTGGCGACTACGGTAAGGTTGCCGAGATTAGATACGGCTCTATTGTTGAGGCAGAGAAGCGCATCGCATCGTTCAACGAGGAGTTGAAGGCACAGACCTCTGCCGGCTCAATGATCAAGGAGGAGGTCGACGCCGAGGATATTGCCGAGGTGGTATCTCGCTGGACAGGAATACCCGTAAAGCGAATGCTCGCCTCCGAGCGTGAGAAGTTACTCAATATGGAGTCGGCACTCCACGCCAGAGTGGTCGGTCAGGAGCAGGCGATTGAGGTTGTTTCCGATGCTGTACGCCGTGCAAGAGCAGGTTTATCCGATGCGAAAAAGCCAATCGGCTCGTTCATATTCCTTGGCTCAACGGGTGTTGGAAAGACCGAGTTGGCTCGTGCCTTGGCGGAGTTCTTGTTCAACGACGAGAATATGATGACTCGAATAGATATGAGCGAGTACCAGGAGCGACACGCCGTATCACGCTTGGTCGGTGCGCCTCCGGGATATGTCGGTTACGATGAGGGCGGACAACTCACCGAGGCAGTGCGTCGCAAGCCCTACTCGGTGGTCTTGCTCGACGAGATTGAGAAGGCTCACCCCGATGTATTCAACATCTTGTTACAGGTGCTTGACGATGGTCGTCTGACCGACAACAAAGGTCGCACGGTCGACTTCCGCAATACGATAATTATTATGACCTCAAATATGGGCGCACTCACAATTCAGGAGCGTTTCGCCCGTGCTATGAGCGAAGGTGGTGAGGTCTCGGCAGAGATAGTTGAAGATACTCGCCGAGAGGTAGTTGAGCAACTAAAAATGCACCTCAAACCCGAATTTTTGAATCGTATTGACGAGATTGTGATGTTCGAGCCATTGTCCGAAAAGAACATTTTGGAGATTGTCGATATCCAACTCGGCATTGTACACAAGATGCTCAAACAGAGCGGCGTAGAGTTGCGAGTAACCGACAAGGCTCGCAAATGGATTGCCCATATCGGCTACGATGCTGCATACGGCGCACGCCCCGTGAAACGAGTAATTCAGCGAGAGGTTATCAACGAGTTGTCGAAGCGTATCTTGGCAGGCAAGGTAGACAAATCGCAGCCTATTGTAATAGATCTTTCAGGCGACGAACTCTCGTTCAGCAACTAAAAATCGGCAGGGAAAACCCCTGCCGATTTTCTATTTAACAATAGCCTTATTGCCAACTCCATCTATACATATTTCGAGAGGGTTATCAAAGCGCACACATCTCACAAACTCACTCTCATAGGTTGCAGGCATAGCATTCAACTTGGCAAAGTCAAGTGAGCCATCTTCTATATACGGATTTACCGTGATGTAGCCTACGCCAAACGAGGTGAGATTTTGGAAGAAGTGCGTACCCTGACTCGGCTCAATGCGGAAATTATCAAGACCACACTCCACGATTACCTTCGCCTCCGAAATATCGCTCCACTTAACCGGCACTCCCAACCACGGATTGCTCGAACCCCAACGACCAAAGCCTACCAGTACATATCCTCTTCCCTCCTCTCGCATCTTGGCATTAAGACGGGTAACCTCCTCGGCAATTCTCTCGGTTGAGGCAGGATTGAAGTTCTCCTCTCGCAGATAAACCACATCACAAACATCATTCACTGCGCCCGTACCAAGCGCACTCTCCGAGTATATCAAAGCATTCGAAGTGTCGATTTTCGACCAGTCAATCGCCGCACCCGAAGCCCCCTCGGCAATAGGTCGCACCTGCAAAACATTGAAGATAGCCAATCTTTCGCCTCTATCCATATTGGCAGCAAACTCAATCTCGACGCAGCACTTCATCTCTCGCTCGGCAATTTCGAGCAACTCCACCAAAATCTCCGCCAATGGGAAGGTGTTATACTTCAAGATATGGGCAAAAGTAACCACTTTGATACCCTCAACCAACGACGAATCGGTCATACGCATATTCTGCATATCCCAAGTCGAAGCGACATGCTTCATATTGCGGAACGAGCCACAATCAGCAATTTTAATCTTTTCGAGGTTTACAGCATCGTCAAGCGAGGTCTTAAACTTATCGGGTTGGAGATTTAGGGCATACATAACCTGCTGCGTATCTCGCATAGCGAGTGCCGGCACGGAGGTTTGCAGTATATTCTGCGGATACTTTGGCGAAAAACGCAACACCTGTTCTCCATCTACTACCGCCTTACCCAAACCGAAAGCGACCTTTGCAATACCATCTTCGGCACGCTCGTAACCTATCGGATAGTAGTTCAACGAACGAGCCACACCAGAGAATGTTGGGAAGTAGTAACCTTTATCCTCCGAGCCACAAATCTCCTCGATGACAATCGCCATCTTCTCCTCCGAAATCACATTTGCCGTGGCGGTGATATAGGCACGAGATGAGGCAAAATAGACCGAAGCATAGACACTCTTTATCGCCTTCGAGAGGAGTCGGAGTTCCTGATCTTCATTCTCGGTATGCGGAATCATATAGGTAGAATAGATACCCGCAAATGGCTGATAATATGAGTCTTCCAACTTCGACGACGAGCGAATAGCCAATGGTTTACGCACATGGCGGATAAATACTCGCAACGCCTCCGTAAGTTCTTTCGGCAAGACCGAAGCGACAAACTCCGATAAAATCTCGTCATCGCTCACATCAGCATTTATCACATATTGCAGACCATTCTCTACGATAAAGCGGTCGAAGTACTCGGTGGTGATAACAAGTGTTCGTGGTACCAAAACACGCACACTATCCCACTTATTATATAGGTTATATTTCTGCAATATATGGTTCATAAACGCCAGGCCTCGTGCCTTGCCTCCGAGCGAGCCATTGCCCAACTTCGAGAACCATATTGCATCATTATATGTCTCTGGTGAGAAGCGAGCCACCACGCCCAAACCCTGTTTGATGCGGTAGTCACGAATGCTGTCAGTCAAAAATCGGCGTACAGCAGCCAAGTCCGAGAACTCCGCTATTGTCAAGGCTCGGAAGGAGTTTCCGAGCGAGAAGATACCTCGTGCAAATAGCCACTTCGAGAGGTAAGTTGTCGAAACTACACGATAGAGGATGTCATCTGCCACATTGTGCAGCAATCGCTCCAAACCATACAAATCTTTGGCACGGGCAATCTCATCGTGAGTATCCGAGTCGCTCAAAACAAAGTCGCCAAATGCGCAGGCACGACCTATATACTCATTCAACTCGTGAAGCAGAGTCTTGGAATTTTTAACAATAAAACCTACGCCCAACTGCTCTGCTACCGAACGCATCGAAGCCTGCGAGGATTGCATCAGAAATGGCATTTCGGGATTATCCTCACGGATAAGATTACACAAATCCACGCCCGCATCCAACTTCTCCGTACTCGGATCATCATTTTTGTGCAATACAAAGCCAATATCCGATATAACACCCAGCAAGTTCTGCTTATATCGCTCATACAACGCAACGGCATCGTCGTAGTTCGTAGCCATCAAAATCTTCGGACGGGCACGCTTACGCATAATCTGCTGATTTTCGTTCAACGCATCACGCACCGAGGCGATATTTTGTTGCAGTACCAACTTATACAACGCAGGAAGATATGTTGAGTAGTAACGAATCGAATCCTCAACCAACAAAATCGCCTGAACACCCACCTCCAAGATGTCGTGGTCGGCATTCATCGAATCCTCCAACAACTTGATGATGGCGATAATGAGGTCTGTGGAGTTGTTCCAGCAGAAAATTTTATCAATTGCCGTAGTGTGATTTTCGCTTATTCGGCGATGTATCTCCTTGGTGGAGTTTGTCAACAAAACGATAGGTGTCAACGGTTGCAACTCCTTCATCTGCTCGGCAAAGGTGAAGACATCGAGTGTACCCACATTATACATTGTCATAACGAGGTCGAACTTCTCACCGCTACGCACCAAGTCGAGAGCCTCGACCGGAGTCTCGACACGAGAGATTGCTGGCGGATTACTCAAATTAAGTTCGTTGTACTCCTGCTTAATACGAGCATCGATACGACCATCCTCTTCGAGCGCATAACTGTCGTAACTGTTGCAAACTAATAATATACGGCGGATACGACGACTCATCAAAGAGCCATAATCCAAGCCTTGTTCGTTGTGGGCAATATCCATAAATCTGCTTTTTACTCCGACAAATTTACTTTTTTATTACAATTTTTGGAACTTTCTCGCCAAAAAATTGCTACCTTTACGCAAAATATCACATTTTTAAGTTATGTCAGAGGTAAAAATTAACCCAATAGAGCGTGCCGAGCGTGCCAAAGCCCTATTTAACGAAGGTTACAACTGCGCACAATCGGTGGCTATGGCGTATGCCGACATCACAAACCTTGACGAGAAGATGGTTGCCACCATCACCGCCTCGTTTGGTGGCGGTATGGGACGACTGCGCGAGGTGTGCGGTGCTGTGAGCGGAATGGCATTTGTTGCGAGTTTCCTATCGCCCTGCCCCACTGCCACAGATGCAACAGCCAAGAAGGCAAACTACGCTTTGGTACAGGAGTTTGCCGAGAAGTTCCGAGAGCAAAATGGCAATATAGTATGTCGCTCACTGCTTGGACTCGACCATCCAAAAGATGAGCCTACGCCATCGCCTCGCACCGCCGAATACTACAAGAAACGCCCTTGCGCCGAGTATGTCTACGACGCTGCGTTGATTGTTGGTAAATACCTTGAAAATAAGAACTAAAAACTAAATAATGTAAAGTTATGACTAAAATTATCACGATTGCGGCGCAGAACGCACCAAAGGCGGTAGGCCCTTACTCACAGGCTCGCAAGGCTGTGGAGGCAGAGGCTACACTCTATGTTTCGGGACAACTCCCAATAAACCCAGCAACTGGCACTATGCCAGAGAGCATCGAGGAGCAGACTCGCCAGTCACTCAACAACCTCGGTGCTATTTTGAAGGAGGCGGGAATGGATTACAGCGACATAGTAAAGACTACCGTTTTACTCGACAGTATCAAGGATTTTGCGGCGATGAATGCGGTATATGCCGAGTACTTTGAGGGCGAGAAACCTGCTCGTATGTGCTACGAAGTAGCAGCCTTGCCGATGGGTGCAAAGGTTGAGATTGATGCTGTGGCTGTAAAGTAGCATCAAGACCTATAAAAATCATATTAGTCGCCCCAACCACGATAGGGCGATACGGATAATTTTGGCGATCTCGGAGATCGCCAAAATTTCTTCGTGGACAGCACGGAGGGTGTGGCGTAGCGATACATTATAGACAATAATGGCTATCAACGCCATAAAGCCGCCTACTATAAGGCAGGGGTAGAGTACTCCACCCATCAAATCCGCCAACCACACCACAAGCGCAACTAACAAGAGTAGTGCAGCCGCCAATGCCGCCAAAAGAGCGATGAAAAGAGCGGCGAATCCTGATCGATGCTCCTGCATAGATTACCCCTTAGACTCACTCTCGCACGCCGCCTTTGCTTGTCTGCACGCCTCGTGCCACTTGTTCATCTCATCGCCCAAGAAATCTCGTACCATACCTCGCATCTCCTCGCCCGTTTTTGGGGCAAATGCAAGCGCCACAGCCGAACCAAGTACCATACCTCCGAGTAGCGCCAAAACTGACAATGTTGTGTTTTTCATAGATCTTATTTTTACGAATTACACCTCCAAAAGATGCAAATCACAAGCCAAAATTCGAGTAAAAGAGTAAATTTCTCCGCTTAAATTTGCATCTGTGGTAAAAACTGCCTAAATTTGTAGGTATTTATGAACATAAATAAACTTAACACTATACCAAGTATGAAAAAAACACTCCTTTTGTTGCTATTTGCAGCATTCTCGCTCTCAACTTACGCAGAGGGCATCTCGAACTACAAAGAACTTGTAGCATTCATTAATGATGTAAACAACAAAGCAAACCTCTCTTCTTGGAAGAATGAGCAAGGTGTGGTATGCTTCAAGGCCGACATCGATATGACAAAGGCAAAGAAGTTACCTCAGTTGCTCAACCTCGAATTTGAAATCGATGGTTGTGGCCACAAACTTTGCAATTGGAATGCCCAGAAGGCGTTAATCAAAAACATTGCTATGGGCGGAACATTGAAGAACCTCATCGTAGACAACTCGTGCGTTATGAACATCGACTCACGCTACGACTTGGAGCCTCTCTACATCAGTTACTTGGCAGAAACCAACGAGGGACGCATTATCAACTGCGTGAACAATGGTTTCATTGAGCACACTGGCGAAGGACTCTCGAAGAGCGTATTTATCGCAGGTATCGTAGCACACAACTACAACCTCGTATACAACTGCAAGAATACCGGTAAAATTTCGTCAAATATCGGCTCGACAACTATCACCAAAGGTTTGCGTTTGCGTTTGGCAGGTGTCGCAGCGATGTCACTTGGACGAGTTGGAAAGGATGTCGGCATCTATCGTTGCGAGAATACAGGTTTTATCAGTTCAATCAGCGACTTCCCTAACATCCACGTTTCGGGCGTTATTGGTGATGGTGGTCCACATACTCCTGTTAAGTATTGTGTAAACCGTGGTAATGTGGCTGCTATTACAACTCCTCTCTCGAACAATGGTAAGGGCTTTATCCGCATCGCAGGTATTGTAACTTGGACAGGTGGAGATGTGGTTGCTTGCAACAACTTTGGCGCAATCTCTTCATCGGGTACATCCGAGACCTTCACATCGGGTATTGCGGCTTGCCCTTTGAACAACTCTATATTGGGATGTGTTAACTATGGCAAGGTTACTTCTAACACTTCGTTGCCATCATACACCGCAGGTATTGTAGCACAGAGTTCTTCTACACTCCAAGTTACCAACTGTGTTAACTATGGCGAGATTGCTTGTATGAACAAGGGCGACCGCTACGCTTGCATCGGTGGTATTGGTGGTGGTTTCTTCCTCGCCAAGAATGTAAAGAAGGGTTCAACATTCCTCAACTGCGTAAACTATGGTAAAGTTTCCAGCATCTCTACCAACACATCGGGTGGCATTGGTGGCATCGTTGGTTTGCTCTTCTGCAAAAAGGTAAACGAGAAGCCGATGCATCACTACATCTACAACTGCGCTAACAAGGGTACTGTAACCTGCGAGCATAATACACCAAATGAGTTCTGCGGTAAGCCAGGTACATCTATCATCAAGGGTGAGTTCACCAACACTTGGGCAAAGTATGTTAAGCCACTCAAAGATGGCACAAATGTGTATGGTCGTATTCTCGACACCGACGGCAACCCTATTCAGGGCGTAGTAGTAAGCGATGGTGAGCAGAGCGTTTTGACCGATGTCAGCGGAGGTTTTGCAATGAAGAGCAACCTTGCAAATGCTCGTTTCGTGCAGATCTCTGTACCTGCGACACACGAAGTACCAACCTTGGGCAATATGCCACAGTTCTTCCTCCGCATACCTCGTTATGCCGAGGCAGTTCGTGCAGACTTCACATTGAAGAAGCGTGAGGTTGTAGCCGAGAATTTCACCCTCGCCTTGGTAGGCGATCCTCAACTTACTGACGGCAAGAGCATAAAGATTCTCCGCGAGAGCGTTTACGCCGATATTGCAAAGTTGCAGGAGGGTAACACAGATCCACTCTATGCAATTACACTTGGCAACTTGGTTGCTAACAACGCAAAGGCATTCCCAGAGTATGTAAATGTTGTTAATTCGGCTAAATTCCCTGTATTTAACGTAATTGGTCGCCACGACCACTATGATAACAACATTCTCGAAACTGTGTTCAGTGCTGCTCTCTACGAGAACTACATAACACCTGTAAACTACTCGTTCAACATCGGCAAGATGCACTTTGTAGTGGTTGATAGTTCGATTTTCAATCGTCAGACCGGCTATGACAAGCACGAACTTGGTTTGGAGGAGAGCACTTGCAAGTGGTTGGAGAACGACTTGAAACTCGTTAGCAAGGATAAGACTATTGTATTGTGCAGCAATGCTCCACTCTTGAAGAGCCGTGCAAGTTTCGGTCTTGACAAAGTCAACTACAATGTTTACAGCAAACTTCTCTCGGAGTTCAGCAAGGTTTATGCGCTCTCAGGATTTATGCGTCAGAATTACAGTTACAACTACCAGCACGAGAAGACTCCTGAGCAACTTCGTCACCTCTCGAATGTTGAGACAATAAGCGTTGCTCGTTGTATGGGTCAGCCACACCTCAACCGTGAACTCACAAACGATGGAACTCCAAATGGATATATGGTTGTCGAGGTTAAAGGTGGCAAGATGGAGTGGTATTACAAGACTCTCAACCACGACCGCAGTTACCAGATGCGCTCATACACCCCTGCCCAAAACAAAGGTGGCTGGGTTAAGGTTACCATTTGGAATCACTCGCCAGAGGGTTGGTCAACCCCAGAGTGGTGGGAGAATGGCGTGAAGGTTGCAGATATGGCTCGTGTATCGGAGCGCGATGCCGACTATATGAAGATTTACGGAGAGCACAAAAAGCAGAAGTTGTCGAAGTGGCCATCACACTACTCGCACCCAGTAAATTCGCCTTTCATCTTCCGTGTTAAGCCAAGCGAGGGTGTTACTTCGGGTGAGATTCGTGTAACCGACAACTTCGGCGTTACTTACACTCAAGAGGTTAAGTGGTAGGAATAATAATTAGACTGAAAAGTCATTTTAGATGAGTAATTTTTCGGAACTTAAAACAATAATCGAGCAGGCATGGGATAACCGTGCCTTGCTCGAACAAGAGGATACAAAAGCGGCAATTCGTGCCGTTGTTGAGGCGGTAGACAAGGGCGAACTTCGCACGGCTGAGCCAATCGACTTGGAGAAGAGCGAGTGGCAGGTAAATGAGTGGGTGAAGAAGGCTATTATTATGTACTTCCCTATTCAGAAGATGCGCACAATGCGTGCTGGCGAGTTGGAGTGGTACGACAAAATCGACCTTAAACACGACTACGAGAAGTTGGGCGTGCGAGTTGTTCCTCACGCAATGGCTCGCTACGGAGCCTATATCGCTCCGGGTGCAGTATTGATGCCTTCGTATGTAAATATAGGAGCCTATGTCGATACGGGCACTATGGTTGATACCTGGGCTACTGTGGGTTCGTGTGCGCAGATTGGTAAGAATGTCCACCTTTCGGGTGGAGTTGGCATCGGTGGCGTATTGGAGCCTGTGCAGGCTGCTCCCGTAATTGTTGAGGACAACTGTTTTATCGGCTCTCGTGCCATCATCGTTGAGGGTGCGCACATCTGCCGTGAGGCTGTTATCGGCTCGAATACCGTAATCACCGGCTCAACACACATCATCGATGTTACGGGCGAGGAGCCTGTAACCTATAAGGGTTATGTTCCTGCTCGCTCGGTGGTTATTCCGGGCACCTATCCAAAGAAGTTCCCTGCTGGCGAATTCAATGTGGCGTGCGCCTTGATTATCGGCAAGCGTAAGGAGTCTACCGACAAGAAGACCACATTGAACGACGCATTGCGAGATTTTGGTGTTCAGGCGTAAAAATGATCTATCATTTCGACACCACCGCTTCGACTAACGACGACGCTCGTGATGAAAAGTATCACGAGGGTGATGTTGTATGGGCAGATTTCCAGACCGCAGGTCGTGGTCAGCGAGGACACGAGTGGCATAGCCGAAAGGGGGAAAATCTAACCTTTTCAGTGGTATTAGAGCCAACCTTTGTGCCTATTGCCGAACAGTTTTCGGTATCGGAGGTTGTTGCGTTGTCGCTCGTTGATATGCTTGCGGAGTATGGCATCGAGGCGAAAATAAAGTGGACAAACGACATCTATGTAGGCGATAGGAAGTTGGTAGGCATACTAATTGAACACTCTCTTGCACCTTCGTCGTTGCGCCGTACGATAGTGGGTGTGGGTATAAATGTCAATCAGAAAGAGTTTGACGCTTCGTTGCCAAATCCTGTTTCAATGGCGCAACTACTTGGTAGAGAACTTGATACAGAGGAGGTTTTGCAGTGCTTTTTGCAGCATTTGCAAGAGAATTATGAGTCTTTGCGTAGAATTAAAAACTCTCAACTCTCAACTCTCAACTCTCAACTTAATAGCGATGATGTGCTGCACGAAAGATACAATTCATTGTTGTATCGCTTGAACGAGTATCACACCTACGCTTTGCCAAGTGGAGAGCGATTTGAAGCAAAAATTCTCGGCACTGCTCCATCGGGAGCGTTGCAACTCGAAAACAAACAAGGTGAGATAAAAGATTATTTGTTCAAAGAGATTGAATTTGTAATTATTTAACTATCTTTGCAGAAAGCAAACAACTAAAAACTATATAACTATGTCAAACATTCCTGCTGAATTGAAGTATTCGAACGACCACGAGTGGTGTCGAGTAGAGGGCGAATACGCCTATGTTGGTATTACCGACTTTGCACAGAGCGAGTTGGGCGATATCGTATTTGTTGATATCCAGAGCGAGGGCGAGAACTTGGCTGCTGGCGACATCTTCGGTACTATCGAGGCTGTAAAGACCGTTTCTGACGCATTTACTCCTGTTTCGGGCGAGGTTGTAGAGGTAAACCCTGCAATCGATGCTGACCCTGCACTCGTAAACAAAGATCCATACGGCGAGGGTTGGATGGTAAAGATTAAGATGTCTGCTCCGGAGGAGGTTGAGTCGCTCCTTTCGGCTGACGACTACGCTGCATTCATCGAGAAGTAGAGCAGTATATATAATAGGTAACCGAGTCTACCATATGCGTAGACTCGGTTTTTTGTGTAAATAGTAAGGCAAGAAAAGCGCATAACAACCATCCCTCCAACCAAGTAAAATTGTTTTTAAGCAGATGAGAGCAAGGTAAACAACAAAAAAATCGTCTATGACGAGATTATTTTGTGAATAGTTTTAATTGGAAATTAACGAGAAAATTTTGTGCTAAACAAGGTAGCGAAACCGCAGGACTCCCACCAACCAAGTAAAATTGCTTTTTAAGCAGATGAGAGCAAGGCTTGCTAAAATTTTCAAGGCTGGGGAATACTAGATGTATTTTCCTGTCTTGAAAATTTTGGCGTAACGAAGCTATCGCTGCTTAAAAACGATTTTACAAAAAAGGGTTGCTACAAGTAGCAACCCTCCCACAAATTAACCCTCTTTATGCCTCCGAACGAAGAATCGTATGTAAGAACGAATCTAAATAGAGTAGTTCCGCATCTCCGCAAATAACTTGCGATAGAAATAGATCCTCCTCGCAGACATGGTGTAATACTCGATTGTCGATATTCTCCATAGGCAAGAATTTTAATGAACTTCACCTATACAACGACAAAGTTGAGTATTTTATTGTCAATAAGTTCAACAAAGAACCAAATTTTTCTCTTTTATCATCTGTCGCATATTAATCAGGGCATATCTCATTCTGCCAAGTGCAGTATTGATACTCACCCCAGTATGCTCAGCGATCTCCTTGAAACTTAACCCCTCGTAGTAGCGCATTCGGACAACCTCTCGCTGCTCCTCTGGTAGCATTTCAATCAACGAGCGTAACTCCTCGGCTTGCTGCTCCGATATTATATTATCCTCTATCGAAGGCTCTGCAAACTTTTTACTGCCTAAAACATCAAATCCTGCACTCGACTCGCTTACGGTCTTAACCTGCTTTTGTGCTCGGAAGTGGTCTAACACTCTGTTGTGCGCAATGCGCAACAACCAAGGCTGAAATCGACCTGTGTCTGTGTAGCGGCCTTCGTCTATCACCTTAACGACCTTTATAAGTATCTCCTGCGTCAGGTCGTCAGCCACATCGTTATCTTTGACCATCATACGAACATAATCTCGCAAACGGCGTGTGTGGCGCTCTAAAAGTTGTGAAAGGGCATCGCTATCGCCCTGCTGATACATTTCAAGCAGAGCCTGGTCGCTTAACATTCCACTTTTCATACTCTTCTCCTTTCTAAAATGGTTTTAAGAGTAGATGTTTTTCGATAGGCAATACAATTTTTTAGTTAAACTTCTCGTTATTTATATATGCGAAGGTGCAAAACATATCACCTTTGCGACTGCAAGGTAGAAAATTTTTACCAAAGCGCCAAATCCTTACAAACACTCTACTTCCCGATTCATCGGAGAGTAGTAGACAAAAATAGTGCCGTAAACGGGCTGTAACGGCACTTTTTCGATTTTTAAGCACTATTTCATTTGGGGTGAATCGCCCAAAAGCGTAGGTGAATTACGCCTTTTCAAACATTTTTAGAGATTATTTTAACGGCTCAATATGGATAGCCACTGCCGTATGCTCGCCAAAGCGTGAGCGCAAAGAACGCTCAATCTCTTTCGAAATCTCGTGCGACTCGAAGACGCTCATATCGCCATTGACACGAATATGCACCTCGATGGCGATATTTGCACCTATGCGGCGTGTGCGAAGATTGTGAGGTTTGTAGACATTTGGTACAGCCGAGATAATCGACAAAATCTCCTCTTCGACCTCTTTTGGCAAACTCTTTTCGAGGAGTTCAGCAAGAGCCGTACGACAAAGGTCAATAGCAACCTTTACAATAAGAGCCGCCACCACAATCGCCGCTATCGGGTCGGCGATGCGCCACTTCTCGCCGAGGAAGTAGGCTGCACCAATACCCAGCAACGCACCAATCGAAGAGAGGGCATCGCTACGATGATGCCACGCATTTGCCACAACCGATGGACTATCCAGTTGCTTGCCCTTATGCACGGAGAATTGATACAATGCCTCCTTCGTAAGGATTGACACCACAGCGGCAACAATCGCTATTACACCTGGGCGTGGCAACACCTCGCCTGCAATAACAGAGTTGATTTTCTGGGCACTATCTATAAAAATATCAACGCCAACAGCGAACAACGACACTCCAATAATCAACGAAGCGAGAGTTTCGTACTTGCCGTGCCCCCACTTATGGTCATCGTCACGAGGTTTTGCGCTTATACGAACAAATGCCAACACAACAACATCAGTAACAAAGTCCGATGCCGAGTGAACAGCATCGGCTATCATCGCACCACTTCGACCAAAAATACCCGCCACGAGTTTAAAGGCGAAGAGGAGCATATTGACAAACATACCGAGTAGGGTTACTCGGTATATCTGTTTTGTTCGTATGTTTGTAGCGTTTTCGCTCATACCCTTTTTAGTAACTCTTCGCAAACAATACACGATAAGGCGATGGCTTGCCTGTGAAGATACACTTACCCTCCTCTGGCTCAACATCCAAAGGAATACAACGAATGGTTGCCTTGGTAGCCTCCTTGATAGCCTGCTCGGTCTCTGGTGTTCCGTCCCAGTGTGCCGAGATAAAACCGCCCTTATTGTTCAATACCTCAACGAACTCATCCCAAGTATCAACCTTGGTAATCATCGAGTTACGATAATCGAGTGCCTTCTTGAAGATATTCTTCTGCTGCTCGTCGAGCAAGTTTACAATATAATCCACGAGTCCCTCCTGCGAAACGGTCTCCTTGGTAAGAGTATCACGACGAGCCAACTCGATAGTGCCATTTGCGAGGTCACGCTGACCGAGTGCCAAACGAACAGGTACACCCTTCAACTCGTACTCTGCGAACTTGAAGCCTGCACGAACATTGTCGCGGTCATCAACCTTAACACGCACGCCCTTTGCCTTCAAAGCATCGGCAATCTCGTTCATCTTTACACGAGCCGCCTCCAACTGCTCCTCACCCTTGTAGATAGGAACGATAACAACCTGTGTTGGAGCCAACTTCGGAGGCAACACCAAACCGTTATTGTCCGAGTGAGCCATAATCAAAGCACCCATCAAACGGGTAGAAACACCCCACGATGTAGCCCATACATACTCCAACTTACCCTCACGGTTAGCATACTTCACATCGAAAGCCTTTGCGAAGTTCTGACCGAGGAAGTGCGAAGTACCGCTCTGCAAAGCCTTACCATCCTGCATCAACGCCTCGATGGTGAGAGTATCCTCTGCACCTGCAAAACGCTCGTTTGGCGACTTGTGACCAACGATTACAGGCAAGCAGAGCCACTCCTCAGCGAACTTCTGATATACCTTAATCATCTGCAATGCCTCTGCCTCTGCCTCCTCACGAGTTTCGTGTGCGGTGTGTCCCTCCTGCCACAAGAACTCTGCGGTACGCAAGAACAAACGGGTACGCATCTCCCAACGAACAACATTTGCCCACTGGTTGCAGAGGATTGGAAGGTCACGATACGAGTTAATCCAACCCTTGTATGTATTCCAGATGATTGTTTCCGATGTAGGACGAACAATCAACTCCTCCTCCAAGCGAGCCGCAGGGTCTACAACGATACCCTTGCCGTTCTCATCATTCTTCAAACGGTAGTGAGTAACCACGGCGCACTCCTTGGCAAAGCCCTCAACATGGTTTGCCTCCTTCGAGAAGAACGATTTAGGGATGAAGAGTGGGAAATATGCGTTCTGCACGCCTGTCTCCTTGAACATACCGTCCAACACATCGCGCATCTTCTCCCAAATAGCATAGCCATAAGGTTTGATAACCATACAACCACGCACTGCGGAATTCTCCGCCAAACCAGCCTTCATTACAAGGTCGTTGTACCATTGCGAATAGTTATCTTCGCTCTTGGTCAAATCTTTCAATTCTACTGCCATATATTTCGATATTTTTTATATTTTCAGCCATTAGCTATTGGCCGTTAGCCATTAGCCTTTTATTGCACAGAGTGCAAAGGTAATGAAAATTTACCACTTTGTTACTCTTTTTATCGTTTTTTGCGGACAACGACACTTTGCAACGATTTGTTCGAGATCGAAACAGGCGAATTATTCTCGAAGTAAGCCCTATCCAACTCGAAGACCAAAAGAGGTGTTCGCACCTCATTCTCGCATTCCAAATTCTTGTAGTTTCGAGCAACATAGTCCGCCATTGCAATACGATATTTCACACCCTCTTTGAGGAGAGGAAATCGCACATCAAAAGCCTCATTATTCTCATCAACCACAATGCGGTAAGGCGTTGTGGCATAGAGGTCTACACAATGTGACTCCTTCATATTTTCGGTGTCGTTATACTTCGAAATAATCAGTTTTCGCAACTGCTCAGGAGTCATCAACATAGTGTGTACTTGCGAGAAAAATGGTTCATTGTCGAAGAGCATCTTCACCGTAACATCGCCCTCTGACAAACCATCTACAAGACGCACTCCGCCACGATGATAAATACCTATCTCGGCATCTGTCGCCTCCTTGATAATTTTTGTCTGCAAATTGCACAAACCTGTATGGTTTACATCCTTTGCCATCGAGCCAACCACCTCCTTCAATGCTGGATTTGACTCTATATCCGTAATTATACGCTCGATATTCGCATCCTTTGCATACCCTTTCAATGGTATATTTTCGTAGTGAACACTCACTACCCTACGACCTCGCATCTGCACCCTTATCGCACCAACATAGCGCAATTTACGACCTGTCTGGGCTACCAATGTACCCTTTACGAGAGTATCCAAGATGGCGTGTGTATGACCGCCAATAATTGCATCATATCCGCCATATCGAGATGCTAACTCCATATCTCGATCATCGCCCATATGCGATAAGAGCACCTTTACATCACCCTCCAAACTCTCGCACTCACGCTCGGCAACACTCTGCGGATTTTCAAACTTCAACCCATCAAAATTGACATCGTTTCCGTCGGGATGACCATTCGCATAACTCGTTACAACACCGACAAAATCGACCTTAATGCCCTCTGGGGTAGTAAATTGCTTGCTTCTTGCCACCTCGTTAAGCAGAGAGCCGGTGGAGAACATATTGGCACATACGACATCGAAATCTGCCTTGGCTATCGCACTATCAAGCACTCTTTGTCCTGCATCAAAATCGTGATTTCCGAGCGTTGCCACATCGTAGCCAACAGCATTCATCAGACGGATAATCGGCAATCGTCCCTCTGCCAAATCGACATACGCATTGCCAGTCCATCTATCTCCCGCATCGACCACAATCGTAAAGATAGTATCACGACACTCCTTGACTGCCGTAGCCAACCTCGCCATATTGTCGAGCGAGGCGTGCATATCGTTGGTCGAGAGAATAACGAACTCACTATGACGAAGGCAGGTGCGATAAAATAACACACCTGCCAAAGTCAGTACTACTACTGCTAAAATTGATATTTTTTTCATTTTTTATTTCAAATCGGCAAGACACTTTGCCACATTAGCAGAGATTCGAGCCTCAACATCGTCGCACTCCGCCTTCTCGAACTTCTCGCCAACGATATTCTCGTACAACTCGATGTAACGCTCGGTGATGCTTGCAACGATTTCAGGAGTCATCTCTGGCACCTGCTGACCATCCTGACCTTGGAAGCCATTTGCCATAAGCCACTCACGCACAAACTCCTTCGAGAGTTGCTTCTGCTTCTCGCCCTTCGCAAGACGCTCCTCATAACCCTCTGCGTAGAAGTAACGAGATGAGTCAGGCGTGTGAATCTCGTCCATAAGGTAGATTACACCATTCTTCTTACCAAACTCATACTTTGTATCCACCAAAATCAATCCCATCTTGGCAGCAATCTCTGTACCACGCTGGAAGATTGCCTGGGTATACTTCTCCAACTGCTCGTAGTCCTCGCGCGAAACGATACCCTGAGCGATAATCTCCTCCTTCGAAATATCCTCGTCGTGTCCCTCGGCTGCCTTGGTTGTAGGGGTGATGATAGGAGTTGGGAACTTCTGGTTCTCAACCATACCCTCTGGCATCTCAACACCGCAAAGCACACGCTTACCAGCCTTATACTCACGCCAAGCGTGTCCCGAAAGGTAACCACGAATAACCATCTCCACCTTGAAAGGCTCGCACTTATGACCTACGGTAACCATTGGGTCGGGAGTAGCGATTTTCCAGTTAGGAAGAATATCGGTTGTTGCATCGAGGAACTTCGCTGCAATCTGATTAAGCACCTGTCCCTTGAACGGAATACCCTTTGGCAATACGACATCAAATGCCGAAATACGGTCTGAAACAACCATTACAAGATAGTCGCCCTCAATGCTATACACATCACGAACCTTGCCTACATAGTGGTTGGTCTGACCAGGCAACTGCAAATTAGTTTTTACTACTGCTTCCATATCACTTTTTATTGTTTGTAATTATCTCTTAATTGGTGCAAATATAATAAAAACTATCGTGAAAATGAGCGCTCTCGCACCAAAATTTGAGATTTTTTTACACATCCGCATTTTTATGCAGATATTCGCATATTTTATCGGATTACACTCTTTAATTGTACACTCCAACACCATATCGAAAAAAGGAGAAAATCGAGCATAGAGATAGAAGATTAGTAGCCATTTGCAATTATTAAAAAATTTACATATTGTTTTATGAGTTATATACCATCTGTTGCTTTCAAATTATAAGCAATTAGTATATATCTGCTTTCAAATCGTAAAAAACACGCATTTTTATTCGAAATAAATTTGATGGTCTTATATTTTATTTTTATCTTTGCCGATTGGAATACATATATTATAATTAAATACAAACTTAAATGCTTATGGTTAAAAAAATTATGCTATCAATCGCTGCTATTCTGCTTGCGAGCATCTCGGTGTTTGCGCAGAACAAGCAGGTTTCAGGTAGCGTTACCGGCACAGATGGTTATCCAGTTGTCGGTGCTACCGTAGTGGTAGATGGCACCACTATCGGTACTTCGACCGATTTGCAGGGTAATTACACGCTCTCCGCTCCAACGAACGGAGTGCTTGTATTCTCGTTTATCGGCTACGAAGACAACAAAGTTGAAATCAACGGAAAGACCACCATCAATGTGGTTTTGAAGGAGGCTTCGAAGACTATCGACGATGTTATCGTCATCGCCTTCGGTGAGGCAAAGAAAGATGCCTTCACCGGCTCGGCTAAGGTTGTCAATGCTGACGATTTGAGCAAAACCCAATCGACAAACATCTCTGATGCGTTGGTTGGTAAGGTGGCAGGTATGCAGACCACCTCTTCGTCAGGTCGTCCTGGTTCGCAGCAGAGCATCTCTATTCGTGGTATCGGTTCGGTGAATGCAGGTACTGCTCCGCTTTGGGTTGTCGACGGTATGATTTACGAGGGCGACATCAACAACATCAACCCTGCCGACATCGAGTCTATCACCGTACAGAAGGATGCGGCTTCGAACGCATTGTATGGTGCTCGTGGTGCAAATGGTGTGATTATGGTTACCACAAAGCGTGCTCGCATTGGCGATGCAACCATCACCTTCGATGGCAAGTGGGGCTTAAACACTCGTGCGTTGCAGACCTACGACTATGTAGACAATGCAAGCGAGTACTACGAGTTGCACTACCGTGCGCTCTACAACAAGTTCTATGGTGCAGAGAAGGATCACCTCAAAGCCCACAAGCAGGCTAACGAGTTGCTCACATCGAACAATCCTGGTGGTTTGGGATATAATGTGATGACCGTTCCCGCTGGACAGTACCTCATCGGCACCAATGGCAAGATGAACCCTAACGCTACCGAAGGTCGCAAGGTAACTTACAAAGGCAAGGATTATTGGTTGCAGCCAGATGACTGGATGAACGAACTCTACAAGCCTTCGTTCCGTCAGGAGTACAATGTGAATGTTGCAGCAGCAAACGACAAGGGAAGTTTCTTTGCTTCGTTCGGATACTTGGATAACGACGGTATCATCGACGGCTCACACAACGAGCGCTACACCACTCGTTTGCGTGCTGACTACAATGCGAAGAAGTGGTTGAAACTCGGAGGAAACTTCTCATACACCAACTTTACCTGGGAGAGTGGCGACGATTCAAGTTACGAGGGTGCAAGCGATGCCAATGTATTTGCTACCGCAGTAAACACTGCACCTATCTACCCTATCTACATTCGTGATGGTAAGGGCAACTACACATACGACCAGTGGGGTTTCAAGGTTTACGATATTGGTAACGGTGCTAACGCAGGTTCGATGCGTACCACAGGTGGTATGTCGAACGAGTTGCAGGATATTCAACTCAACCGCTACACCAGCGAGGGTAACTCCTTCTCGGCAAAGGGTTTTGCAGAGATTCGCTTCTATCGTGATTTGAAGTTCCGCTTCAATGCAGGTAGCGATATCGATGAGACTCGTCACTCTACATTGCTCAACCCATACTACGGACAGTTTGCAACCGAGGGTGGTATCATATCGAAGGAGCATCAGCGCATTATCACCTACAACTTGGAGCAGTTGCTCAACTATACTCACACATTCGACAATATGCACAACATCGACATCTTGGTCGGTCATGTTTCGTACGACTACAAGGGATACTCGTTGGGTGCAGCCAAGGCGAAGATGTACTCTTACGATTATGACGAGTTGAATGGTGCGGTTGTAGATAAGCAGAGTGCCAACTCGTACCGTTCGCACTACAACACCGAGGGTTACCTCTTCCGTGCGCAGTACGACTTCGACCAGCGCATCCACGCTATGGTATCGTACCGCCGTGATGCATCGTCTAACTTCCACCCAGATCACCGTTGGGGTAACTTCTGGGCAATTTCGGCAGGATGGTTGATTAACCGTGAGCACTGGTTCAAGGCTTCATTCGTTGATATGTTGAAGGTTAAGGCTTCGTATGGTGTTCAGGGTAATGACAACATCCCTTCATACCTCTATGTTGACCAGTACTCAATCTCGAATGATGGTCAGGATGGCATCTCGACTATTTTCAGTGTGAAGGGTAATCCAAACATCACTTGGGAAACCAACGGCAACCTCAACATCGGAGTTGAGTTCAGTTTGTGGGGAGGTCGCCTTTATGGAGGTCTTGACTACTTCAACCGCAACACTACCGATATGTTGTTCTCGTTGTCGGTAGCACCATCGCTCGGTTATACATCGTACTACACCAACATCGGTGATATGGTAAACAACGGTTTTGAGTTGGAGTTGGGTGCTGACATCTTCCGCAAGAAGAACTTTGTTTGGAATGTAAGTTTGAATATGGCCCACTACTCGAACAAGGTTACTCGCTTGCCTGATGAGTACCGTAGCCACACCACCACTGATGGTAAGGTTGCAGGTTACGACAATGGCTCGTACTTCCTTGCAGAGGGCTACTCTCGTTGGACTTGGTACTTGCCTACATACGCAGGCGTAAGTAAGGATGGTGAATCATTGTGGTGGTATTACGACCCAATGGACAACAACAAGCGCAAGACAACCAACGAGTATGCATTGGCAAGCAGTTATGGTCGTGAGTTGCAGGGCGACGCTACACCAGATTTGTATGGTGGTCTTAACACCTCTATGCAGTTCTATGGCGTAGACTTCTCGGCAAACTTCACCTACCAGATTGGAGGTTTGGCATACGACTCTGGCTACGCATCGATGATGGGCTCGCCTATGCAGACCTCGGCAGGCTTCGCATATCACCGAGATTTGTGGGATGCTTGGACATACGACAAGGCGTCAGACTCGCCTCGTTTGCAGTATGATGACTACTACACCTCGGCATCGTCGAGCCGTTTCTTGACAAGCGCATCGTACTTCAACATTCAGAACATCACCTTGGGATATACCATTCCTGCGAACATCACTCGCAAGTTTATGGTTCACAAGTTGCGTGTATATGTATCGTGCGACAATGTTTGGTACTTCTCGAAGCGTCAAGGTTTCGACCCTCGTCAATCAATTTCGGGTAGCACCACACCTTATAACTACTCTCCTATCCGTACATTCTCGGGAGGTGTAACTATCACATTCTAATAATGCAAGAAAGGAGATTAAGATATGAAAATGAACAATATATATAAAATAGCAGTTTTGATGCTCGGCGCAACAATGTTGGCTACGAGCTGTATTCAGGAGCCTATTCCTTTGACTGGTACCACCACACAGGATAGAATTGAGCAAGATCCTGAAAGCGAAATTGAACACAAGAGCAACAGTATGCACACCATTCTTATCAAGAATACTGTGACAGGCGAGGATTTCGACTTCGGTCTTCCATCGTTGTATGCTCAATTCGACCGTTCAATCGGTGAAGTATTGCCTTCTAACGCATATAGCGGAGGTAACCCATACTACGACCGTTTCCAGTACTACGCATACCAGTTTGGCATTGGTCCTGGTGGTGCGTGCGTATTGGTATGGCACAACTACTACGAGTTTATCAAGACAACCAACGATGTACTCAAACTCATTGGCGACGATGAGAAGTACACCGAGTTGCGAGGTAGAGCAAAGGCCTTCCGTGCTCACCACTACCTCGACTTGGCTCGTTATTGCGACGCACTCTACGCCGAGTCTGAGTATGCAGATTACATCCCTGCATTGATGAAGGTTGATGGTTTGACAGTACCTATCGTAACCGAGGAGGCTACCGAGGCATCTACCCGCAACAATCCTCGTGCAAAGCGAGAGGTTATGTTCCAGTTCATCTTCGATGATTTGAACGAGGCAGAGGAGTGCTTGAAGGATGCAACCGTTGCAAGCAAGAACTTGCCTTCGTTGGCAGTAGTTTACGGTTTGAAGGCTCGTGCATACCTTTGGTTGGGTGGTTTCAAGCCAGGCGTATACGACACAACAAAATACCCTGATGTAGTTACTGGCATCGATGCCTACAAGAAGGCTGCCGAGTATGCTCGTAAGGCTATCGACGAGTCGGGTTGTACTCCACTCACCGAGAGTCAGTACTGCGATCCTATCAATGGCTTCAACAAGATCAACAACGCTTGGATGTGGGGTATGATTCAGTCGAGCAAGACTGTTCTCTCGAACCTCCACTCGTGGGCTACCCATATGAGTTGTATGGCTGGTTGGGCTTATGGTTCGGGTACACAACCGGGTGTTCGTAAGGCGACTTACGACCGTATGTCGAACTCGGACTTCCGTAAGAAGATTATTGTAGGCCCAGATACCTCGTACGCAAACTACAAGAAGGTAACAACATTGACCGAGAAGGAGTGGACAACATTCGGAATGGAGGGTGCAGGTATGCGTACCTATGCACATATGAAGTTCCGCACTGGTAACGGTGAGAAGATTAACAGTTCGGTTGGTAGCGTTGTAGATATTCCTATGATGCGTGTCGAGGAGATGTACTTCATCGAGGCGGAGGCTACTGCACACTTCAATGAGAATGGCGGTAAGCAACTCATCATCAACTTTATGAAGGAGCATCGTGATCCGAGATACTTCATCCCTTACGGAGCCGACATCATTGAGGAGATTATCTTCCAGAAGCGTGTTGAGTTGTGGGGCGAGGGTGTTCTCTTCTTCGACTTCAAGCGTTTGAATATGGGTATTGACAATGCCTACTCTGGTACAAATGCACCGGCAGGTCTTAAATTCCAGACATCGGGCCGTTGCCCTGCTTGGAATGTATGTATTCCATTGGCTGAGGAGCAGCAGAATGTTGCAATCAAGGGCTTCAACAATCCTGACCCATCGCAGTCTATTACATCACATTAATAGGGGCGTATAACGGATATTGTAGAACACAAACAAGACAATATATAAGTATGAAAAATATAAAAATGTTATTTATCGCCCTTATGATGTTGGTTGCAGGA
The DNA here is from genome assembly GCA_017647025.1 of Alistipes sp. GTDB lineage: Bacteria > Bacteroidota > Bacteroidia > Bacteroidales > Rikenellaceae > Alistipes. Next base: position 9,642 of record JAGCLL010000155.1, on the reverse strand, counting down.
GCATTTGCTTCGTGTGTTACCGACCCATATACTCCGGGCGAGCCTGTTAGTGGTCCACAGGTATTCTTCCCAAAGAATAACCCTACTTCGATAGGTTTCTTGGAGGAGGAAGGCAAGGGTAAGTTCGAACTTACACTCAAACGAGTTGCGACCGAGAAGCCTCTTTGGGTATATATCATCGTCGAGCCACACGACAATATGGACAAGGAGTCTATCAAGGAGTTCGGTATGCCAGAGGAGTATGAGGCTTATTTCGAGGCTGGTAGCGACACTGCAACTATCGAGATGGAGGTTGCAGACCTATCGAAACTCTATGCCGACAAGACCTACACCTACAACTTCGTTATCGAGGATGTCTACTCTACCCCTTATGGCGATAAGGAGTGGCGAGTAGATTTCAGCATCGATCCTTGGTTGTTGGTTAAGGATGCAAATGGCAACAACGCAAAGGCAAAACTTCGTGCCGTAAGTGCCATCTCTTCATTCTGGGAAGCAGGTAGTGTTCAGGAACTTGAATTCGACCTATACAAGCACAAGAACTTGGAACAGTACAAGGTTAAGAATCCTTGGGTAGAGATTTTCGAGTTGGCATTTGGCGTTGACGAATCTCTTCTTTCGGATCCAACATACGGAATGTTCTCTTTCAGTTCAGCAGACTTAGTATTCGATTGTACCAACCCTAACAATGTAATTATCGAGAAGCAGTCTACTGGCGTAAACGAGTTTGCTTATGGTTACGGCATAGCATACATTGAGGGTAATGGCGGTATATTGGACGATGGAATCATAACCTTCCCTCAATACGGAATCACCTTCGCACACGAGAAGATATTTGAAATGTATCCAAACTACTCGTGGGCAGATTTCAAGAGCAACACAGACGGAATGTTCCGACTCCTATTCCCTGGTGTTAAGGCTACCGACTTCGCTTTGAGTTTGAGTTACAACGGAATGGAGGTTGGTCTTGACCACGAAAATGCATACGCAAAGTTTGCACTTTCGTATGGTACAGATGTTGCTGGCGTTAAGTATATCATTGTCGATGGAGATATTGAGTATTATAGCGATCAAATTAATACCGTTGTAGACACTATCGTTGCTGGCACAGATGAGAATATCTGCACAATCGAAGGTTTGGTAAAGGGCGAGGGTTCACACAATGTTAAACTCGCATTGCAGCACGGTCTCTACACCATTGTAGCAGTTCCATTTGATGATAATGGAAAGGCTCGTTCAAGAGATGCAGTGGCAACACCATTCTACTTTGTAGGACTTGGCGCAACACAGGATCTCTCGTGCCAACTCGATGTTGCCCTGAAAGATGTGGGTACCACAGATTTCAGTCAACTAAGTGCATACCCTGATTACTCTTCGATGGCTCTTGTTGTTAAGGGCGAATTGTTAAAGTCTGCTCAGTATATCTTTGCAGAGACTACCGATTTGAACCTCTATATTAAGGAGGAGATGGAGACCGGTAAATATGCAAACGAGCAGGAGGTTTACGACTATCTCCTTGCAACCCAGGGCATCTCTATCGCTCAGGAGAAGATTATGGAGACTCACAATGGTGGTCAGATGATTAGTTTCATCGGAGGTGCAGACCCAGAGGTACAGTTAACCCCTGAGACTAACTACTCTATTCTCATCAAGGCGAAGAACTCATACGACAAGGAGGCTTTGGCTATCAAATCATTCGACACCTCTTCGGCACCTAAATACAATGGTGAACTTGTACTTGGCGACTACACAATGAGTTGCTTGTATACCTACAAAGAGAATGATGTGGAGAAGAACTTCCTCTCGGAGAGTCTATTTACACTTAAAAATATCGTAGGTTCTAACGACCAATTCTTCGTAACTAACCTGGGAAACAATGATGATCTCTCGTGGTATGCAAGTTATGATAGCGCTAAGCATAAACTTACTTTGTATGGATATATTCAGGGTATGAAACTTTGGGGTAATGCCCTTGGTGCTGTACAGGTGGCGACCAAGATTGACTCATATGGAAATATGCTCGAATGTTACACCTACTTGTCATACAACCCTAAGAATGAAAATTCGATGGGATTGGATCCAATAATCTTCGACATTGATGCAAGCAATAACCAGCCGATAGGTTTGCTCTCGGATGTGATATTGCCGGTATTCGACCCTGCTACATATGAAGAATTGGGTATTATGCGCATCTATTTGTCTAATAAGACCACAATCACTCCTTATGTTCCAGAGGAGATTAAGGCAGATGGTAGCCAGAATGGTGGTAACTCTGATGACAGATTTATCGAGAAGGAGAATAGTGATAATAGCAACACAAACAACACTATTAACAACCCATATTCAAAGAGTTTGTCTATCCCATTCTGCAGCAAGGGTGTAATCAAGGTATTAAAGCCTTACAGTAAGCAACTCCGCACTCACTCAATTAGCGGATATGCAGCACCTACTCAGCCAAAGTTGCGCTTTGTAAAGCCAACAGCGGCAGAGGCCTACACCCCAGAGGCAAAGGAACTTCGCTCATTTAAGTTCAATGCTCGCTAATTGGGCTGAATAACACCATTATGCCGACCGCAGAATAACGGTCGGCTTATGGTGTCTAAAAAGAGATTATATATTTATACTAGGTATAATTGAATTTAACAGATGTATCGACTTATTAGAAGTTTATGTGCCGTAAGTATCGTTGCTCTTGCATTGACGCAGTGCACACAGATGCCCGACAATGAGGTTGCAGTAAACGGAGGAGAAAATCCATTGGCTGCAAAAATCGTTCATAGTTCAGAGGGGGCTTCGAATGGTGTATTGCTCGTAAAGTTCAACGAGAACACCTCCATAGCCATCGAGAGCACATCACGCAGTGGCGAGGTTACTCGCACCAACAACGAGAAGTTGAATAGTGTATTGGATAATATCGGAGCAGAGTCAATCATTAGACTCTTCCCCGTTGATGAGCGCCACGAGGAGCGTACTCGTGAGGCGGGTTTGCACCGTTGGTATATCATCAACTTCGACAAGCAGCAGTCGCTCGATAAGGTGGCGACTCGCCTTTCGGAGATTGATGTTGTAGATAAGGTGCAGTTCGATGTTAAGGTAACAGCACCTCAACCACAGCGAAGCAATGGTGGCGCTACCCTATCCACATCGACCACTCGTCTTTCGACTCCACAGTTCAACGATCCAATGGCACATTTGCAGTGGGACCTCAAAAATAATGGAGATTTCAGATATGGCGATACGGTTGTAGGTGTGGCTGGAATGGACATCAATGTTCACGAGGCGTGGAAGTACACTACGGGTGATCCTTCGATTATCGTAGCCGTGATGGATCAGGGAGTCGACTACACTCACGAGGACTTGGTTGCCAATATGTGGGTAAACGAGGGTGAAATTCCGAACGATGGTATCGACAACGACAAGAACGGATATGTCGACGATATTCACGGTTTCAACCATGTTACAGGAGTATACAAGAATGGCAAGTGGACAAATGGCGAGTTAAACTGGAATATGAGTCCAAATGATATTGGTCACGGAACTCACTGTGCCGGAACTATCGCTGCGGAGAACAACAACGGCAAGGGCATAAATGGCATAGCAGGAGGAGATGGCTCTGGCAATGGCGTGCGATTGATGTCAGCACAGATATTCTGCGGCAACTTAGATAACACGGGTAGCAGTGCTGTTGTGGCTCAGGCGTTCAAATATGCAGCAGACAATGGTGCTGTAATATCGAGCAACTCGTGGGGTATGCCACCACGAGAAGGACAAAACGATGGTTGGTTTGAGTATCTCGATGGAGGTGCCGAGTTCGAGGCGATAAAATACTTTACCAAGGTAAAAAACCACTCTACACTCAAAGGTGGTCTTGTGATTTTTGCCTCAGGAAATGATAGTGCAGAGCGTGCAAGTTATCCCGGCTCATATCGTGATTTCATCTGCGTCTCTTCGTTTGCGGTTGATGGTATGCCAGCCAACTACTCCAACCACGGACCAGGCGTAAATATCACAGCCCCAGGCGGTGATCAGTTGCGTCACGGCGAATCGGGCGGAATTCTCTCTACTGTATCGAAGGGATACGATGAGGAATCTGTAAGGTTGGTGAATGGAGAACCATACACATTCTTCCAGGGTACATCTATGGCTTGTCCACATGTAACAGGCGTTGCGGCACTCGGTCTTTCCTATGCAAAAGCCCTCAATAAGAGTTTCTCGTTGGAGGAGTTCAAGTCGATGATTTTGCTCTCTGTAAACGATATTGACCAAGATTTGAAAGATACCAAATTCTCGAAGTATCTCGGCAAAATGGGAACTGGTCGCATCGACGCATTCCGTATGTTGATGAATGTGGAGGGTATTGCTTGCATTCCAGTAGTTAAGGGCGAGGATCGCTTCAAAATCGATATGAACGAATATCTTGCCGAGGGTGAGGCAGCACTCAAAGTAACCGATTTTGTTATCAGTGATAAGGATAAGAAGCGTTTGGGCGTAACCTACACTCGTGTAGGAGCGAACAATCAAATCACAATCACTTGCAGCAATGCAGGCTCGGCAATTGTTAGTGTTAAGATGATTGCAGGTGGCGACAAAGTTGGTACAAACGATAACCCAGGAGGTATGGAGATTACCAAGCAGTTTGCATTGATTGTGCGTGAGGGCTTCTCCTCAAATGGAGGTTGGATGTAGAAATCTATGAAGAGTATGAAGATTATGAGATTTTCGAAGATATTTTTAGCGGCAATAATCGCCCTCGGCACCACTATTGGCTGCGCTCCAAACATTGAAGGAGGTGGCAATGTAGACCATACCAAGTGGGAGGATGTCGGCTCGATAGTTGGAGAGTGGGAACTCACTTCGTGGAGTGGCAACAACAATGCAAAACCACTCATATACCTCATTCTTAACGAGGATAGTTCATTCGATATGTATCAGAAGGTTTATACCTCCAACTGGACTCACTATGATGGCAACTACTCCGTATCGGAGGAGAATATCCTATCGGGTACCTATTCGGACGGTGAGAAGTGGTATGGAGATTACGCCATACAATACGCCGAGAATCCACGACGCATCCGCCTTACAAATGTTAAGGAGGAGAACGAGGTTTTAATCTACACCGAGAGTGTAGTTCCTACATCGGTTCTCGAAGAGGCAAAGGGAGCATCGCAACCAGAGCCTGTTCGTTCTTCTATCATAAAGAGATTTCTCTAAAACAGAATAGTACCTAACACAAGCAGGGGCGAGAAAATTCTCGCCCCTGCTTTTTACATCAATCAAGCCGATTAGAATGGCAAATCGTCCGATGGATTTGGCTGTGGAATAGCAGGTTGTGCTACTGGCTGCGGCTCAACAACTGGCGGAACAACACTCTGTGCAGGCGCCTGATATACTGGCTGTGCCGGTTGCATTGGCTGTGCATAATCCTGAACTACGCCTGGCGTAGATGGTGTTTGAGTGCCATCCATACGACGACCAAGCAACTTCATCTCTGTTGCTACAATCTCGGTAGTATAGCGTTTCTGATTATCCTTGTCTGTCCACTCACGAGTACGCAACGAACCCTCAACATAGAGTTGGCTACCCTTGTGCACATACTTATCAACTACATCTGCCAAACCTCGCCACAATGTTACGGTGTGCCACTCGGTCAACTCCTTTGTTTCGTTTGTTTGGCGGTCGGTATAACGCTCGGTTGTAGCCAAACGAATACGAGCAACCTTTACGCCCGACTCCAAGGCACGAACCTCTGGGTCGAGTCCCACATTTCCGACTAAAATAACTTTGTTTATCATATCTCTCCTTTTTATAACTCTCTAATCAACTCGGTAAAGAGCCTTGACATACGCTCTCCCGCCTTTTTACCCTGCAACTGAACATCCTCGTGGTCGCCCTTCTCGTCGCTCAAACCGCAGTTGGTGATAACCGATACACCGAAGCACGGTACGCTCATATGACGAGCCACAATAACCTCTGGCACAGTAGACATTCCTACCGCATCGCCACCGATAGCCTTGAAATAACGATACTCTGCCTGAGTCTCGAAGGTTGGACCCGTAGTGCCTACATAGACACCATACTGCAACTTGATATGCTCACGCTCGGCAATTGCAGTTGCCTTGTTGCGAATGGCGTGGCTGTAACAATCGTGCATATCAGGGAATCGAGGTCCAAACTCTGCCATATTTGGGCCGATAAGCGGATTAGGCAAGAGGTTGATATGGTCGGTGATAATCATCAAATCGCCCACACAGAACGAGGTATTGATACCTCCTGCCGCATTCGACACAAAGAGGCAACGAATGCCAAGCAACGCCATAACACGAACAGGGAATGTTACCTGCTTCATCGTATAGCCCTCGTAGTAGTGGAAGCGTCCCTGCATAGCAACGACCTTCTTACCTCCCACCGTTCCGAATATAAGGCAACCCTTATGTCCCTCAACGGTTGATACTGGCATATTAGGAATATCCTTGTACTCCAATCGATACTCGACATCAATGCTATCTACAAAACCGCCCAAACCAGTACCGAGGATTATTCCGACCTCTGGTTTGAAGTTATTTGTAGCCTCTTGAATCGCCTTACAAGCCTCTAATATATGCTCCATTATCCTTATTTTTTATATCGTTATCAATTCTTGCGAATAGTTCGGCTCTACTACCTCCCGCAAAGCGCAAAGAGATTCGCTCGTAGAACAACTTATGACGCATAGAGTCAGGAATAGCCGTACTATGCATCAACTTTACGGCATCTTTCTCGGTAGTCATCACTACCGCATTCGGATGCTGGGCAAGGAGTTCTGATATACGCCTTAAATCGCTCATACGATATGGGTGATGGTCGTCAAGATTGATTGTTGCAACAACCTTGTAGCGCTGCGACAATCCTCTATTGAACGCCTCATTGTCCCCAATACCCGACATAGCAATAACCTCGGCTCCCTGCTCCACCGTATCGTTTACCTCTGCAAAAATCGGGCAAGGAGGCATAATCATCATTCGAGAAAAGAACATTCCCTGCGAAGGTTTCTCGATAAGCCACATACGCTCACGCATATTGATAGGCTTCATCATTTCAGGGCACTTGGTAACGATAAAGTAGTGAGCCCTATACAACGACGACTTCGTATCACGCAACTGACCATACGGAAGGAGGTGATCACGCTCGACAGGGCGATTGTAGTCAATAAGAACTATGTTTATGAGTGGCTCAACATAGCGATGCTGGAAACCATCATCCATAATTATCATATTAACCTCTGGGAACTCCTCACGGATACGATGTATAGCAAAAGCACGCTTCTCACACACTACAACCGTAGCATTCGGATATTTACGCTTCATCTGCAACGGCTCGTCGCCCACATCACGATAACTATCCTCTGCCGTAACAACACGATAGCCCTTAGTCAATCTACCATATCCTCGTGAAAGGATAGCCACATTGTAGTTCTCGGAGTAGTGCTCTACGAGCATCTCTACGGTAGGTGTTTTTCCCGTTCCACCAACGGTTATATTTCCTACACATATAATTGGAATATCGAAGCGCTCGCTATGAAGTATATTCATATCGAATAACAGATGGCGCAACTTTATTGCGACACCATAAAACAGTGATGCTATTTTAAGAAATACTGCCTTCACGCCCCATTACATCATAATCCAATCAAAGATACAACAAATTATTAATTGCGCCAAAATTTTACACTATATTTTTCTAAAAATTGGAAATCTTACTCTTTTTTTCTAATTTTGTGGTTATGAAACGATTGTATTACACCATAATCTCACTATTTATCGCTACTGCGATAATCTCGTGCTCATCAAAGGGTGCTGATAACTCCCACGAACCCAACATTATATTTGGCATAAATGCCGATAACTACACCCTCGAACGCAAGACTGTCGAGAAGGGTGAGTCGTGGAGTAAAATACTTGGAAACTATGGTATTGGCACGCAGAAACTCCTGCGACTCGACCAACTAACCAAGGATATATGTCCTTTGCGAAACATTCGAGCAGGAAGCCACTACACCACATTCACACAGCAAGATTCAACCTCGGTACGACTCGACTACCTCGTCTACGAAAAGACTCTTATCGACTATGTCGTATTCGCCTTCGTAGGCGACTCCATATCGGTACGAGAGGGACAGCGAGAGGTCGAAATTAAACGCCAAAAAAGCACCGCCACCATCAACACCTCGCTTTGGGGAGCAATTATGGAGGCGAAACTCCCCTACTCTCTCGCTTCGGAGATGGAGGATATATACCAATGGACAGTCGATTTCTTCGCCATTCAGCAGGGCGACAGTTTCACCGTAATCTACGACGAGAAGTTTATTGACACCCTCTCGGTAGGTGTTGGTCGTGTATGGGGCGTAAAGTTCAACCATCGTGGCAAAGAGATATACGCCATACCTTTCGAGCAGGGAGGTAAGTTGCAGTACTGGGAGGCTGATGGAGGCTCATTGCGCAAACAACTCTTGAAGGCTCCGCTCAAATTCACACGCATCTCCTCGAAGTTCTCACACGCACGACTGCACCCCGTAACACGCAAGGTACGACCTCACCACGGTGTAGATTATGCTGCACCGATTGGAACCCCTGTTCGTGCCGTAGCGGATGGTGTAGTAACCGTTAAGACTCGTAAAAAAGCAGATGGCAACATCCTGAAAATCAAGCATCCAGGCAATCTTTCGTCGGGCTACCTCCACTTGAAAGGCTTTGCCAAGGGTATAAATGTCGGCACACGAGTATCGCAAGGTCAGGTTATTGGTTATGTTGGTAGCACCGGCTACTCTACTGGCCCACACCTCGACTTCCGCTTATGGAAGGGTAACACCCCAATCAACCCATTGAATGTGCCGCAAAAACCTGCCGAGCCAATCGCCAAGAGCAACCGAGAGAAGTTCGACAAGATTAAGGAGCGAGTTATGGCAGAGTTGAATGGCGAAGTGCCCGACTCAATGAAGGTTACAAACCTCGAAATACTCTAAATCACAATGGTTGATAAGCGCATCGTAGATTTCATTAAGCGACACCATGTCCTCACACTCGCCACCATTTCGGGCGAGGGCGAGCCATATTGTGCAGCCTGCTTCTACACCTACGACAAGGAGCGCAATCGTCTAATTTTCACCTCTGACGATGCCACTCGCCACGCACAGCAGATGTTACAGAACTCGAAAGTTGCCATTGGCATAACGCTTGAAACTCGCATTGTGGGCAAGGTGCAGGGCGCACAGATTTGTGGCACCGCAAAGCGTGGAGATGATAAGGACAAGGCGACATACATAAAGCGTTTTCCTTATGCCGCAGTTGCACCGTTGAACATCTGGGCAGTAACGCCTACATTTATAAAATTGACCGACAATACGCTCGGTTTTGGAAAGAAGTTGATATGGAACAACCAAGAGTAGGAGTCATAATCGTTGCCGGAGGCAGTGGTAAGCGAATGGGAGGCACGCTCCCCAAGCAGTTTGCTTTGGTAGGCGGAGAGCCTATCCTTGCACGCACCATAAATGCCTTTCGCAAGGCACTACCCGCATCACGCATTGTGGTAGTTCTACCGTCTGAATACATCGAATTCTGGAAAAATCTATCGGCTCGTTTCGATGTGGCAAAGCACTCCGTAGTCGAGGGT
>JAGCLL010000154.1 GCA_017647025.1 Alistipes sp. | reverse complement strand
GGTAGGGAATGTGCATAGAAACCGAAGGTTTGTAATGTTGATTGAAAAGCAGATACCAAACTTGTTTGAGTAGATGATTTTCGATTAACATCGCAATATTGCGCAGCAATACTGCACATTCACTACACATGGCGCAGACAAGTCTGCTGAGACGCCACCCGCTGACCGAATCCTGGTAGCCCAAAACGAAAATAGACGACTCGAAAGTCGTCTATTTGAAGTTGGGCTACCAGGATTCGAACCTAGAATGACAGGACCAGAATCTGTAGTGTTACCATTACACCATAGCCCAATTGTGTTTTGCGAGTGCAAAAGTATGATTTATTTTTTATTTACGCAAAGTTTTTTCGAAAAATTTTATAATTTTGTTGTGAAAAATGTGCCTATGGCACCAAATTTCGACTATTAACATATAAAATATATTAAATATAGTATGAAAAATATCAAATTTCGTCTTATCGTGATGAACTTCTTGCAGTATGCTGTGTGGGGTTCGTGGCTGATTTCGTTGGGCGCCTACTTGGGTGGAACGCTCAAATTTACAGGTGGAGAGATAGGTAGTTTCTTCGCTACTATGGGTATCGCCTCTCTCTTTATGCCTGCTATTATGGGTGTGATTGCAGACCGTTGGGTTCCGGCACAACGCCTTTTGGGTGTGTCGCACCTCTTGGCTGCGGCATTTATGGTGGCGGCATCTATGCAGAATTCGTATGAAACGCTCTATCCGTTGGTATTGTGCAGTGTGATGTTCTATATGCCGACTATCGCATTGAGCAATACGGTTGCGTACAATGCCCTCAATAAGGCGGGACTTGACACCGTAAAGGCTTTCCCTCCAATTCGTGTTTGGGGTACAGTGGGCTTTATCTGCGCTATGTGGGCAGTCGATTTGTTAGGCTTTGGTCTTTCGTCGGCACAGATGCTCCTATCGGCAGGCTTGGGCGTAGCATTGGGTATATATTGCTTTACTCTCCCTTCGTGCGAGGTTAATCGCAATGTCGAGTCGAAGTCGTGGATTGACACCTTGGGCTTGCGTGCCTTTGCTCTCTTCAAGGAGTATAAAATGGCGATATTCTTCCTCTTCTCGATGATGCTCGGTATGTCGTTGCAGATTACCAATGCCTTTGCCGATGGCTATATCAAGAACTTTGGCAATGTAGAGGTGTATGGCGACAAGTATCTCGGCACATTTGGCGTGGAGCACTCGACCATTCTTATCTCGTTGTCGCAGATTTCCGAAACATTGTGTATTCTCCTTATCCCATTCTGCTTGAAGAAGTTTGGTATCAAGAATGTGATGCTTATCTCGATGTTTGCGTGGGTATTGCGCTTTGGCTTGCTTGGCGCAGGTAATCCGGGTGCAGGAGTGTGGATGTTTGTCCTCTCGATGATAGTTTATGGCGTGGCATTCGACTTCTTTAACATTTCGGGTTCGCTCTATGTTGAGAAGGAGACTGCACCAGAGATTCGTGCGAGTGCGCAAGGTGTATTTATGATTATGACAAATGGCTTCGGCGCATTCATCGGCTCGTATGTGGCAGGTTGGGTAGCCGATAAGTGGGGCTGGCCACTTTCGTGGTATATCTTCGCAGGCTATGCGTTGGTTGTAGCGGTGTTGTTTGCACTCGTGTTCAAGTATAAGCACACTCCCGCAAAAGAGTAAAACAAACTAAATTATATAGTAAGAGCATCGCTTTTGGCGATGCTCTTTTTGTGTTTTTATTTGTGAAGTTACTTCACAATTTAGTGGAGCGAAGCGAGCAACCGACGCCAAACCGAGAGCAGAGGTGGCTTGTCAACTTTGCCGAGGTGCGAAGGAGGAAAAGACCGCAAAGCGGGCTTAAGTCCCCCTTTTCCAAAGGGGGATTTAGGGGGAATGTCAAGGTGTATGATGTTGTTTGTGAAATTACTTCACAAACAATATTTCACGATATTTTGGAAGCGTCCAAATCTGGTCGTCAACCACCTCTTCGAGTTTGTCGATTTCGGTGCGAATTTTGTCGAAATAGACCGCTACGGTGTCGTGGTAGGCGATAGCCTTTGTGCGAGTATTCTCAATTACATTTGCCTTCTTGCGACACTCAATCATCTCTGCAACCAACTTCTGAATAAGTGCTGTGCCTTGTTGGATGTGGTAAATCAACTCCTCGTCGCTCGTTGAGGTCATACCAATCTGGCGCATCTTCCACACCTTATTTAGTAATATATCCTCGTAGCGAGAGGCGATAGGTACGATGTGGTTCATTGCCAACTCTCCGAGTACACGAGCCTCAATCTGCACCTTCTTTACATACTGCTCCCACTTAATCTCGGTACGAGCCTCCAACTCCTTGGAGGTGTATACGCCCAACTTGCCGAAGAGTTCGATACTCTCCTTGTCGAGGTAGCGGTCGAGCACGAGAGGGGCAGATGTTTCGCAGTCAAGACCACGCTCGGCAGCCTCCTTGCGCCACTCCTCCGAGTAGCCATTACCGTCGAAGCGGATAGCCTTGCACTCACGAATAAGTTCACGCAGACGCTCGTAAATAGCCTTCTCCTTCTTTACGCCCTTGGCTATGCGCTCGTCTACGCTCTTGCGGAAGTCGATAAGTGCCTCTGCCATAGCGGTGTTGAGTACTATCATCGCATCGGCACAGTTGTCCGATGAGCCGACTGCACGGAACTCGAAGCGGTTGCCCGTAAAGGCAAATGGCGAGGTGCGGTTGCGGTCGGTGTTGTCGAGCAGGAGCGATGGAATCTGCGAGAGTCCTCCCATACGGAATACATTCTTCGAGTCGAAGCGAATATCCTCGTTGTTGAGCGACTGCTCCATCTTGTCGAGCACTTCGGAAATCTGTGTTCCGAGGAAGGTCGAGATGATGGTTGGAGGTGCCTCACCTGCGCCCAAGCGGTGCTCATTCGATGCACTCATCACCGACGCCTTCAACAAACCATTGTGGCGGTGTACTGCCGCCATAGCATTTACGAGGAAGGTTATAAACTGCAAATTCTCGAAGGTTGTGCGACCTGGCTTGAAGAGATTTACGCCAGTGTTTGTGCCGAGCGACCAGTTGTTGTGCTTGCCCGAGCCGTTGATGCCCTTGAATGGCTTTTCGTGCAACAATACACGGAAGTGATGGCGTGTTGCAACCTTGCCCATTACGGTCATTAATAACTGGTTATGGTCATTTGCGAGGTTTGCCTCCTCGTATATTGGAGCCAACTCAAACTGATTTGGTGCAACCTCGTTGTGGCGGGTTTTCAATGGAATGCCGAGTTTCAAGCACTCGTACTCCAAGTCCTTCATAAAGGCGAGTACTCGCTGCGGAATAGCACCAAAGTAGTGGTCGTCTAACTGCTGATTCTTTGCCGACTCGTGTCCCATAAGTGTGCGACCAGTCTGCACAAGGTCGGGGCGTGCCGACCAGAGAGCGTCATCGACCAAGAAGTACTCCTGCTCCCAGCCGAGGAATACCTTAACTCGCTCCACGCTGCGGTCAAAGTAGCGACAAACCTCGGTTGCTGCATTCGATACAGCCGAAATTGAACGCAAGAGTGGAGTCTTGTAGTCGAGAGCCTCGCCCGTGTATGATATAAATACGGTAGGGATGCAGAGCGTTGTATCTACGATAAATGCAGGCGAAGTAGGGTCCCACGCCGAGTATCCTCGTGCCTCGAAGGTGTTGCGGATACCACCACTTGGGAACGACGAAGCGTCAGGCTCTTGCTGTACCAAGACCTTGCCCGAAAACTCTTCGAGCATACCTCCCGTGCCATCAGGCTCGGAGAAGGAGTCGTGCTTCTCGGCAGTTCCGCCAGTGAGGGGCTGAAACCAGTGGCAGTAGTGGTCAGCGCCATTTTCGAGCGCCCACTGACGCATTCCTGCGGCTACCGCATCGGCAATATCCACCGAGAGTGGGGTGTTGTTCTCGATGGTGTCGAGCAGAGCAGTGTATATCTGCTTGTTGAGGTACTTGCGCATCTGCGTACGACCAAACACCATAACTCCGAAGTAATCCGATGGATTTTGTGCAGGGGCTTTCACCTCTACGGGCTTGTGGTCGAGAGCCTTCTCGAACATCTTAAATCGTAGTAACGACATAATTTTTCTGTTTTGCTTTTACGATGCAAAGATAGAGAAAAATTTTCATTTTTCGGGTTAAAAGTTAAAAAATAAGAGTTAAAAGTTGCCCGAATTATCGAAAAACAATAATTGCACTCTGGCGTTGTGTGGTGTAGTTATCGAAAAACGATAAGCGTTGAAGGATTGATGCGTATCGCCAAATCATCCGTATCATAGGCGCATACCTATGATATGAATGATACGGTTTAACCACCGACGCTTAACCATCAATTTTCAATTTTGAACACTTTTTTTTGCTCTGCCCGAAAAAAATGTTTATCTTTACACGATTTTAGATAAGAAGCAACAAGAAGTAACTAAAAAATACAATTTTTTACCTTAAACTAAATTCTTAAAAACTATGGCAACAAACAATCGTGAAAAGTTGTTCGCAGAGTTCCCACCGGTATCAACCGAGGCGTGGGAGGCTGCAATAACTGCCGACCTCAAAGGTGCCGACTACGAGCGTAAGTTGGTATGGCGTACAAACGAGGGTTTCAACCTTCGCCCATACTACCGTGCCGAGAACCTTGAAGGTCTTGAAACATTGGGTGCTCAGGCTGGCGAGTTCCCTTACTTGCGTGGCGTAAGCACCGACAACACTTGGCTTACTCACCAAACTATCAAAGTGGCTTGCCCTAAGGAGGCAAACGCTACCGCACTCGCAATGTTGGAGTCGGGTGTTGACTCGCTTGGTTTCTGCTTCTGCGAGGCAGAGGTTGAGCCTACCGCAGAGAGCATCGCCGTTCTCTTGGCAGGTATCGTACTTCCTGCTGTTGATGTAACCGTTTGTGGCAAGTATGCTGCAAAGGCAGGTGAGTTGATTCTCGCTTATGCAGAGGCTAATGGTGTAGCGAAGGCAGACCTTCGTCTTAACATCGCCCTCGACCCACTCGTAAAGGGTATGACCGTAAAGGGTGCTTGCTGCGACTGCGAGGCTTTGGTATCGCTCGTTAAGGCTACCCAGGAGTACAAGAAGGTGCGTGTAATCACCGTTATGGGACACCACTTCTCTGACGCTGGCTCGACCATCGTTGAGGAGTTGGCTTTCTCGTTGGCTGCTGCTCACGACTACCTCGTGTGGTTGATGGAGGAGGGTTGCACAATCGACGAGGTTGCTCGTAAGATTCGCTTCTCATTTGCCGTTACTTCGAACTACTTTATGGAGATGGCAAAGTTCCGTGCTGCTCGTTTGTTGTGGGCTAACATCGTTAAGAAGTATGAGCCTGCTTGCGACTGCTCGTGCAAACTCTATGCACACGCTCGCACATCGGCTTGGAATCAGACCGCATACGACCCTTATGTAAATATGTTGCGTGGTACTACCGAGGCTATGTCGGCAGCCATCGCAGGTGTTCACTCGTTGGAGGTGCTTCCGTTCGACCACTCGTACGCAGAGCCATCGGAGTTCTCGTACCGCATCGCTCGTAACGAGTCGCTCTTGTTGAAGCACGAGTCGCACTTCGACCAGGTTATCGACCCTGCGGGTGGCTCGTACTACATCGAGAACTTGACCAACAGCATCGCCGAGGAGGCTTGGAAACTCTTCCTCGAAGTTGAGGAGAAGGGGGGCTACGAGGAGGCTCTCAAAGCGGGCTTCGTAGTTGAGCGTGTGAAGGCTTCGGCTGCAGCGAAGGATAAGGCAGTGGCTACTCGCCGTCAGATTTTGCTTGGTGCAAACCAGTATCCTAACTTCACCGAGGTTGCTGACGCTGCTGTTGCAGTTGAGGATGTAACTCGTGTTGAGGGTGAGAATGTAATCACTCCATATCGTGGTGCTATGGCATTTGAGTCGATGCGTTTGGGTGTTGATCGTAGCGGTAAGGAGCCTAAGGCATTTATGCTCACTTGTGGCAACTTGGCTATGGCTCGTGCTCGTGCGCAGTTCTCGTGCAACTTCTTCGCTTGCGCAGGTATCCGTGTTATCGACAACAACTTCTTCAAGTCGGTTGAGGAGGGCGTTGAGGCAGCACTCGCATCGAAGGCTGAAATCGTAGTTGTATGTGCTTCGGACGACGACTACGCAGAGGTTGCTCCAAAGGTTAAGGAGTTGCTCGGCGACAAGGCTATCCTTGTAGTTGCCGGCGCACCTGCTTGCACCGAGGAGTTGCAGTCGAAGGGTATTAACAACTTTATCAGCGTCAAGAGCAATGTCCTCGAAACATTGAAGGGCTACTTGAAGCAGATGGGTATCTAATCGATAGGAGGAAAAAACTATGAGAGCAAAATTTGCAGAATT
>JAGCLL010000153.1 GCA_017647025.1 Alistipes sp. | reverse complement strand
ATGGGATTAGATGGGATTAGATGGTCTTTCCTATAATCTCCTATTAAGCACCAAAGGTGCGTTTCCCATCAAATCCTATTAACCCCAACAGCAAAGCCTCCCCCCTTGCATCGGACTCGAACGGTCGCAGCAGGTTTGAGCAGAGCAAAAGAGAAGAGATAGACATTAAAACCAAAGGTTTTAGAGAGTAAATTAAATAGCAGCAGCCAAATTTATTTGAGATGATGATGTTTAATTTACTATCGTAGTTGCGCAGCAACAATGGCTATCTCGCAACTTGCAGACAACTCTGCCACACCGCCACCGACTGAACGAGTCCTATTCTGTGCAAACGAAAAAGGAGTTCTCCGAAGAAAACTCCTTTTGAAGTGCCCAGAATAGGACTCGAACCTACACGCCTCTCGGCACTCGCACCTGAAACGAGCGCGTCTACCATTTCGCCATCTGGGCTTTGTGAGTGCAAAGGTAACCAATTTTTTGCGAATTACAACTTTGTCATCTCTTTTTTGACAACTTTTCGACCTTAATCTTTTGGGAATTACAATTTTATTGTTATCTTTGTTAGGATAAACCAAAAGTGGTAGTGGCTGCGATATATTTTCATATACCTTTCTGCAAGCGATTGTGTGGATATTGCGATTTCTATCGTAGTGTAAAGTTGAAATATATACCACAAGTGGTTGAAGCGATGCACGCAGAGTTGGGCGCTCAATGTGGTTTTTTGCGTGATAAGCAGATCTCTACAATCTATTTTGGAGGTGGTACGCCATCTCTGCTTGCGCCAAGCGAGATAGAGCGACTTGTGGAGAGGGTTAAAGGGCTCTTTGACTGCTCGCAGTTGGAGGAGGTAACCATTGAGGTTAATCCCGACGATATAACGGCGGAGTATGTTGCCGAGTTGCGCAAAACATCGGTAAATCGTATCTCTATGGGTGTACAGTCGCTCGATGAAGGTTGTTTGAATTTTATGGGGCGCAGGCACTCTGCCGAGCAGGCTCTGTGTGCGGTGGAGATGTTGCAGGGTGCGGGCTATAACAATATCTCGGTAGATGTAATCTTTGGCATTGAGGGCTTTGGCTCGGAGGTGCTGCAAAATACGCTACAAGGGGTGTTGGCGATGAATGTACAACATATCTCGGCATATCACCTCACAATCGAGGAGAATACTCGCTTTGGTCGTATGTTTGCTCGTGGAGAGTTGCAGGAGACGGAGGAGGAACGCAGTGATGCGGAGTTTTTGCAGGTGCATAACTCTCTTGTGCGGGCGGGATTTGAGCACTACGAGGTGTCAAACTATGCGTTGAAGGGTTTTCGCTCGAAGCACAATTCGTCATATTGGCGCAATGTGGAGTACCTCGGCATAGGCCCAGGAGCACACTCCTATAATGGCGAGGTGCGTCGTTGGTGCGACCAGCCTATTGAGGAGTATATCGGTGGGGTGGAGTATGGCTCGGAGGAGTTGACAGCACGAGATAGATTGAACGAATATGTTATGACCTCGTTACGATGCGTGGAGGGGTTGTCGCTCGATAGAGTGGAGCGAGAGTTTGGGACGGAGGAACGCCAGAAAATAGAGCAGGAGGCGGCTCAAAAGGGGGTTGCAGAGATGTTGATAAATGATAACGGCAATCTGCGTATTCCGCCAGAGAAAATGCTACTGTCGGATATGGTTATAACCGCTCTGATTGATGTGTGAAAGCGGTGTATATAATATATTAGTATAAATTATTAAAAAATTTTAATAAATACTTGGTTTTGTAATTTTATGGTCGTATATTTGCGGCAAATTTTGATATTAAAACAACAAATTATCAGATAATTATGAGTGAAATCAAATTTAATCCAGATTATCTCTTTGAGGTGAGTTGGGAGGTATGTAACAAGGTTGGTGGTATCCATACTGTATTGGCAACAAAGGCACTGACCGTTACAAAGCAGATGGGCGATAAGTATATCACTATCGGCCCAGATTTCTCGCAGGATAGCGAGGTTTCGGAGTTTATTGAGGATCCAATGTTGATGAAGAGTTGGCGTCAGTCTCTCTATAACGATGGTATTCGTGTTCGTATTGGCCGTTGGAATGTGTGCGGTAACCCTATCGCAATCCTTATCGACTTCACAACACTCTTTGCGAGCAAGGATGATGTGTTGAAGGAGTTGTGGGAAGACTACAAGGTAGACTCAATTTCGGGACAGTGGGACTATGTTGAGCCTGTATTGTTCGGTTACTTGGCAGGTAAGGTTATCGAGTCGTATGTTGACGCCTTCTGTGCAACTACCGAGAAGGCAGTGGCTCACTTCCACGAGTGGATGACTTGTTCGGGTGGTCTTTACTTGCGCAAGCACTCTCCATATATCGCAACCGTGATGAGTACCCACGCAACAGTTATGGGCCGTTGCATCGCAGGCAACAACCTTCCACTTTATGGCAACTTGGAGCAGTTCAACGCTGATGACTTGGCTCGTCAGTTCAATGTTATGGCAAAACACTCTATCGAGAAGATGGGTGCAATGAACCACGATGCATTCCTATCGGTTAGCGATATTACTGCTCGTGAGTGCGCTTGCTTGCTCGGTAAGGAGGTAGATGTTGTAACTCCTAACGGCTTCGAGAACGACTTTGTTTGGACTGGTAAGGAGTACGAGGCAAAGCGTAAGGAGGCTCGCAAGGCTATGGTTGAGGTTGCAGAGGCTTGCCTCTCGCACAAGTTCGAGAAGGAGCCATTCATCATCGGCACAAGCGGTCGCTATGAGTTCCACAACAAGGGCTTGGATATCTTCTTCGAGACTTTGAAGGCTCTCGAAACTTCGGGTAAACTTGACCGTGAGATTTTGGCTTATGTTACTGTTCCTGCTGCAAACCTTGGCGCTCGTCTCGACTTGCAGGCTCACTTGCAGGATAAGTCGCAGCCTATCGACGCTTCGCAGTATCGCTACTCAACCCATGTGTTGGAGTATCAGGCTTGGGATCAGGTAGCAAACGCTATCAATGGCAGCGTTCTCGACAATGCAGAGTCGAAGGTTAAGGTAATCTTCGTTCCTACATACCTCAATCAGAATGATGGTATCTTCAATAAGAACTACTACGAGTTGCTCGTAGGTATGGACTTGACTCTCTACCCATCGTACTACGAGCCTTGGGGATATACTCCGCTCGAATCGATTGCTTTCTCGGTGCCTACCGTAACCACCACTTTGGCAGGTTTTGGTGTTTGGGCTGCTGAGCAGGAGCAAAACAATGGTGTAGTTGTAGTTGAGCGTAATGATAGCAATACAGCCGAGGCTGTTGCAGCAACTGCCGATGCGGTGCTTCGTTTCTTGGCTCTCTCGGATAAGGAGGTTGCAGAGGTTCGCAATGCGGCATTCGAGATGTCGAAGATGGCTCTTTGGGATAACCTCTTCGCATACTACCGCAAGGCTTATGATTGCGCCATTGAGAGTTGTGTGGCTCGTACAAACCGTGCAGTGATGGGTGATGGTGGTGCTTCGCACGAGCAGATTAACTTCGTGCGTCAGCAGTTGTTCGTTGAGCGTCCAAACTGGCAGCGTGTAATGGTTGAGAAGTCTTTGCCTGCACGCCTTCGTCCACTCGAAGAGTTGTCGCGCAACTTGTGGTGGAGCTGGACTCTCGGTGCTCGTGATTTGTTCGAGGCTATCGATAAGGATATGTGGATTGAGGTTGATCGCAACCCTATCGCATTGCTCGATAAGTTGCCAATGGAGCGTTTGGCAGAACTCGAAAACGATGCTGCATTCCTCGCAAAGATGGATGCGGTGTATGCACAGTTCCAGGCATATATGAGCGAGAAGCCAAGTGCAAAGGCTCCAAAGATTGCTTACTTCTCAATGGAGTATGGTTTGCACCACTCATTGAAGATCTATTCGGGAGGTCTTGGAATCTTGGCTGGTGACTATATCAAGGAGGCTTCGGATCGCAATATCCCAATGGTTGCGGTAGGTCTTTTGTATCGCTACGGATACTTCACTCAGCGTCTTTCGGCACAGGGTGCTCAGGAGGCTACATACGAGGCGCAGAACTTCTTCAAGTTGCCAATTATGCCAGTTCGTGAGGAGGATGGCTCGTGGGTAACTACACAGGTTGCTTTGCCAGGTCGTACTTTGAGCGCTCGTGTATGGTGCTGCCAGGTAGGTCGTACTCCGTTGTACTTGCTCGATGCCGACTACGAGGCTAACTTGGAGGAGGATCGTCAGGTAACTCACCACCTCTATGGTGGCGACTGGGAGAACCGCTTGAAGCAGGAGATTTTGCTCGGTGTCGGCGGTATTCGTGCCCTCGTAAAGATGGGTATCAAGCAGGAGGTTTACCACTGCAACGAGGGACACGCAGCATTTATCGGTGTTGAGCGTGTTCGCAACTTGATGGCTCGTAAGAAGTTGTCGTTCTCGGAGGCGTTGGAGGTTGTTCGTTCGTCGTCGCTCTTTACAACTCACACCCCAGTACCAGCAGGCCACGACGCATTCCCAGAGTCGATGATTCGTCAGTATATGTCGCACTACCCAGATGCTCTTGGCATCACTTGGGATCAGTATATCAACCTCGGTAAGGTTAATCCAAACGATCCAAACGAGCGTTTCTCGATGTCGGTACTCGCTTGTAACCTTTCACAGGAGGTTAATGGTGTGTCGTGGTTGCACGGTGAGGTATCAAAAGACCTCCTCGGTAATATGTGGCCAGGATACTTCAAGAAGGAGTTGCATATTGGCTATGTAACCAATGGTGTTCACTTCCCAACTTGGACTGCATCGAATATGCGTCGTCTTTACTCTCGCTACTTCCCTAACGGATTTGAGGGACACACCTACAATATCCCAGAGTGGCAGAAGGTATATAACATTCCAGATGAGGAGTTGTGGAACGAGCGTATGTTCCTCAAACAGCGCCTTATCAAGACTATCAAGCGCCGTTATACCGACCCTGCACAGGTGCGTATCGACCGCCCAAGCCAGATGGTACAGGTGGCAGACCGTATCAAGCCAGAGGTTCTTACTATCGGTTTTGCTCGTCGTTTCGCTACTTACAAGCGTGCATACCTCCTCTTCTCTAACTTGGAGCGTTTGTCGAAGATTGTAAACAACAAGGAGCGCCCTGTTCAGTTTATCTTTGCAGGTAAGGCTCACCCAGCAGATAAGCCAGGTCAGGATTTGATCAAGCGTATTGTTGAGGTATCGTTGATGCCGGAGTTCGTAGGTAAGATTATCTTCTTGCAGAACTACGATATGGAGTTGGCTCGTCGTATGGTACAGGGTGTCGATGTATGGTTGAACACTCCAACTCGTCCATTGGAGGCTTCGGGTACTTCGGGCGAGAAGTGTGTGATGAATGGTGTTATGCAGT
>JAGCLL010000152.1 GCA_017647025.1 Alistipes sp. | reverse complement strand
GCCGACATATGCCGACCAGGTGGCACTTTTGGAGAAGTCATACGAGCTTGCAGCGAAGTATATGCCCGGCAACGCAACCAGTACCTCCGAGGGCGCAGCCGAGGAGGTGGAGACGACCACACGAAGTGGCAAGGCGAAGGCACAGCCCGTAGGTCATGTAACGACTCCCGTAGTGTCGGCACTCGCTCAACCTGTTAGCGACTCGGTGATGATAGCACGGATGGCACAATCCGTAGGCAGTGGCTTTCACACTGCGGTAGGCGAAGCACCGAAGCAGACAGCACGGAACACCATCAAGGCGTGTGTGCATGGCGACCAGACCATCACGAGCGGTCAGAGTGTGCGGCTCAGGCTCTTGGAGGCAATGCGTGTCGGAAAGTATGTACTGCCACGCAACACCCTCATCACGGGCGAAGGCAGCATCAAAGGCGAAAGGCTCGACATCGAGATTCTTCAGGTGGAGCATAACGGAACGATCATTCCCGTAGAACTTACCGTCCACGACAATGACGGACAGGCGGGAATCTTCATACCCGGATCCATGGAGGCGAGTGCGGCAAAGGAGATGGCGGCAAATCTGGGGCAGAACCTCGGAACGAGCATATCCATCACCAACCAGTCTGCCGGAGACCAATTGCTGTCCGAAGTAGGTCGTGGTGCCATACAGGGCGTGTCGCAGTATATCTCCAAGAAGATGCGTGAAGAGAAGGTACACCTCAAATCAGGATATACCCTGATGCTTTATCAAAACAATCAATAACCTATTAAAACATTAAAGACATGAAAAAGATTTTTGTAATGCTTGCCCTCACGATGGGCGTTGTAAGTGCCAATGCACAGTCGGTTGATTCAACCGCAGTAACTAACACAGTAGCCGGCGATGTTACCCTCACTACGGACATCTATCCACAGCAGGAGGATGGTGACATCTATCACGGTCTGACAAAGAAGCTGACCTTTGACCGTATGATTCCTCCTTACGGCTTGGAGGTGACATACGACAAGACTACTCACATCATCTTTCCTGCGGCAGTACGCTATGTGGATCTCGGCTCGCCTAACCTTATTGCAGGCAAGGCAGACGGCTCGGAGAATGTAATTCGTGTGAAGGCTACGGTAAAGAACTTCCGCGATGAGACCAATATGTCGGTGATTACCGAGAGCGGCAGTTTTTACACCTTCAATGTGAAATACTCGGATGAGCCTCTGCTCCTGAATATCGAGATGAAGGACTTTATTCACGATGGCAGTGAGGTGAACCGTCCCAACAATGCTCTCGACATCTATTTGCAGGAGCTTGGCAGTGAGTCGCCGAAGTTGGTACACCTTATCAGCAAGGCTATCCACAAGGACAACAAACGCCACATCAAGCACATCGGCAGCAAGGCATTTGGCATCCAATATCTGTTGCGTGGACTCTACACCCACAATGGTTTGCTCTACTTCCATACGCAGGTGAAGAACACATCGAATGTACCATACGAGGTGGACTTTGTGACCTTCAAGATTGTGGATAAGCAGGTGATGAAGCGTACAGCCATTCAGGAGCAGGTCATCTTCCCTCTGCGTGCCTATGACTATGCCACAACCGTTGCAGGCAACAAGGATGAGCGTACCGTATTTGTGTTCGACAAGTTCACCATCCCTGCCGACAAGGTGCTTGTGGTGGAGATGCACGAGAAGAGCGGTGGCAGACACCAGACCTTCACCGTGGAGAGTGAGGACATCG
>JAGCLL010000151.1 GCA_017647025.1 Alistipes sp. | reverse complement strand
CTGAAAGCATCTAAGCGCGAAGCTAGCCCCAAGATAAGTCTTCCCTTGAGGGGCGTAGGAGACTACTACGTTGATAGGCTGCAGATGTAAAGACAGTAATGTCAAAGTCGAGCAGTACTAATTACCCGAACGGCTTTTTTAATAATCTTTATCTCATTTCCTGTTGAGTGTCAAATTTACCAGGTGGCCAACTGGTTTAACAAGAGGCAGGGTTCTATAAATGATATATTTATAAAGACCTAAAATACGATTTAGGTGGTTATAGCGGTGAGGTTCCACCTCTTCCCATTCCGAACAGAGAAGTTAAGCTCACTCGCGCCGATGGTACTGCGGTTTTCCCGTGGGAGAGTAGGTAGCCGCCTCTTCAAACCAAACTCTATATCAGGGTTTGGTTTTTTTTATGCCTATAAATGAACGATATACATTCCAACCAAACCCTGATATAGAGTTTTAGGTTTGAAGAGTAGTGTGTTACCCACCCCCAAACCCCTCCTGTGAGGGGGCTTATAGTTATCGTTACAATGGGGATTATGGGGATTATGGGGAATATAGGGAATTTGGGATCACTGTAAAATTCCGGTGGGGATGTGAAAAAATTAAGCAAAAATAGTTTTTAGTCGATAGATGAAGAAAGGTATGTCGCTGACACCTCGGAATTGATTTCTGAAAGCTTTGACCTTGGCGTTGAAACTCTCGGCAGAGGCGTTGGTGGAGCGGTTCTCAAAGTAGTTGGCAATTGTTCCGTAGTTGTTCTGCATTGTCTGTATCACTGAATTAAAGAATTTGCAATTCAACTTTTCCACCTCATCGTACCATCGTGCGAGTTTTGTCAGCGCAACACCCTTATCGCACTTGGCGTTAAATATCTCGGTCAGTTTCATTGAGACACCATAAGCTTCCTCAATTGCAGGGTACTCTCTAAACAATATTGCAGCTCTGCGCCGTTGCGACTCCGTCCACTTCGAGTGGTGTTTCATTACGATATGACGGCTACGGGCGAGTAGTTGACGACGAGTGTCTCCATTTTCAAAGGTGTGAGGTGTAAATCTTTTGCCTAACTCCTTTGCAAGTGCTATTTCGTTATTTTCTTGGTCTATAGCTTGCCAGCGGAAATCTACTCGCAGATCGGATACGGCCTCGTTCATCAGTTTCTGCACGTGGAAGCGGTCTGATACGATAGTAGCATTTGGGAAAGCACGCTTGGCAATCAAGCGCATTGAAGGGCTTAAATCGATGGTTATCTCCTTTACTTTAAGTCGTTTAGTTCGTGGTAGTTTAGATAGGTAGTATATTACATCATCGCTCTTTGTGCCTTGTATCATAGCGACAAGCGAGCCTTTGCCTCCGTGAGCAGATTTGTTGGTTACGATAGTGTAGAGTTCGCCTTGCGATAGACAGGTTTCATCCATAGAGAGCCGCTCGCCCAGATTCTCCTTGAAGAGGACATATTCCATAGCGTGATAGCGTTGCTCCCACTCCTCATAATTGCTGATATGGTGCTTATACCAGCGTGAGAGACTATCTCCATCGACACCATACATACGGCCTATGGTGCGAATGCTTACGGTATTACTCTCGATAGATACCTTTTAAAAAATCTGCGAATTCCGCAGTGATTTGAGTACCTAAATGTGTCAGGTCGTAACTATTTGTTAGAACTTTGCCTGTACTCTTTTCTAGCCACTTGCGACGACGAATGTGCAGATATACAGGCTTACCTCTCAGCGGAAAATCTTGTATGATACTCTGTTCGGTAAAACCTTAGCTCTCATATCCAACCTCTTTGGGTGGAATATGCTGCTCATCTAAAAATAGATGTACATCCACTTCCGATACCTCAGTATGCACCAACTCAAAATAGTCGTATATTGCCCCAGGCAACAACAACTTCAACGGATCGTCTATCTTCTCTTTCTGCTTTACCATAACACAAAGATACAAACTTTTTTACAATTTACCCCACCGGAATTTTACAGTGATCCGGAATTTGCGAATTATGCTCCTTAATTTCTTTAACCTCCCTATATTCACAAAACAAACGGGTATCGGAAACGATACCCGTGGTTGTTTGGAATATAGGAAGTCTATTTTTTGCTCTTTTCGTGAATCTCTTTTGTGCTAATTCCTTTGTATGGATCCTCATCGCCCTTTATCTCTTTGTATAGGAGCCAATGAATGTAACTTTTGCTATCACCATCGCTACCCGATACAACGGTGTAGGCCTGTAGGAACTCCCAGCCCAACTTGTTCATATAGTTGAGCGCATCAATCTTAGAGTTGAAAACCAAGTTCTCACCATTCTCATCAACCAATAATTGTTGCCTTATGGCTTTCTCTCGCTTTTGGCCAAAGTCGATAGTTATCTTCGTATCCTTGCTGAAAGGTATAGAGTGTTCTACGATTTCGCAATAGGCTCTGTTTTGGGCGTGCAATGTTATGGAAAATAGTGCTGCCATAACAATCATAATTAACTTCTTCATATGCAATGGATTTATATATGTAACGCAAATGAAGACTAGTTTATTGTTGTATATTTTCATTCGCTATTCAAATATAAGAAATTTTAGCTTATCAAAAATGCTATGATTGGTATTTTTTTGTCACTTTTCAACGAACTCCTAATTTGCTAAACTAAATTTGAATAGTTTTATGGATGTAATTCTTTGTAATGAGTGTAAGAAGAGATTTTTTTCTTATCTTTGTTCTAAGAAACCGTAAATTATCCCTACAATGAAACGAATTACAATTTTATTGGCAATGGCGTTCTTGGCGTTGGCTGTGCAAGCGCAGACGCTCGATCGTATGCAGTGGTTCAATGAGCCAGAGTCGTGGAGCATTAAAAACAACAAACTCACGATGCAGGTAACACCTCAAAGCGACTATTGGCGCATATCTCACTACGGTTTTACCGTGGATGATGCACCATTTCTATACACCACACGCGGTGGCGAGTTCGAGGTAAAGGTTAAAATATCAGGTGATTACAAAGTGCGCTTCGACCAGGCGGGTTTGATGTTG
>JAGCLL010000150.1 GCA_017647025.1 Alistipes sp. | reverse complement strand
TTTCGTTTTTGAGTCTTTTGACTATCAAAATCCAAAAACTCCTTCTCGGTTATGATATACTCCCAATACTGATAGATTGTCGATAAACTATGCCCCGTCTTTTTGCACAGTTCAGTCGTAGTTGCGTTCGGATGTTTTTTCAGATAGATACGGCAATCGTCAATGATGTTCTGCTTCCTGTCAAACCGTCTGTCAAGATGATTTACCTTGATATAATAACGGATTGCTGCTTCGGTAACACCATTGCGTTTAGCGTTCTCCTTAATCGTTAGCGAAGGGTTGTATTGTATCTTACTTTCACGCACTACTGTCTGTGTTTAGTTGAAATCTTTCGAGGAGGGCATACGCAAAAAAATTATTTTTTTGTTTCTGTTTATGCTCCTTGTATTATATTCAACAATTCATCATAGTTTGATATAGCACCAAAGCGAACATCGCTTGTTGAAACATCGTTGAAAAGTTTTTTAGCACACGCAATCTTTGCCTTCTCTACACCTCTTAACTCCATAGAGTCCAATGAACCCTTTGTCTCGGCTATGAAGAAGATATGTTTAGCAGTGCCCTTATTGAAAGCAATCGCCCAATCGGGAGCATAGTTGCCCACTGGCGTAGGGATTTGGAATGAGCGAGGCAACTTCGCATATACACATACTTCTGATGCTCCATCGAGTGCCGAAGCGAACTTACGCTCACCATCCGAGTCGCTGAACACATAGTCCATAATGTGTTTCTTCGATGAGTATGCCTTGCTAAATGACTGATATTGCTTCTCTTGGGTAAATATACTGCTATCATAACCGCCCTCAATTAGGTTGTATGATATGTGCTCCACAATCATTGTTGCCTTCTGCTCCTTAATCAAATGAACCACATTGCGGATAAACTCCTCTGGGTTGTTTTGGAACATAGCCAACTTTGCAGGACTTAACTTCTTCAATATATTGACAACAGTTCTACGGGTCAATGTAACACCTCTTGCAATCTCGCCAACAAGGTCATATTTTACGGTAGATGTCGATACTGTGCCCACTCGCTTCGAGGTAGATGTTGTGCCACCAAAGGCATCAACACTATCCTGCTCGCCCGTAACCACTACATAACGCAACTGATTAACTTCGAGGTTGGCGTTTATACTCAACACCGACTTTTCTACCAATTCCTCACTGCTGTAATGGACGGTGTAAGCGTATTTGTGGTTGATCTCCTTCCAAAGTGCTTGGAACTCCGCCTTTGCGAAGTTATCGTTCAACTTATTCTCCTTGACAACGGTAGCATTACCATCCTCAAACATTGAATCAATAGCCACAGACTCATCATACAATGCACGAATCAACAACTGTATGCTATCAGCCATAGGAGCCAACTTCTTGGACATAGGTGCGAGACTACCATCTGCCAAATCGGTCTTATACTGCTCTGTAACTTGTCCCTTGTCGTCGATATAGTCATTCTCCCAAAGGTATGCACGGATAGAATTAGCCTCCTCTGCTGTAATAGGACGCTTGTCATCACCCACGAATACGAGTTTGCCTGTGAAGTATGCCTCATCAGCCTTTGTAGGACGGTCACGAAGCACATCACGGGTCTCACGCTGCAAGTCGCCTACGAAGTCGCTATAACTCTCGTTAGCAATCACGGTCAGTTTGTTCAACTCGTGGATATTCTCACCGAGCGTCTCAAAGTCCATACGATTACCATTCGCATCTACGCAGATACGCAAACCTCGACCCACCTCCTGACGCTTGGCTGTTGCCGAATTAGCGTGTCGGAGCGTGCAGATTTGGAACACATTAGGGTTGTCCCAACCCTCACGAAGTGCCGAGTGCGAGAAGATGAATCGTGTAGGCTCCTCAAAACTCAACAGACGCTCCTTGTTCTTCAAGATAAGGTCGTATGCCGATATATCGTCAGATGTATCACGACCACGCTTTACCTCACTATTCACCGAACGACCCTTCTTGTCAATCGAGAAGTAGCCATTGTGTATTTCGCTTACATCGAATCGGCGTAGATACTGCTGATAATCGGAGTCAAAT
>JAGCLL010000149.1 GCA_017647025.1 Alistipes sp. | reverse complement strand
CTTGTGCCGTAACCGCCTTCAACGGCTACCTCGAAAATCTCAATCTCAGGAGCAGAATAGCCCAACAAAATATCTTTTTTCATAGTCATAAAAGTCTTTTAATCGTTAAACCATTCCGTGAATTACTCTGCAGGAGTTGGCGCTACATAGAACGAACAACCATCACCCTCAGCAACATCTGCTTCTATAGCAGTACCGTAGATGTACTTGAAGAAGGTGTCAGCAGAGATAGGTACAAGATCAGTAGTCCAACCAGTTTTTTCATTGCCAAAGTCATCTTGATAATCGCCATAATAACCCTTATCAATCGAGCCTGCGATCACGCAGTTTGTAGCCTTGATAGCATCTGTGCGAGCAACGCCGAGGATCATACCAGTATTTGATGTATTCCAAGCCTTGATATCGCAGTTTACAGTTGCATTCGCAACACCACTGGTTGGTGTGTGGCCGATAATACCGCCGATGTAGTGTGTGTGTGCTACATTATCTACTGGAGCATACACGATATCGCCCTCATTGACATATGTTGCAGTTGTCGACAAGTCGTCACCTGCTTTTGTGTTCTTCTGATGACGAGCAACGATACCACCCATATATACCTCTTTAGTCGAGGCTGTAATCTGACCGTCGAATGTAAGTTTACCGGTATTCTTTATTGTTCCACTCCAACCAACAGTTTCGCCATTTGCATCGGTGTATGTATTCCAGCACTCGTTGATACGACCGAAGATACCACCGATGAAGAGCAGACCGCCTGAAATGCCTACTGTCGAGCAGGTTACATCTCCGCTATTGTTACAATTCTGCAAGATGAGTTTAGGGCAAGAAGCGTTCTTTGATGCATACTCAATATAGCCGAACAAACCTCCTAAGTAAGGACGCTTGGTGCTACCCAAAACGGTGATGTCGCCACTGTTCGAGCAGTTAATAAACAATCTTGCCGAGGTGCTGCTTGTGAGTCGAGAGCCAAGACCTCCGATATTCAAGTTCAGTGTGGTAGATGCTGTCTTTGCAAATGTAATATCACCTGTGTTATGGCAGTTCTTCCAAGCGAGATTGCTTCCACCACTTATAAACTCTGACGAAAGACCTCCCAAGCAACAAGCGTCGGAGGCTGCAGTGAATTGTGCATCAATATAGATGTCTCCATTGTTGGTCAAGTTCTCACGAGAATAGTTGTTAGGGTTGCAAATAACTCCGCCGATACGAGGTAGAGTATACTTACCCTTTATAGTGATATTACCATCGTTTGTAGCATTCTTTATATGCATAGTTGAGCGCATTGCGATTCCACCGATGTAGATTGGTTGGGTAGACTGCACATTAACAGAGATGTCGCCAGCCTCGTGGTTGTATAAACCATCCAAGAGATCTTTCGCTCCCGAGATATATGCACATACACCACCAATTACGATTGACTTCGTAGATGCTCCTTCTACCGTAATGCCGCCATAGTTGTGCCAACCACCCTTTTCGCTACCTGTGTCATTGAAACGACCAGCACTTCCTCCAACAACGAATTCACCGCTACCTTTGTAAGTTCCATTCATAACAAAAGAACCATAGTTTTTGAGGGTCTTCATCTCTTTGTCTGCATCTCCCTCATTCCACATCTTTCCATCGCCAATGATGCCTCCGATATATGTTGAGCCATTAAAGGTTGCCGAGGTTGTAGAGGAGATATTACCGTAGTTTGTGAGGTTGTTGCGACCTTGACCATAACCAACAAGACCTCCAACAGCGATAAGTGAAGAGGATAGAGAGCCGCTAATGGTGATATTTCCAACCTTGTTGTTACCCTCTTCTCCATTGTGTGTGTCTGCCAAAACTCGGCCTGCACCACGCATACCACCAATAGAGATATATTGGAGTAAAACATCGTTGTAAGAAGAGCTCGTGGTTACAGGTGCCGAGGTTTGGATAGTACCACCAACTGAGATGTTACCGTGGTTGACACCAGTATTACCACCACCTCCGTTAGTTGCGAAGGCAACAGTACCTCCGATAGTTACACGGTTTGCAGAGATGTTGCTATTCTCGCCGATAGTAATGTTGCCATAGTTGTTGATGTTCTGATATGCACCTGTCATAGTGGTGTAACCAATAACTCCTGCGATAAAGATGTCGGCGTCAATGGTGTCAAGATGTTTGAATGTTGCATCAACCTCCACATTTCCGTAGTTGGTAATGTTGGTGAAATCCTTATTTGTTCTGTATGCAACACCACCTGCAACACAGCCATTTCTGGTGCTTGGACTAAAATATAACTGCTTGATAGTTCCCTTTATGCTTACAGTACCCGATTTGTTGTTGGTAACATTGTCAATGTAGGCATTGCTATAACCAGAGATACCGCCAACTCGATAGAAAGCATTGTCTGTTGCTCCTGCTTCGGTTTGAGTAGATGCCCACACCTTGACAGGTGCATTGTTTGAACATATGGTCATATACAACTCTTTGTCGGTGTTTCCACTCGGAGAAGAGTGGTAAGCAGTAACTCCACCACAATGCACATTCTTGAAATATACATCGCTTGCTACATATACCTCGCCGTGGTTGTGGCTATCATTGATACCGGCATTTTGAATTTGTGCACCAATGCCTCCAACATAAAGACCGGTTAAAGTAGCATTTTTCACATTGATCTTACCGTGGTTGTAGCACTGAGTCCAATAGTGCTTGTCTGCCGCAGTTGCATTAACATATGCGATAATACCAGTAAGGTAGATTGATGATACATTACCCGACGAAGTAAGATTGCCGTAGTTGGTACAATTCTTTACTATTCCATAGAATACAGGGCAGATACCACCGCCATAGTTTGCCTGACCGGTAGAGTGCGACGATGAGATGGAGATGTTGCCCTTGTTGGTCAAATTCTCGAATGTACACTTGTTATTTGAACTATCACCAGAGTAGGCAATTGTACCTGCAATACCACCAAGACGAGCACCGATAAGTTTATCCGACTCACCAACATTGTAGGTGATATTACCTGAGTTAACCAAGTTCTTGTAGTTAGTGTAGACAAAAGAGCCGTCGCCACGCTTTACTGCTGTGCTGTAACCAATCAAACCACCTACGATAGCACGAGTTGCTTTGGCTGTAGATTTTGTGATTTTTGTGATGTTGAAGGTTGCCTTGTTCTCGCAATTCGAGAAATTGACACCATCTGCACGACCTACAAGACATCCGAAGTTGAGATCGGTCTCATTGGCGCCACTATTGTTGAGTTCGGCATTTTCGTTGTTAATGTTGATTGTTCCCGAAACAGTACAATGCTCAACAAATGGAGCCACCTCGTTAGTTGCCGATATCTTACAAGCCAAAGCACCAAAAACGAGACGGTCGTTCGAACTCATATTTACTTGGAGGTGCAAGCCCTTGAACGATGCGTTGGTAGTGCCAAACAAAGGAGCATTCAAGTTCTTGATAGCGTAACCATTACCGAGAACGGTCTTAGCATAACCCTCGATTGGAGTCCACTCAATACCCTCCATATCGATATCCTTAACGAGGAGCATATCCTTCTCCAAAGTTGCTGCCTCTGCTGCGAAAGCAACCAAGTCATCAGCGCTCT
>JAGCLL010000148.1 GCA_017647025.1 Alistipes sp. | reverse complement strand
CCATCTAATCCCATCTAATCCCATCTAATCCCATCTAATCCCATCTAATCCCATCTAATCCCATCTAATCCCATTCTCAACTCTCAACAAAAAAGTTTTCAGTTTTAATCCTGCTTCGCAGGCTTTTCCTCCTTGCGGCTCGGAAAAAATGTAAATATATTTACTTTTTTCGCTCGCTCCGCATCGTCAGTTCCGTTTTTATTATTATCTTTGTAATGGTATGAAGAGAGAAAAACTGATTTTTTTAACAAACGATGACAGTTACCGCAGCAAGGGTTTTGCGGCAGCCATCCAGATTGCACGACAGTTTGGCCGTGTTATAGCCATTGCGCCTGATGCGCCACAAAGCGGTATGAGCCAGGCAATTACCATATACAACCCACTCTACTTGCGCAAGGTGCGTGAGGAGGAGGGTGTATTAGTCTATTCGCTCAACGGCACGCCCGTAGATTGTGTAAAGATGGCTTTCGACCACCTCTTCCGTGACGAGAAGGTCGATTTGGTCATTTCGGGCATCAACCACGGCTCAAATGCGGCAGTTAATGTACTCTACTCTGGCACTATGGGAGCGGCAATAGAGGCAGCATTCTACAACATCCCAAGCATAGGTCTTTCGCTCACCGACCACGACCTCGATGCCGATTTCGAAGGCGCAATAAAGTACGGCACACAAATTGTTGAGAGTGTACTCCGTGGCGATATGCCTCAGCCACTCTGCCTGAATGTCAATGTTCCGAATATACCTTGTAGCGATATTAAAGGTATTCGCCTCTCTCGCCAAACTCGTGGTTACTGGCGTGAGGAGTTCTACAAGCGCACCGATCCGCACGGCAGAGATTACTTTTGGCTTACGGGGGCATTCTCGAATGCCGAGCCAACTGCCGAGGATACCGACGAGTGGGCATTGGCAAATGGGTATGTATCGATTGTTCCCGTGCAGGTCGACCTGACCGCCTACACGCAGATGGCGCAACTGAGTAAGTATTTCTAAAATAGAGAGTTATGAAGTTAGGCATTGGGTTATCAATTATGCTGATTATCATTATGATAGTCCAACTCTGCGCAATCGCATACGCAGCCTATCTTATTAGTCGCACTAAGTACAGTATTATATGGTGGCTCTGCATCGTAGGTTTTATAGCCTCGGCGGTGCAACATATCGTATTCTTCTGCTCCGGCTACGATTTCGACATAAGTAGCGAGTTGTACACCACACTCGACATCATATTCTCATTATGTATGGTAGGTGCAGTAATTTTTGCTCACCGTTTAGTGAATCATGTTGAGCGACTCAACTATCAGCGCTCACTATTCAGCAAGCGCATACTCTCGGCAGTACTGCGTGCCGAGGAGCGATCAAGAGCCTCTTTTGCCAAGGATCTGCACGACGGAATGGGGCCATTGCTCTCCTCTGCGAAGATGTCCTTGTCGGCAATATCCACCGAAAATGTGAGCGAGGAGCAACAACAGATTTTGCAGAACACCCGTTTCTTGATTGATGAATCTATACGCTCGGTGCGAGAGATTTCGCACAAGGTGTCGCCACAAGTACTCATCGACTTCGGATTGGCGCAGGGTGTGCGCAACTTCATATCGAAGATTGCTCCGCTGAATGTTGTAAATATGGCGTTCAACACCAACCTGAACGACGAGCGATTTGACAACAACACCGAGGTGGTCATCTATCGTGTTATATGCGAGTTGATAAACAACTCTTTGAAGCACTCTGGATGTTCCGAAATCGAGGTGTCGCTGATGCTCTATGGCTCGACACTAACGCTCCACTATCACGACAATGGCTGTGGTTTCGACACCAACGCTGTGGCGTTAAACGGTATGGGATTATCGAATATAACCTCTCGCATAGACTCGTTGAGTGGCGATATAACAATAACGAGCGTGAAGGGCAATGGTATGAATGCCCTAATTCGCATCAACACTGCACCAAGCGAGAGTAATACAAAAAAACATAGACGGAGATGGAGAAAGAGATAAAGATAGCGCTGGTAGATGACCACGCACTATTTCGCAATGGATTGCGAGGTCTTATAGATGGCAAGCGCAACTGTCGAGTTGTAGCGGAGGCGAGCGATGGCTCGGAGTTCTTGAAGAACGAGGAGGCTATGGCTGCGGATGTGGTATTTATGGACTTCGCTATGCCGACCATTTCGGGCGATAAGGCAACCATTGCAGCCTTGGAGCGCAATCCAAACTTGCGCATCATCTGCCTATCGATGCACGGAGAGGAGAAGTACTATTCGTTGATGGTTGAGGCGGGAGCAAAGGGCTTCTTGCTTAAAGACTCCTCTATTGAGGAGGTCTTCACGGCTATTGAGGCGGTGATGCGAGGCGAAGAGTATATCTGCCACGAGGTTATGCAGGCTCTCTCTGGCGCAATGCGGCGCAACGAGGATGCGGAGGTGCTATCCGAGCGCGAGATTGATGTTTTGCTCGGCATTTGCCGAGGGTTATCGACACAAGAGATTGCCGACAAACTCTTTTTGTCGAAGCGCACAGTGGATACCCATCGTGCCAACATCCTCGAAAAGACAGGCTCGAAAAACACCGCCAGTCTTGTGGTCTACGCCATAAAGCACAACCTCGTGGAGGTGTAACTAATTAACACTCGCTAAACTCTCGAAATTGAAACAACCTTAAAACACATAAACTAACTTTAATTAACGGTAAATTATGGATGTAAAAAAGATTATGCTCGATTTGGAGCGCAAGCACCCGGGCGAGAACGAGTACCTACAAGCGGTACACGAGGTATTGGAGTCTATCGAAGAGGTCTACAACCAGCATCCTGAATTCGAGAAGGCAAAGATTGTGGAGCGCATCGTCGAGCCTGACCGTATCATCACCTTCCGTGTAACTTGGGTAGACGACCGAGGCGAGATTCAAACCAACCTTGGCTATCGCATCCAATTCAACTCGGCAATTGGACCTTACAAGGGCGGCATCCGTTTCCACAAGGCGGTAAATCCTTCGATGTTAAAGTTCCTAGGCTTCGAGCAGACCTTTAAGAACGCTTTGACCACCCTTCCGATGGGTGGCGCAAAGGGTGGTTCTGACTTTGACCCTGTGGGCAAGAGCGATGCGGAGATTATGCGCTTCTGCCAGGCGTTTATGTTGGAGTTGTGGCAGAATATAGGCCCAGATACCGATGTCCCTGCGGGTGATGTTGGCGTAGGAGGTCGTGAGATTGGCTTTATGTACGGAATGTACAAGAAGTTGGCTCGTGAGTACAACACTGGCGTATTGACAGGCAAGGGCTTAACCTGGGGCGGCTCACTCATTCGCCCTGAGGCTACTGGCTTTGGCGCTTTGTACTTCGTAGAGCATATGCTCCACCGTGCAGGCAAGGAGTTGAAGGGAGCAACAATCGCCATCTCTGGCTTCGGAAATGTGGCGTGGGGTGCAGCGAAGAAGGCTACCGAGTTGGGCGCAAAGGTTATCGCAATTTCGGGACCTGATGGTGTTATTCACAACCCTAATGGTATGACCGACGAGAAAATTGCCTATATGTTGCAACTTCGTGCTTCAAACCAAAATATAGTCGCTCCATTTGCGGAGAAGTTCCCAGATGCCACATTCGTTCCGGGCAAGAAGGCTTGGAGTGTAAAGTGCGACATTGCACTTCCTTGTGCATTCCAGAACGAGTTGACAGGCGCAGATGCCGAGGAATTACTCGCAAATGGCACCTGGTGCGTTGCCGAGGTCTCGAATATGGGTTGTACTCCTGAGGCTATTGCAGCGTTCCAGAAGGCTCGCATATTGTTCGCACCTGGCAAGGCTGTAAATGCTGGTGGTGTTGCCACTTCGGGCTTGGAGATGACACAGAATGCGATGCACATATCGTGGTCAGCCGCCGAGGTTGATGAGAAGTTACACTACATTATGCAGTCTATCCACGAGGCTTGCGTTAAGGCAGGCAACGAGGGCGACTACATTAACTATGTAAAGGGTGCAAATATAGCAGGCTTCTTGAAGGTTGCACAGGCGATGCTCGAACAAGGCATTGTATAACGCCTTGGGAGTGGAGAGTGGAGAGTTGAGAGATTCTCCACTCTTTTTTTTGATTAATGAATTTAAGGAGCATAAGGAATCTAAGGAATCCTTAAATTCATTATTCTCCTTAAACTCACTACCATCTAATTACAATTTCTTGTCAGAAGTTGCGAGATGTGGTGCATCGCAAAACCACCTATAAAACATCTTTTAAGCAGATGGTTGCAAGGCGAACAAGAAAATCGCCCCGCAGCATACTTGGCGTATGTGAGGAGCGATTTATCGCAGTTTAACGCAGCAAACGCTACTTAAAAATGTTTTATGTCTTTAATACGCAACTGCAACGACGCCTTACCTCGATAGTTGTTTTCGATAATCTGGTAACAAATATCTATCGGCTTACCCGCACGCACCCACTCGTAGAAAGTAGGCTGTTGGAAGGCTATGGTCTGCATTCGTGCAGATGGTGCAGAGCGCTGTGTGAGGTCCATACGAAGGTGTTCTGCATCGGCACCCACCAACTTCGCATCGCCATTGTTTATGCACTGCTCCGATGCGAATACAGGCAAGTTATTACCTGGGCCAAACGGCTGGAAACGATTAAGTTCACGGAAGAAGTTTGGCGTAATATCCGAGAAGGAGAGCATACTGTCAATCTCGACCTGTGGGATAAGGCTCTTTGGATCGATATTCTCCTCGACATAGGCATTAAAGCGACGCTTGAACTCATCGACATTCTCAGGCTTCATAGTGAGGCCTGCGGCATACATATGACCACCAAAGTTCTCGAGCAAGTCCGAGCAAGACTCCACAGCCTGATAGAGGTCGAAGCCAGGAATTGAACGAGCCGAGCCCGTTACAAATCCGTTGCTCTGCGTAAGAACTACGGTTGGGCGATAGTAGGTCTCGATAAGGCGTGATGCCACGATACCTACGATACCCTTCATCCAACTTGGGTTGTAGATTACGATGCTCTTTTGCGCCTTCATCTGTGCGTTGTTCTCCACATATTCGTGCGCCTCGAGTGTCACCGAGCGATCCTCCTTCTTGCGATCCTGATTGTAGTTGTCGATGCCTTCGCCCAACTCTCGTGCAGCCTCCTCGTTACCCTCAACGAGCAACTTCACCGCCGCATATCCGCCCGAAGGAACAGAGTCCTCTGGATACTCATCCATACGCATACGACCTGCCGCATTGATGCGAGGGCCAATCTTGAAGACGATATCGTCGATGGTGATATTCTGCTCCTGCAAGCCACAAATGCTGATTATCGAAGAGAGTCCCTCCGATGGTTGAGCATTCAATCGCTTCAAGCCATAGTGCGCCAAGATACGGTTTTCGTCGGTCAGTGCGACGATATCCGAGGCAATACTTACGACCAAGAGGTCGAGGAATTGCTCAATCTCGCTGAATGGAATATTGTGCTTCTGGGCATAAGCCTGCACCAACTTAAAGCCGACGCCGCAACCCGACAACTCATCGAATGGATAGTTGCAGTCGTTACGCTTCGGATCGAGAACAGCTACAGCACGAGGAATCTCCTCGGCTGGAAGATGATGATCGCAGATAATGAAATCTACCCCTTTTTGTGTCGCATAGTCCACCTTCTCGACAGCCTTAATACCACAATCGAGGGCGATGATAAGTTTCACACCCTTCTTGTTGGCAATGTCGATACCCCTCTTCGAAATACCGTAACCTTCGGTATAACGGTCGGGGATGTAGAACATCAGATTGTTGTGTCCGATGTGGCGGAGAAATTTATATACGAGTGCTACGGCAGTTGTGCCATCCACATCGTAGTCGCCATAGACCATAATCTTCTGGTTCTTGGCAACCGCCTCCTCCAATCTCTCGACCGCACGCTCCATATCCTTCATCAGGAACGGATTGTGTAGATCTTCGAGGCGAGGATTGAAAAACTTCTTCGCTTTGTCTACTGTGTCTATGCCTCTTTGTACCAACAGGTTCGCCAAAACTGCAGGAATTCTCAATGAAGTAGCAATGTGCTCTACTGTCAAAGAGTTGCCCTGTGGTTTGACTACCCACCTTTTCTGAATAGGCATACTCGTTAATTTTTATTATTATATATTTTTTCAATTTTTTTCGCTTTTATTATTCTGCTCTTTCGAGCCCAAAGTTCGCAAGTAGTTTCTCGCACAAAACCTTGCTCGCCTCGTCGAATGACACCTCTCGTTCCAACTCCTTCGAGATAGAGGTTACCCCCTTATCCACAAAGCCACACGGGTTAATCATCGTAAACCAGTTCAAATCTGTCGAAGCATTTAGTGCCAAGCCGTGCATCGTAACAAATCGTGATGCTTTGACCCCTATGGCACAAATTTTTCGCCAATTGCGTTGCACTTTTTCGCCGTTTGCGCTCTCCACTTCGTCGCAGAGCCAAACGCCCGTAGCACCCTCCAATCTTCGACCTTCGATGCCATACTCGGCAACCGTTTCGATGATGCTTTGCTCCAAAATTTCAATGTAGCGGCGCAAGCCTATGCCTAATTTCTCCAAATCGAGAATCGGATAGCACACCACCTGTCCCTCGCCGTGAAAGGTTATATCTCCGCCACGGTCTATGTGGTAGAACTCTGCTCCGAGAGCCTTCAAACGAGCCTCATCAATGAGCATATTGCTCATCTTGCCACTCTTACCAAGTGTATATACTGCCGGGTGCTCCACGAAGATTATCGTACCGACCACATCGCTGCCGTCGCCCTGCTTTGCGAGCAGTTCGTTGAAGAGCGATTGCTGATACTCCCAGCACTCCTTGTAAGGCATACGCCCTACCCATTTACACTCGACACGCATATACAAATTCAAAATTCAGAATGCAGAATGCAAAATGCAAAATCAGCAAGTGCAGAATGCAAAATTCTGAACAATTATCTATTTCAAATCGAGATGTGAGCAGAAGCACTTATCGTGCCGCTTTGATGGAGGAGATAGCCTCGTCTGCGAGGTACGAAGAACGCACCAATGGTCCACTCGCACAGTAGTCGAAGCCCATATCGAGAGCCAGTTGTCGGTATCGTTCGAATGTTTCGGGGGTGATATACTCCGCAACGGGAACCTGCTCCTCCGAAGGTCGAAGATACTGTCCGAGGGTTACAATTCGCACACCCGCATCACGCAAGTCGTGCAAGGTCTGCAAAACCTCCTCTTCGCTCTCGCCAAGTCCTACCATCAATCCGCTTTTGGTCATCACACCCCTCTCGCTCATATAGCGCAATGCTGCCAACGATGTGCGATAGGTCGCTTTGGCACGCACCTGAGGCGTAAGACGCTCCACGGTCTCGATGTTGTGCCCGATAATGTCGGGCTTCGATGCCATCACCACCTCCAACGAGGCAGGCTCTGCATCGAAATCAGGAATAAGAAGCTCGATTGTTGCGTTAGAATTTTTCGCTTTGATAGCATCAACAGTCTGCGCCCAATGCGCCGCACCGCCATCAGCCAAATCATCACGAGTAACAGAAGTTACTACAACATGCCTAAGTCCCATAAGACTTACACTCTCCGCCACTTGCTGTGGCTCAGCCGGATTTGGAGGCAACGGTTTGCCAGTCTTGGTTGCACAAAAACGACAACCTCGGGTACATACATCGCCCAAAATCATAAATGTGGCAGTTCGTTTACTCCAACATTCCGCCTTATTTGGGCATCGTCCGCTGCTACAAATCGTATGGAGAGAGTGTTCACGCACTATGCGAGCCACCTCCGCAAAAGTATCACTTTTGTGAAGTTTGATTTTCAACCAATTAGGCTTTCTCGCAGGTGCA
Source organism: Alistipes sp. (assembly GCA_017647025.1). Taxonomy (GTDB): domain Bacteria; phylum Bacteroidota; class Bacteroidia; order Bacteroidales; family Rikenellaceae; genus Alistipes. The sequence goes on along the minus strand of JAGCLL010000148.1, from coordinate 568 downwards.
TTTTCGCCATACAACTTCGGCATTCTTTTTTAAGTTCATTATTCCTATTGGCGCAAAGTTACAAATAAAAACTGAAAACTGAAAGCGGAAAACGGAAAACTTTCAAAAAAACTTTTTTTTTGAGTTAGGAGAGAGGAGATGGGATTTGATGGGATTTGATGGGATTTGATGGGATTTGATAGGATTTGATAGGAAACGCACCTACGGAGCTTGATAGGATTAATAGGAAAGACAATCTAATCCTATTATCACTATCGCCCCCCCCCATTCCCCACAACCGACTCGAACGGTCGCAGCAGGTTTGAGCAGAGCAAGATGAAAAAGCGGAGGCGAGCAACAAAGTTGCAAGCATTGGGCTGATAGACGAAAAGGAGATTTATTTACTTTTAGGCTATCGGCACAATGCTGATAATTGCATAGCAATTCGCCTACGCTCATACATCGCAGGCAACTCTGCCACACCGCCACCGACTGACCGAGCCTCCGAGCGCAACAAAAAAGATTAGAATTGCTTTGCAATATTAAGCCCCCTTTACAGAAAGGGGGTTTGGGGGATAGGTAACACACT
>JAGCLL010000147.1 GCA_017647025.1 Alistipes sp. | reverse complement strand
TATCGTAAGCAGATGATGTTGATGGAGCGTATGAACACTGCGGCTCGCTTCACAGGCGAGGATGCGGGTGCAAGTGTTAAGGCGTACTTGACTAAGTTGCTCTTTGGTGGTTTGTCGGATATTCAAGATGCACATATCGCATCGTTGAACTATCAGGTAGGTCAGATGAAGTCAGCAGGTAAGGTTGCTTTGACAGATGCTAACAACCCTCGTGGTATTCGCAATGTCGAGTTCTCGGCTTATGTTCCTGCTACGAATGTAACTACATTGACATCTACAAAGCGTTGGTTTACTAACGATGGCAAGACTACCGAGGGTAGTGCTGCTACTCCTGTAGAGGATGTTCGCAACCTTATTCGCACCGCAAAGGAGCGTTACAACGATGTTGTGTTGGAGGTTGATGAAAAGTCATTCTTTGAGGATATGAAGCACTCGGCTTGGAAGAAGGCTCTCGGCTATCAGATTATGCCTACATTGATGGTGGGTGGCGTTGATGCTAACACCGATGCTTCGGCTATCGCAGTTGCGGGTGCATCTTCTGACGAGCAGATTAAGGTTGCGTTCCGTGCTATCGTAGGTGTTCCAGTTGAGTTCAACAACACCGTATGTGGTGTAGAGAAGTGGGATAACTCGAATGGTGTATTGGTACGCACTAAACTTCGTGCTTTCAATGCTAATACTTATCTTGCTCGCCCTGCTGGTAACATCGGTATTATCAAGAATGTTGTACCTCTTCGTCCTGATGGTTCTGCTATCTCGGCTTTGATGTTCAACAATCACGGTATCATCGAGTATCGTTACGACGCGAAGCACAAGGTACAGGATTGGTGCTCGGAGTTGACCGCTTTGGCAGTGCCTACTCGTCCAAAGGATATGTTTTATCTTAAAACATACTAACACTTAAAAGCAGTAGAATATGACGGTAGAAGCGTATTTGAGGAGTTTGGTCGTAGGACTTGACTTGGATAAAGATGTTCTTACGAGGGCTGCGTATAGTCCGATTGAGGTAGGGTTAGCCCCCTTTGAGTTGGGGGATGATGCCTATCCGCCCTCGGGTATTGATGAGGATTTCCAAAAGCGATTGGACTATTCCGCATCTACCGTCTATTATTCTGTTCTCGGAGTGTTTGCAGGTGGTGGCTATTCGGAGCAAGTAGGCGATGTAAGAACGAGCAGGTCGGGTTTTGTCGTAACGGCAGATGATAGACTTCGTTACAAGAGTCTTGGTGATGCGTTGCGATTGAAGCACAACTTTCCTACCGACACTTCGGTAGAGGTAGGTGGTATGTTCGATGCTCGGTATTTAAGGGGAAGATAAGATGAGATTGATTGCGTTTGAAGATAAGTGCGTGATTAAGCGTAGGTTAAACACGAATGAATATGACGAGCCTATTATGGAGTCGGTATATTCGGGCGAGTGTTGCTACCAAGAGGGTGGCTACTCCAATGTTCAACGAATGTTCGTGCGTAATCCTATCTTATTCTTGCCCGATGTATCGGTCTTGGTAAATGCCAATGATGATGTCGAGGTTACTACCAAGTTTGGTCGTAAGTTGAAGGCTATCGTAGCACGACCTCGTGAGATAGAAATGCCTATCACTCGTCAGCGAGTTACGAGGTTAGAATTGAAACAAGCAACGGAATAGTATGGCAAAGTCTTGGGTTGGGCATAATAATAAGGTGTTTCAAAAGGCGATTGCGGAGCATCGTGCCAAGTTGGAGAAGTCGCTTATATCGGTATTCGATTGGTTAGCCAATGAGATTGTCGATTATATTGAGGCTTTTTCGGAAATTGAGAGTATGCCTTATTATACCGCTAACCTTGCCGATAGTACGGGTGTAGGACTATATCTTGATGGCACATTGGTAGTATATATGCCTACGCAAAAGGCTACCGAGCCACAAGATTATCGCGGTGTTGGAGGTATTTGGGGTACTGAATACTTATATGATGCTTTAGTTGCAGGACAAACTAATTTTAATAAAGGTGTTTGGGCTGTACTATTTTCAAGTGTCCCTTATGCTATTAAGGTGGATGATTTTGGAACAACGCATCGTGATGGCTCAACTTCTACTCCCGCAGGTTATTTCTCGGATAGACTTACAGCCGAGATGCTCAAAAACTTCAAAACCGCTTTCGCACGAGAGTTTCCTAACATAGCAAAACAAATTACAATATGATAACCCTTTCCGAATTACATCCCGATAAGGCATTAGAGGCGTTGCTACAAGGCAATGTTTTGATTGCTATATCCGCAAGTGAGAGTCGCATTGCCGAGGTTTATAGACAAGGCGAGCGACCCAATACCGACTTGGGCGATGAGTTTATTGATGTACTGCCTAATGGTGTAGTGCGAGCAATGACCAAACCTATGGGCGTGTATCGTGGCAATCTTGCGTTAACGCTTTATTGCAAGGCACAATCGAATGGTACGGTAAAGGAAAATCGTATCAACTCTATGTTATCGCAAGTGGAGTCGTTGGTAAATTGCAAAGTGAGTGGTAAGTTTTTCTTTGAGATAAACCCCTCGAATGTGATTACCCCAATGACCTACAACTCGGCTACGGGATATACTACGATGACTATAAATATCGAATGGAACACCACCGAATAATACTACGAGAAAATACATTTATAAACCACTTTAAAAAAATAGAATATGGCTATTGGAAAATTTGATGCTTCGACATCGACATTTAAGGGTCAGAGTGACCTTGTAGTTGGTCAGGAAATGTCCGATGCTGACTACACCGAGGCTGCTACTTTGGCAGATGTGTTTAAGACTCCCAAGAGTCTCGGTCAGATTTTGAATGGTTCTACCGAGTGGGGTGGCGATGAGACCTCTGCTGACAATATCACAGATGAGCAGGGTGACATCATTGCGGCTACCTATACAAAGGGCACTAATGTGATTAGTTTCTCTATTGCCTCTATGTCACAAACTATCCTCAAAGAGTTTATGAAGGCAGAGGACATCGCTGGTGCATTTGGTACTGGTGGCATCTTTGGCGAGGGCGCAAAGGCTGTTGGTATGACCGAGTTGCCTATCACTACTCGTGGTTTCTTTATGGCTAACGACAAGGGTGATAAGTGCATCGTATTCCCTAAAGCAGAGATTGTTGCTTCGGTAGAGATGCGTGATGGTCTTTGGTGTATTCGTGGTACTGCTACCGCACAGTATATCAAGACCACAAATCTCCAAACCGTTATGGAGATTGAGGGCGCAGACCTTGATTACAACGAGGGTGTATAACACAACCACACTTCATTTGAGGGCAGGTAGGCACATAGCCTGCTTGCCCTTTTTCTTTACACGCAAAACGCTATTAGAAAAGATATGGATAACAAAGATTTAGAACGAGTATTGTTAGAAGGCTCACAACAAGTGCAGTCGGGAGCACCTTGCGAGATTGAGGTGCAAGGTCGTAGGTTTAAGGTAAGGCAGATAACGCAAAAGGTTGGCTTGAAGATTAGTAACTTGGAAAAGGAAATATTAGTCTTGGAGCGTGAGGCAAAGGGCGAGATAACATTGAAGCGAGCCAAAGAGATTGATGAGAAGATGTACACGCTACACTCAAAGACCGCAGCGTACTACTTGTTGGGTAATTGGGCGTTGTTCGTGCCATTCCTTTGGGCATTGACTTGGCGTTGGTTGTTTAGAAAGACCAACGAGGTGACATTTAAGATTAACGATGCAGGTGCTAACAATAAGGATGTAAATTTTTTATTAGCCAACTGGCAAGTTACAAAGGCTCGACTCGCTCTCTCTACGATGTTGGTTGGCAACGGCATCAAGCAATATCAAGAGCGAATGGAGAGTGCGGAAAATATGTTGGAAGAGGACGCTTTGCCGAAAAAGGAGGACAACAAGTAGGAGCGTTCTTTGAGAGCAGTTCCGATAACGAGAAGATAAAGCACATCTACGGCAACTATGGTTTTTGGTCGTGGTTAAGGTATTGGTATATCGACACCGCAAATCAAGTAACTATGATGTTGGTAGATAAGGGTTACTACGACTACGACTTTGAACGCAAGAAAGAAAAGGTGCGACAAGCGTTGTATGAGGACACCGTTAAGAGTGAGTCGGAGGTACGAGGTTTGCTTGCGAGGTTTGGCATAGGCAATGCGAGTGCATCGCAAGATGTCGAGCGTAGCGAGGAGTCGTTGGAGGAGTTGCAAGAAATGGCTATGAAACAATTAAATGAGAAATAGGAATGGCAGACGAAAAATTGATATTCCCGATAGGGTTTGACTTGGAGGAGGGAGTTAAGCAAGTCCAAAAAGATTGGAAAAAACATCAACCCGAAATCCAAAAGACGATTGATAGAAACCCATTGAAACTCAAACTTGAACTCTCGACAAAGGGTTTCAACATTAGCGAACTCAAAAAGTACATTGGTCTATCGAGAGAGATTGCCAAGGCGAATAGGGAGATTGCTAAAACTCGTTCAACAAATGCCCTCGCTGCACAACGAGAGTCCCGACAACGAGTACAAGAGGCAACCGAGTTAGACCAAATTAAGCAAAAAAAAGCACAAGCCTCACTCACAGAGGAGAGACTTGCGCAAGCAAAGCAACGCTCTGCAAATGCTACCGAGCGACAAAACTCCGCCTACAAAACGCAAAGCGGTTACTTGCAACGATTATTTCAGCGAATGGTCGCTTATGCCTCGGTTACACAAGCGTTCTCATTCATTCGCAATATTCGAGAGGTTACGGCACAATTTGAGTTGCAACGAGTGGCACTCGGTAGTATCATTGGCGACTTGAACGAGGCAAATGCGATGTTCGAGCAAATCAAGGCGGCTGCGGTTAAATCACCATTCCAAATCAAGGAGTTGGTAACATATACCAAGCAACTCGCAGCGTACAAGATTGAGAGCGATGAGTTGTTTGAAACTACACAACGCCTTGCGGATATATCGGCAGGTCTTGGTGTAGGTATGGAGCGTTTGGTGCTTGCCTACGGACAAATCCGTGCTACGGGTTATCTTCGTGCAAGTGAGGTGCGACAACTCACCGAGGCAGGTATTCCTATCGTAGAGGAGTTAGCCAAGAAGATGTCCGATTTGCGTGGAGAAACGGTAAGTGCTGCGGAGGTTATGGGCTTGATTTCCGAGCGAGCTATTTCGTTTGGTATGGTCAAGGAGGTGTTCGATGATATGACCTCGGCAGGTGGTATGTTCTACAAGATGCAAGAGAAGCAAGCCGAAACATTGGCGGGTCAATGGTCGAACTTGCAAGACTCAATCGCCATTATGTACGAGGAGATAGGTAATACCGAGGGTGTGAATAACGCTATGAAGGGTATGATTGGCTTGGTCAAGTCATTGGCGGAGAATTGGCAACTACTTGGCAACATCTTGAAAATTACCGCATATCAATATGGGGCAATGTATGCAGTTTCGTTGTTTATACCACGACTTGTGCAAAGTACAAAGTTACTCCGAATGGCAGAAGAAGCACACGCAAAGGCAAAAAAAATGTCTAATGTCGCTACGCAAAGGGGCAGTGCAATTATGGCTTTCTCTGCAAAGCAAACTCGTATTTATGCTTATTGGATGCGACAAGCCGCTAATGCTCATACTATGTTCGGCAGAGGTGTCAAAAGGCTTGCTGCAATGTTCTTGGGTGGCGGTTGGATAGGTGCAGTAATCGGTGTGCTTACGGTGGCGGTATCTTGGTTTATCTCCGCTCGCAAAGAGGCAAAACGCGTGAACGAGGAACTTGCCAAGATTGGCACAGAGGGGGCATTGCAAGCCGACCAATCGGTGCGTAATTTTGAGAGGTTGGCAAAGACGATTAGGGAGAGTGCTGATGGCTCTCGTGAGCAAAGTGAGGCTTTAGCCGAGTTGAAACGCACCTATGGCGACCTATTGCCTACGCAAGACAAGGAGATATTAGCGTTGGTTAAGGTCAAGGAGGGCTACGAAGATGTAACCACTGCTATTCGTGAGAAGATAAATGCTCAAATATATGAGCAAAAGATGAACACGATTATTAGCGAGTATGGTACGAATTTAGCAAATAAGCAAAAAAAGCCTAAAAAATGGCTTGAAAATATGGGTTTTTCCGCAGAGGAAACAACTCGTATATTTAATGCTATTGATAAGGCTGTGCAAGATGGGCTTATAAAAGTAGAAGATAATGTTGTAACGCAAGCAAGAAAAATCGAAAAAATTATTAAAGACCAAACAGGAAAGGTTGTAGATTTAACGGAGAGTCAATATGCGAGCGTTGCGGGAACAAATCAAACTGTCTATACGGGCGAAAAGGCTACACGATTAGCAAAGCGACTTTCTGATTTAGTTGGTGTCTATTCCGATTTCAACAACTCTGTGAACGAACTTGCCGATTCTCAAAAGCGAGCAAGCAACATCACTTGGGAGTATCAAGAGGGATATGATAAACTAAAAGATAGTATTGCCGAAACTAATGCTCAATTCAATGAGAACACATTTGCGGGGAGCGAGTTTATTAAGGCTAACACTCTTGCAAAGTGGCGTGAATACTTTATCTCTTTGAGCGATATTTTCGCTAAAACACCCGAAGGAGGCATTATTGATTTCACGAATTTGGAGGATGAAATAGAAAAACTCCCTGCCAACTTACGAGCACATATTCGAGTAGTACAAAAAGAATACGAAAAACTTATCCCTACGGATATTACTCGACTTGCTAACGACAAACTCCAAGAGTATGCCGATAAGGTTGGTATCTCTATGGATGATGTTAAGGAGCACTTGAAAAACAACGAACAATCTACCGAGGATTGGGCAAATGGACTAAAGGGTGCTTACGAGTCTTTGGAAAAGAAACTTGCCGAGTATAAGAAAAACCAAGAGGCTTTTAGCAAGCAAGGTGCTCCATTCAAAAATTGGTCGGAAGATATTGAGGAAACCACAAAGGAGATGAAAGTCCTTAAACTTCTTATGGAGTTCTTCAAGGAGTTCTTGTCGCAAAGCGATGGTGAAAAGACCAACCCTCGCATTGCTCAACTTAAGGATGAATTGTCTACGGTAGAGAAGATTTACAAGGAGTATCAACAGTTGAGCAAATATGGTGAGGAGTACGCAAATAAGACTATTGCTCAAATGTTCCAAGGTGTAGACCTCAAGTATCTACAAATGGCTACATCTCCTGAGAAGATGCGTAAAGTCTTAGAGGATGCCTTGCGTATGGCAAAACTTGAGGGAGACGAAGAGCTTGCGCTTGAGATACAATACAAGTTGGGTAAGTTCGATGCAGATGAGGAACAACGCAAGTTGGAGAAATCATTGAAAGACCTCTCGGATAAGATTTCTCGCACCAAGACCGCCAAGGAGTTCTTTGATAGAATGCTCGGAATGACGGGAGATAAGGAGTTGTCGGCTACGCTAACTTTATCGGTATATGGCACTACGGGTGATGACCTTAAATCTGCTTTGGTTAAGCAAGTGGAGCAAGCCTTTGAGGGCATTGATATATCCGATGCTATTGACTACAACACTATGACTATAAACTATCAAAAGTTATCCGAGATTTACGCCAAGAATCAAGATAAGATACTTGATGCGAATAAGTCTATGGCTGAAAGCATAGTTAAGGATGGTCAAAAGACCTCGGCATCTCAAATTGAGCAATGGGCAAAAGAGTTGGAGGCTATCAAGACCTATGCCGACAAGCGAGTAGATATTGCAAGCCAAACGCAACAACGCATTTCGGAGATTGAAGCATCGACCTTGCCCGAAGATGAGAAGCAACGCTTACAAGAGCAATATCGCAAGAAAGAGGAAAAGGATTTAGCCAAGTTGGAGTATCAGTCATTCAAGGAGAGTCCAATGTATGTGGCTATGTTCGATAACCTCGATAGTGCTTCTACGACTATGCTCAATAATATGCGAGCCAAATTGATGGAACTCAAAGAGGCTTGGGGTGGCTTGGATATGCCTACCGAGTTAAAGGAGATGCAATCTCGCTTGAACGAGATTGATAAGCAACTTGCTTCTCGTAATCCGTTTAAGACACTTGCTAATGCCTATAATGGCTATCAAGATTTGCATAAAAAAGGTAGTCGCAAGGAGGCGGAGCAAGACTTGATTGATAAGACCGAGAAGCACGCAAAGACGGTTGCTTTGCTCGAGATGTTTACTCGTAGTGCAACGCAAGCACAACAGGAATATAATGATGCAGTTGAGAAATATGGTGAAGATAGTGACCAAGCAAAGTCTGCCAAGAAAATGTTAGAGGCTACTAACATTTTAGTAGATACTCAAAAAAAGAGTGTTGATGCTACCGAGGAGGGTGTTGCAGCATCGCAAGAGTTGGTAAACAAGTGGAAAGAACTCGATGATGTGGTTGGCGGTACTTGGGTGCAAGTAAATACACTTACACAAGCAATTATCAATCTTGGGCGAAACCTTGCAGATGCTTTCGGGGGTTTTGGCAGCGATGCCGATGCCGAATATTTTAACAATATGGCAGATGCGCTTAGTAACCTTGTAGATGGGGCATCTAACATTGCAACGGGAATTGCAACAAGTAACCCTATCTCGGTCATCAGTGGTATTGGTAGCCTTATTTCTGGTATAGTTGAATACAATGATGCCCAAGCCTTCAAAGAAAACAATAGGGAGATTGAACGACAACAAAAAATACTCGACGACCTTAGTATAACTTATGAAAGGTTAGAAAAAGAGATGAACGACACCTTTGGATCTGACCGCATTAAAAACTATAATGATAGGCTTGCTATCCTACAAGCACAACAAGAGGCTTATCAAAAGCAGGCAGAAGAAGAGAGGGCTAAGGGGAAAAAAGCTGACAAGGAAAAGGTTAAGGAGTACGAGGAGGGATATCGTAAGGCTACGGATAACATCAAGGATATGCAGGGAGAGTTGTCTGAGTATTTCCTTGGCACTGACCTCACCTCTGCGGCTCGTGATTTTGCAAATGCTTGGATTGAGGCATATAAGGAGTTTGGCTCGACAACGGATGCAATGAAAGAGAAGTTCCACGATATGATACAAAATATGGTCGTGGAGTCTATCGCAGGTCGTATGATGCAAGAATTGTTGCGTCCAATATTTGATGAGATTGAAAGGTCGGCTGAGGATGGCGAACTCGATGAACGAGAGATTGCCAACATTGCCGATATGGCTATTGGTCTTATTGATGGAGTGGATGATGGTATGACAAGCCTTATGGAGCGTTTGCGAGACGCAGGATATGACATACGACAATCAACTTCGGGTCTTACGGGTATTAGTCGAGATATTGCTACTGCGAGTGAGGAGAGCATCTTAGGTCTTGCTGCGGGTATCAACACCCAAAACTTTTACATCTCGCAAGTGCCACCTAAACTCGATACTATCATTGCGTTGTTACAAAGTGGTGGCGTTCAAGTAGGTGGTGGTGTGAATATGCAAGACTTGATTACTATCCAAAATCAGCATTTGTCGTATTTGCCTACGATTGCACAACATACGGCAGAAACCGTAGCAAAGTGCGAGACGATAGTAGTTGAAACTCGCAGAACGGCAGATGCTTTGGATAAGGTTATCAAACCTCGCGGTACTCAATCTTCATATACGATAAATACTACGCTAAACTAATCCATATCTTTTTCAAGGGGAGTGCCTAACGACACTCCTCTTTTTTTTGTGAAAATTTGCAAAATCAATAACTTATGCTTATATTTGTCGCGTAATGTATAAATACCATTTATAATGTCATCGAATTGGAAACCACATTTGCAACGCTTGGCTCGTGAGCATAAGATGTGTGCCGAGAATAGGGCATATCTCAATGCTTGTGAGGATAAGAGTGATGCAATACGAATATATAAGCAAACGATAGATTGGGCGTTAGAGGAAGGCTATCCCGACCTTGACTTCTTGCGTAAGGAGTTTGGAGATTGCCAAGGGGATGGGCTATTCATAGACCAACACTTTACGGGGCAACCACTCTCCGAACATCAAGTCTATGTATTCCATAATTGCACTGGGACTATTCGTGTAGGTCTTAATCTCGCCAAGAAGATTATCCCGATGTGTTATTTCGCTAACAACTGCGATATGACCATTCTCGGTTTTGAGGGTGAGCGTATATTCCCCGACAGAGTGCCGTTGTATATTTTTGGTGAGAATAATATTGTTGCGAATAATACTGCAACAACCGAGTTTCGAGTGTATTGCCACGACATCAAGAAAGGAGGTGGGCGATGAGTGAAACAATGTGGACAAATGTCGCTTTACCCATTGCTATGGCGATTATTGGATGGTTGTCGAGTTCTTATCGCAATAAGCAAAAGAAAGAAAACGATATAATCGCTAATTTCCAACTTATGCGTGATGCCGATAAAGAGTTTATGACCGATTTGAAAGGCGAGTTGGTAGAGTCAAAGAATATGCGTAAGCGATTAGAGGCAAGACTTGACAGGAAGAACAAATCTATTCGCAAGGCTAATAATTGCCCACATACGATAGAGGGTGATGGTTGCCCTGTGCTTAACCAAGAGGAGAAAAACGAGCGAATTTACGATTGTGATAATTGCGAACATCATATAAACCCGCAAAACAATGATTAAAGTACGATTGCAAATAGGAAATGGGGATATTTTAGATACGATGGATGGTTACGGATTAGTATTTGTATCATCCGACAATCGTTTTGAAGCACCTATCAAGGAGTTTGAAAAATCATCGTATCCCGAACAAGAGGGAGAGAATATCATTGCCAAGACCGTATCGGATGCATTTGATTATAAAGTAAAATGGTTTATTAAGGCGAATGGGTCGTTGGGCAATGCGAATATGGTCATTGCTAATTTCAACTCGTTACTATATATACAAGATGGAGATGTCAAGTCTTTCAAGCGAGTAACATTCTATAACGACTATAAGAGAGTTAAGATTGTCGGCACTCCATCGCTCATTCAAGAGGCTACCGAGTTTTGGCGTGATGCTAATGGTACGCAACACGATGTAGTATGTGTGGAGTGGGCTATTCGAGCAAACAGACCAAGTTTATGTGACTTTAACTTAAAATAAAAGTAAAATAGTCGCTCGACATATCATAAATAGGGAATGATATAAATCTTTCACTATTTTATTTGCAAAAACAATAAGTTTTCCTTATATTTGTGCCAAAACTATGATAGATGATATCTCAAATTAAAGAAATACATTTTCCCGAATACGCAACATTATCAACCGCGACGGCTACGCTAACAGATATGGGCGATAAGACCATCACTGCACAAGTAAAGATTGATGGGTCTATTGTCCCCGATTTCTCGTATGATTGGGAGATTGAGTTTCAAGGGGAACGATATATACAACCTTTGCGTGAGCCTCAAGCAAGCAAGGGGACTGAGTCTATATGCTCTACTATCGACCTTACATTCTATCACGAGGGTATCTATGACCTAAAGCGTTACTTTTTCGTATCTATTGCCGAAACTGAGGTTGGTACGATTATGGCGGATAAATATATCGTGCCACTTTCCTTAAATCTTAAGGAGTTCATAGATTATCTTAGTAATGTATTAAAATTATACTATGGCAACACATATAGCATTGATTTCAATCCAGAATATGTGTACGATGAAACGGATAGAAAATACATAGGCATCAACTACACTAAAATTTGGGATGTATTTACTCAAATATATGAATGGTTTGGTGTTAGGTGGACTCTTGAAACTCACGATGCAGGCGATGGCGTTTTCTACTACACATTTAAGGTGGGCTACCCCTCACAAGAGGTATCGCATATATTCCAATATGGTTTTGAGGGCGGTCTATTGAAATTTGAACAGCAAGTTCAAAATGCGGAGATTGCTAATAAGATATTTGGTCGAGGTAGCACAGAGAACCTGCCATACAGATATTTTAAGGATGTTGACCCTAATAATCCGACCTTTCCTGCCGACCCAGATTGGATTCCAGAGCTTGCTAATGTATATTTCTCAGAGTTGCGTGGTAAGACTTTCCGTGACTATGTGAAAGGTTGGAAGGCAATGCATTATGGTGGTACGCCTATGAGCGAACCAACCGAGGCTTATAATAAGGGCTTTAACGATACCGAGTTTTCCCCTATAGAGTATGTGGAGGATAAGAACTCTATAGAACAATACGGAGAGATACAAAAAGGTCTTGACAATAATGAGGATATAAAACCTACTATCCAAGGTATAAGCCTTGATGATATTGGTCGCGTTGACCAAATTGTTGGTATAGAAGAGATTGTTGCTCCTAAGGATGAAACATTGGATGATGGTAGAACTGCCATACATACTCCCACTGGGTTTGGGTCTATTCAAGACCCATATACTTTTGACATAACCGCTGGAGGTTTATTTATAGAATCTAAAGCACGAATAAAAGGATATGAAGTAAAAGTAAAAAATGTAACTGAGGTAACAAACCAGAAAAAAATATCTGGCAATGGATATGTTCCTGATGAGGAAGTAAGGGAGGGCGTTGTAAAAGAGTTAAACTTTACCACCAACGCAGTAACGCTACAAGATAGTGAGACTCTTGAGGTATTGATTGCAGATAGTCAAGTGGCTGGAAATACACTTGTAGGTGCAAAGGTAAATATTACTGCAAGTGGCTTCACACAAGGATATAACAATACCCGTGAAGATGGTTTCGACATATACTATGATGAACTTTACATAACCGATAGAAAAATAAATGTTGATGTAGATATAACACTCGACATTGAATATGTGGAGAATGAGGAGGATAGCACTTTCGATATATGGGTCAAGAACATTTGGAATTCTGAACGACAACCTACAAGTAGCGGACAATCGGAGTTCGAGTCGGATGAAGACTATGCCAAACGAGTATGGGGAGCGATTCTTGGCAATGCAAATAAAGATACCTCAAAGATTATATTCTCCTCTGGTAGGTTATCTGGCTATTCCGATTGGGAGTTCCCTATTGTTGCATACGCTTTTGATGATAGCAAGGAATATAATGGAGTAAAGTCGCATTGGAGATTAACCCTGTCTAAGAGTGCTGCTGAGATAGAATCTTCGGGTAAATGGATTCCATCGGTAGAAACGCAAGCTAATGTTGGCGATTATTTCTATTTTACAGGGATTGAGTTGCCCTTCGACTATGTATTTTGGGCAGAGGAGAAACTTGATGAGTACAAAAGAAAAGAATTATCTAAACTATCGTCAATAACTCCTACCATCCTCATTCGCACGGATAGTATTCGTATAAACGAGAAACAAGATAACGATAGGCGAGAACTCATAAAAGACCTACGAATCGGAAACTCTATCAAGGTTCGTGATTTTAGATTTATAAAATCCAACCATAAAGTTTTGAGGTTGCAAAGCATCTCGTATAGTTGGGATGCGAACACTAATATATACCCTAATGTTGAGATTGTATTATCTAATGAGGTTGTAAAGGCAAACAATATACTTAAGACTGTAAATGCAACTCTTGTTAGTACACAAAAGAGTATTTTATTAGTAGAAAAGAAATCTATTGATAGGCTTAGCGCAGTAAAATCGTCAACCGACCAAAAGTTACTTGCTAATGAATCTAAGTTATCTAAGTTTGAAACTCGACTCACACTGTTAGAATCTAATTCGAGTGTAGAGGATGTTAAATTACTTAAAGAGCAAGTAAGTAAAAATACTACGCTCCTTGTACAACTTACGAATACGAGCATCCCGACGATTAACAATAAGTTGGTAGAAATAGATACAAACCTCTCAGACATTGAATCACGAGTAAGCGTTGTAGAACGACGAGTAAAAATAGCTGTGGTAGTACCACGCGAATAAGCATAATATTAACACTTAAAATTAAAAGACTATGGCAAATTATGAAAATGTAGAACTTATCGTATGGTACAATGGAACATTGGCGTCTTTCAAAGCCGGAATGTTCCTTAGTGTCAATGGGGCAGACCAACTACAACAAAACGATAAAACCAAGAGCTACGCTGATAAGATAGTGTTCATCACAGGTACTACCGCTACAGGTAGCGAAGTGGAAGCAGCCGACAAGGTGCAAGCGATATGGGTAAGCCAGACTGGAGAAGACGGTAGAGTCGAAGGTAAGTTCCTCGATATGGCTAATGTAGAGTATATTAGCAAACACCTTACCCATATTTCGGGTATTACGGTAGATGGCACGACATACTACCCAGCATCGGGTGGTGGTGCTATCAAATTGGGTGGCTCTAATGGTATCACTGTTGAAGTGGACACCACTTCGGGTGCAGTGACTTTCAATGGCGCAGATTTGGCATCGGCGCTTGTCGGAAATACAACTAATGAATCCGACGCACTCACATACCCCAATACAATCACTGGTGCTAAGGCTTATACGGATGCTGTGGCAACTAGCCTTAAGGGTACAAAGGCTACTAATGACACTACCGCAGAGACCATTGCGGGCGCTAAGGAGTATGCGGATGCAAAGATTAGTGATGCTAAAGCCGAACTTAAGGGTACAAAGGCTACTAATGACACTACCGCAGAGACCATTGCGGGTGCTAAGGAGTATGCGGATAACGCCGCAGATGTCGCAAAAGACGCAGTGTATGCAACTTTGTTTGGCGAAGGTGTAGCAGTGAATGCAGATACTAAAATCCTGCCATCTCGCTTGCCTGATGTTATCCTCGGACAGTTGATGTATGGTGGTATTATAGGCGATAAAGCAGGTAGTATTGCAGGCACACCCGCCAATATTGCTATCAATCCATCATCTTTGTTTGAAGATGCTTTCGGAAAAGATGTACCTAAAGAAAATCTTACTCCAACCACCTTTCTTGCCGAAAACTATAGGAATGTATATTTCATAGTTGGAAATCCAAATCAGTCTAATGCCCTTTCTCGTGTGTCTTTCTCTTGGAATGATGTAGATTACAATACAGGAGATTGGTTCTTATCAGATGGTGAAAAGTGGACTAAGATTGATAACACCGATGCTGTTTCCGCTGTTGCTGGGTTGACTGGTGCAATTACAGCAGGTGCTCTTGCGAACGAACTTACAACCGCAGCAAGTGGTTACACAGACCCACTCGCTAAAAAGAGCGACATCAAGATTGATGGCATTAGTGCAAAGGCTTCAGTCGATGGCACAGACAAAACATACTTTTCAACTACAGGCCCTGATGCCAATAAGAATGTGTCATTCACGGCAGAGGTAAAGACAATGAGTAAAATTGAAACCGATACCAGCGCAGAAGGTTTTGCTGATGCCCGCGATGTCTACAACTTCCTCAAGGCTCGTCTATCCATCAAGGTTGTATCAAATTCATAATGCAAGGGAGGAGATATACCTCCTCCCCATAAACTAAAGATATGTCATACAACGACGACAACATACAGTTTTGCATCTACGCGAAGAATAGGGATGATTTCGAGGCTCAAAAAAATGAGCATACGATAATCGGTCTTATCGCTACTGGCGAGGTGTGGATAAATGACACATATTATCCATTTGGGGTTACTTCAACAGCACTAAGTAACTTGCAGAACGCCCTAAAACTTCGTTTTAATATCCAAAGCCAGTTGGATGATGCAACGATATATTCTATATATCAAGGAACTCTTAATTCTGTTACAGCAAGACTTGATATTCCCGTGCCTAAAGTTACTGCGACAGCAGGCTCTTTTATCACGGTTACGCCTAAGAAATCTTCTATTGATTTAGACAATAATGAGACAGAAGAAGTAGATAGTTCATTTGAGCTAACCCCAAAAGTACAATCTATCGCCGATGCTACAGATACCGATAATGGTCTTGTGTCTGCGTTGGATGTAAAGACCACCTTGGAAGATTATGTCAAGAGGGGCGAGGGGAATAGTGATGTTGTAGAGGTTACAGCCGAGGAGTTTACATTTAGACCTACCGCAGGTGCTACATCCATCAACGGTTCTGATGCCCTAATTCGTAAAATAAAAGGTAACACTACGATATGGCAACAGGGTATTTCGTTAAGATGGAGCGCGTATGATGCCACGAGCATATCTTTAGCAAGAGTCGGAGATACTACATATAGGGCTACTTTGCTTAAAGACTTTACTGATAATGCTGCGAGGTATCGCCTTGGTGTGAATTTAGGAAGTCCACGCCACATTATAGGTCATAAGTATTTGATTTGCGGATATATCCGAGCATCTATTGCTTCGTCAAGCAGTAACTTTGGCTTAGAGTTGCGAGGACAGACATATACGATGTACCCTGCTGTGACAGAAGTCAACAAATGGACACTTGTGAGTCGTACCTTCACATTGGCAAATTTAAATGACAACAATACTGTCTATCTTCAGCCATCGTGGGATTATGTCAAGCAAGGAATTTCAGGCAATTGGTTTGAGGCGAAGGACTTAATGCTGATAGACCTTACCGCATTGTATGGCGAGGGTAATGAGCCGTATGCTGCGAGTGGTAATACTGCAGCCCAAGTAGAGGCATTGACTAAGTTTAAGGAATTGTACCCAAAGGGTTACTATAGCGATGTTGCCTCACAGCTACGAGGTATGTGTGCAACAGGTATTGAGACTATCGGAGCGAATGCTTTTGATAAGAATAGTGCCGTTGGTGGAGTGATTGACAACAGTGGTCTTGTCACATCAAACGATGTGTACTCGGTTGCTAATATCGAGGTTGTTGGTAATCAAGTTTACACATTAACTAATGTAGCCAACTCGGCACTTGTGGCAAATACATACGCATTCTATAACAACAGAAATGAACTGATTTCGGTTGGTGGAATTAAAGACTCTATATCTCTAAGTACAGAGGTATCAGGCGATGTCACCATCCCAATGAATACAAGTTATATGCGTGTTGTGGTGCATAACGATAGCCTTGATAGATGTTGTGTTAACCTAAAGCATACAGGTACTCTCGACATTGAGAATGCCACATACTTTAAGTCTGTGCGCGAGTTGCCAGAAATTGCTACCTATTTCCCAAATGGTATGCACGGCATTGGCGATGTATACGATGAGATAAA
The DNA here is from genome assembly GCA_017647025.1 of Alistipes sp. GTDB lineage: Bacteria > Bacteroidota > Bacteroidia > Bacteroidales > Rikenellaceae > Alistipes. The sequence goes on along the minus strand of JAGCLL010000147.1, from coordinate 7,869 downwards.
CGAAGAATATGCAATACAACGATGTGGTAAGAGAACATATATACAAGGGGATGAGAACGATGCGGAGGTAAGAACTGACTACTACAACACCATTTACAAGTTATCACAACCTGTATACACTCCTATTGTTGAACCTCTGCAGTTGGACTATAAGGTGTCTGACTTTGGAACAGAGAGAGCCTTAGCACCTGAAAATAGCTCACCATTCAAGGCTGATATAGCATACCAATTCAACGAGGTAGACCGTATCCGAGATAATGCTCGTAATATAGAGAGATTGGAGAAGGGTAAGCAAGATGTACTTATCAGCGGGCAGAGCATCAAGACTGTAGGTGGTATGGATGTATTAGGAGAGGGTGACATTCCATTCCCAACAGCCGTGGCAACTGCAACCCAAAGGGCGGGATTAACATCTACAACAACTCGTATATCTCCAAATGTAATATATGAAGCTCAGCAATCATTCTCAACCTATGTTCTTCCTACTCTATCGGGAGATATGGAAGGGTATGATAATGTATGGACATTGAGATTTGGGTTAGAGTCAAGTGACAACCTCACAATACCATATAGTGTTCTATGGGTTAATGGACAAGCACCATCGTTTACAAGTTGGGCTATCCTCGAAATACAGTTGCGCAAGCAATTGCTTACAAATCAAATATTAGGCGAGTGGAAAATATATAAATAACATATACTATGGCAGAGAATACTGAATTACAGAAGATCGGACTTGGCACAATAGCCAAATATACCCTTGATGCTAACATTGGCACAGAGGTAAATATCAAAGATGTATCACATTGGGAGTTGACCGCTACAGGCGCAAGTGGCACTGATACTATCACCAAAGATGACACATACAAGTGGACAGAGGATGCAAATGGGAATATTGTTGTATTCATCGACACTATCGTCACAGGAAAACAGAAAGTCGTAGGTCGAGTGTCAATGCTTGTAGATGACTCCGACTATCCCGGTAAGATAGTAGATGGAGAGGTGCAAAATGCAGGCAAAAGACCTGAGGTTACTATCCCATTTGATATGTTTATGGTAGAGTAATATGGGCTACATAGAAGTAGATATGATGAATGTTGGTGGCACACCTACGCCAAGTATTGAGCGCGTAGGTGATGCTCCTACTGCTGACCTATACTTGGTGGGTGATAGCCTTATCACTACCATACATAAGGTTGGCAAACCAATTATTCCATCATTAACTCATCTCGGAGGTGTTGTAGTAAAAGGGGCTGTCACACCTACCGTAGGAAGAGATAGTCTTGTTATCTCCGAGGCTATTTTGTCGTTTGACAACTCCGAGGTTGGCACATCGAAGGTGGTATATGTTAATGCCTCAAGAATGTGGAGCGCGGAACTTATAGACCCAGATGGGTTATTTAGCATCAGCACAATAGGTGGGTTAGGTGGTGCTACAAGAGAGGTTGTCATCACCCTTGTTAACGCCAATGAGCAGACAAGTATATACACAGCATCCGTAGTGTTCAAGTGTGGCGGTATGCGTAAGGTGCTACAGTTGACATCAGAGGCAGCTGCTTTGGAGTATACTCCATTAACACATATCGAAAGCTCAGGCACACAATGGATTGATACAGGCTACGCCATCAACACAAACACTGATATCGTTGAATTTGTGTTCCAAAATGTTGGCTCTACTATCTACAAATGGATTATGGGAGAGCACGATAATAACGCAAGATTTGGATTAGGCACTGGAGACGGTGTGGCAAAGCGAAATGTTGCCTATGGTTCAACTACATATAAAGTGTCGGATGCACAGATATACAACTCTGCACATACATTAATCGCAAATGATAAAGGAGTATATATTGACGGCACTAAGGTTGCTAACTTCGCATCTTTTGTCTCATCGTCAAGCATATATCTGTTTAATCTTAATCTAAATAATACGAACTACTGCGGTGTGGCAAAGGTGTGGTCTTATAAGCATTACCGCAATGGTAATCTCATACTTGACCTTATCCCAGTATTGGATAAAGACAACATTGTTTGTATGTATGACAAGGTGAGTGGAAATTACTTGTACAATCAAGGTAGCGGAGAATTTATAGCAGGAGATAAAATATAATTAATATGAATAAACTATACAATTGGCTCTCTGTGAGCAATAGGTCGTGGCATCTGCTATGTGTATATGTGGTTTCCCTATTTCTCGGATGGGCGAGCGGTATAACAGCAATCGCTTGTCTTGAGTTCAAGGATGTCTTGCACACAAAAAACATAAAGGCGTGGGATTGGGTGGATGTCATCGCAGGGCTTATAGGGTGTATCATCGGAGGTGCTATACACTGGGTAATATTAAAACATTGGTAGACTATGACACGACAACAAATCATTAAAGACTTAAAACAATATTTCAAGGCAAGTGAACTCGTTTGTTCGCATATTTACGCTCGCTGGGGTGAATCATCTTGGCAATTTCTCGACACCGATTACCTTTCCGCTCTTTTGGTAATTCGTAGGGACATCCTTAAAAGTGCGATGATATGTAACAACGCCTCTATGACACAACGAGGTATGCGTTGCAATAGATGCGATATGGTTAAGTCAAAGGCTACACCATATATCTCTGCACACATACTTGGCAAAGGAGGTGATTTTACGGTTAAAGGAATGACTGCCGACCAAGCACGACAAAAGATTAAGGCTAATGCGCATCTATTGCCTTGCCCTATTCGTATTGAGAACGGAGTAAATTGGGTGCATTTTGATGTGAGACCTCAAGATAACTTTGGAGGAAAGGTCTATGAGTTTAAGGCTTAACAATATCCTATCAATATTAGGTTTGATATTCTTATGTGTCCTATGTTTTATCATAGGGCGTTGGGGAGGAAACCCAAAAGTCGTTACCGAGATTAGATGGGATACACTAACTATCGAAAAACCTATACCCTATGAGGTTGAGAAAGTTCGCACGGAGTATGTCTATGTTCCTACTCCGTCGGACACGGTAGTCATCGAGCGCGTTGATAGTGTATTGGTAGCCGTAGACATCGAGCGTAGAGTATATGGAGATGAACGCTATCGTGCCGTAGTGAGTGGTGCTGTAGTGGGCGATATACATCCAACACTTGAAAGTATGGAGGTGTATGCTCGCAACGAAACTCGTACCATAGAACATAAAGCACCATTGTTCCGACCTTATCTTCGAGGTAGCGTAGGTCGTGAGTTGATAGGCATTGGAGGTGGCGTAAGCATCAAAGATAGGGTAGATGTCGATGTACAATATATGCGTATGGCAAACAAGAATATGGTTGTCGTAGGAGCGAATTATAGATTTAACATTAAAACTAAATAGGTATGAAGATTGTTTACAACAAGTACATCCCATTTAAGGGATTTGGTTTGATGAATATCTTGGATTTGGTATTCAGTCGTAGACCCGAAAATGAAATTACATTGGTGTCTAAAAGACACGAAAAGACACACACATATCAACAATATGAGTTACTTATGATAGCGTCTATCATATCATTGGTGTTGTGTAACATTTATGCAAGTTGGGGGTACTTGCTCGGTGTGTTGATTATCCCATTTGCTATATATATTGCCGCATTTCTCATAGAAGCTTTTATTCCACCTTACCACAATGCTAAGGAGTGCTTCGATGGTAAGTGTTTTTGCAACAAGATTAAGGCTATCCCTACTTGGCTCGGCAAAGTGTGGATGGATGCTTATCGTGACAACTGCTTTGAGCGTGAGGCTAATATGAACGAGCGCAATGTAAACTATCATATACATCGTAGATGGTGTGGTTGGGCGTGGTACATTCTTAAAAGGAATAAGCGCAAGGGCAAATAGATAGCGTATGGCTTATTAGGAGGTAATATATGGCAAAAATCAAAGTGCGTGTCAAGGCAGGTGCTAAGGGTAAGCCTCTTGGCGAGAGAGTAGCACAACTACGAGTCGAGCAAGGTCGTGAGCAAAAGGGAGATAAGGTGTTGTATAAACCGAAGGCGAAAATGATGATACACTTCAACGATGGTAGAAAGTAAAGACATAATAGCGATAGTAAAGATTTTAAGGAGAACAACTGCTTTGGTCAAGTGGTTTCCGTTTATCTATACAGCAATATTCATTATCACGATGTGTGCATATTATTGGATAAGCGAAGATGTGGCGAATACACTCGATACAATACTCTACACATCACCTATGTTTATGCTATTTACACTAATCTTATCTCGCATACTAAAATTATGTAAATGGCATCGACTTCAATGTTGCTTACCTTTATATCCCATTATTCTCGTTGGTATCGACAATTACTTAATCCATATAAACCGAGTAACAACAGGGTTTCTTATTGCATCCGTAATTGCACTTTGCGTCATCACTCTCATAAATGCTTATTTCGTTTTCCGCAAGCCGAAAACACATAATACAACTAAACTATGACACTATTTTCACATAATCCAATCAAAGCACTACTGCTCGAAGTTCTCGACTTCCTAAAGTATAAGGTCGAAACCGACCAATGCACCGCAGAGGAGATACGCAAGTTCGCAGACATCGCAACAGAGCAACTTGACACCCTCGCTACTACAAAGGAAATTGCCGAGTTCTATGGCGAAAGTGAGAGTAATGTGCGCAATATCCTTGCTCGTCGCGTAATCCCAAAGGAACATAAACCAAAGCGCAAGGTATATGTGTCATTCAACCTATTTGCTAAACTAAAACCAAAGTCGTGGGAACGCGCTAACAACGAATAACAAAAAGGGGAGTATCGCTCGGACACTCCCCTTTATTTGTGCGCTACTTGCGTGTCTCACGACAGACTTTCACGCTGTGTTTAACCTTTAATCAGAAACAATGAAGTACAAACAATTATTAACTAAAACACAAATGAAAAGAATCATTCACCTTTCTAACAAACAGATGTATCTATGTCTAATTGCATTGCAAATATAAGTATTATTTTTCAAATTGCAACACTTTTACTCGATAATTTCTACCTCTACCTCAAAAGTTTCGATTTTATCGCAAATCTCTATCGTATCTCGCATAGGTAACATATCCGTGCCTATCCACTCATCACCTAAACGAAATACAACCCTCACACTATCCGCACTCTCAATCTCAACCCTGCGACTTTCGCCACGCTCAATACACCCCAATTCAATAGCATCATCTCCACCGACTAACATCGCATCGTGTAATGGTGTACTCGACAGGTTGAGAACGACTATCCAAGTTAAGATTACTCGCAACATAAGCCAAAGTCTTTAGCATAGGGTAAATTCTCAATCATCGCACACATCGCACCCCAATCGTCACGCAACTTATGGTACTTTCTTTGGTGGTATATAGTTTTCAACTGCAAGTAGTTTGTCGACACTCGCATAAACAATTCCAATCCGTGTGGGCAATTAGATATAATCTGCATCCACTTATGGTACAACATATCTTTCTTGCCACGAGCGTGTATTTCTTCTCCATTACGCAAGTAGAAAATGCCATACTCCGACTCGTTATTCAATATTTGGTTATAGTCGTCAATTAAACTCCTCATTTGAGCAATAGTCGCTTGCGAAACATACTTATTGCAAGCCATATCCAAGTTCATTTGTAGCAACTTGTGCATCTTGCTTGATGAGGTCACAATGTCTATCCAATGGTATCTCTGCAACTCTGGGCTAATATAACAAGGGTATTTCAAATCAAACGACACACGAATACCAGATAGGAATGTTTGATGACCACTACCATTTGGCGTTTTACATAAGGTTATCGCTCGCTTTAACGACTCCTTAAACTCCTCTTCGGTATATTCGGGCATTTCCAAACGCATTGCATTACGACAAGCGATAACACTCTCTTCGAGGTCATAGACCTTTACATTCTTAATCTCTAACATAATTCAACTTTATTAAACTCCAACGCTATTCTTTGAACCAATTTATTCGTCTTGTCATTTTCAAAATTTTGACATCTATCCACCATATACATAACAGTCGTGCGCTCCTTGCCCATTGCTTGTGCTATCGCAGTCCATCTATATCCATAGTCATATAATTTCCTTGCGATTAAGGCTCGTGCCGAGGGATAAGGATTGCATCGACTATGTAGTAACGAATAGTCCTTGCATCCGATAATATCGCACATTATGGTGACTAACCTATTAAGGTCTGTATCTATATTTATCATAATCTCCATTTTTCTGCAAACTTAACCACCGCACTACACATCTTCTTTGATGCAAGCATAGTGTCTTGGTGAGAATTAAGGTCTATTTGCCTTATAGTTCTATCTAACACATCATCGCCATACTTATTCAAAAGTTTTAATGACCATTGCTCGCATAAGGCAATGCTCTTATTCTCCTTACGATGTTGCGCCTTGTAGAGTATCTGTGCCGATTGAGCCAAAGCGTTACAAGCCAAGATAGCAGATAATATAATACGAACATCGGTATCGTACCCCATAAAGTGATTCATACTTGCTACACGAAACATCTCTACCTCGTTGTGAATATCATCCTCAAACTCTAACATCTTGGTTACTAACTCGTCTTTTTGGTCGTCATCGAAAGGTATAAACGCTTGTGCTACGAATTGCATATACGCCTCGTGCCACCAACTACGCAACCTCTTTTGTTCGTGTCGCAAAGGTAGCGGTGCGATATACTCATCGTAGAGCATATTCATCGCATCCATCAACAACATAGGCATAAATGGCATACCATCCCTCCTTGGCTCTTTCGTACCCTTGCGTGGCAAGATGGTGAGGTTGTGGTAGTCAAGGTAGGTGTCGAGCAATGTGTGCTCAGTCTTTTCTTTCTTTTCCATAACTTTCTTACTTAATTGTATCGCAAATATAACACATCTTTTTCTAATATCCAAATTATTTTTACACTTTTTTCACACTTTTTCCTTATAGCAACAACTACCACCCTAACTACCAACGACTTACAACTATTATGTTGCAAACTACCACAACACGCCAAAAACACCCAAATTTGCAACAAGAACGAATGGTTCGTTCCCATAACTAAAAAAAAATAACAATATGTCAGACACAAAGGTTTATCAGTTTGGCGAGACAGGTAACTCTTCGCTGAACGCCCTCCTGCCCTTCTTACAGCAGAGAGGTATCGACCCTTCTTACCTCTACGGTTTGATGGGTAACAATGGTTTCTTCGGTGGCAACGGCATCGAAGGTATCATCGGACTTATCGTAGTGCTTGCCTTGATTGGTGGTTTCAACGGCAACGGTAACGGCTTGTTCGGTGGTAATGGTAACAACAACAACGGCAACAACTACGCTTACGATGCTCTCTTGTCGGCTATTCAGCGTAACGGCACAGACATCTCACAGTTGGCGCAGACCGTAGGTATTTCGAGCGACCGCATCCACGATGCTATCGGTCAGGTATCGACACAAATCTGCAACCTCGCAGGTCAGAATGGTATGTCGTTCCAGCAGGTTATCAACTCGTTGCAGTCGGGTAATGCTGCCCTTGCGAGCCAGTTGTGCGACTGCTGCTGCTCGATTAAGCAGTTGATTTCGGAGAGCAACTACCTCACCGAGCGTGGTTTCTGCAACACTAACTCTATCCTTCAGCGTGGCTTCGCAGACCTCGGTTATGCGTTCCGTGACCAGACTTGCGACTTGAAGCAGTCGGCTAACGCTAATACCGCTTCTATCATCGCTAAACTCGATGCTATCGAGGATAGTCGCAAAGACCGTGAGTTGGCAGAGAAAGACCGTATGATTGCTACGCTTACTGCTCGCTCGGAGCGTCAGGCAGAGTTGCAGCCTATCTACAACGCACTCAACGACATACAATGCAAGCAGCCACCGACCTTCCCTATGCCGTATGTACCTGCG
>JAGCLL010000019.1 GCA_017647025.1 Alistipes sp. | reverse complement strand
CTCTTACTTCTCTCATAAATTATTATAGCTGTTAGCCATTAGCGATTAGCTAAATTAAAAAATATCTCCCTTTAACTCAAAATCGTAAATGATTGAGGAAATTTTGTGCGAAGCAATGCGATGAAAGCGGAGCATAGTAAGTCTATGTGAGCATTTCAGCGTCAGCAGATTCGTGCAAAATTTACCAATCAGAACGATTTTACTCCCAAAGGTTGCGTGGATATACGCCCTCCTCAATCAACTTCTCAATCTTGGCAACCAACATAGGCTTATCCTCCTTGTAGGTTACACCAAACCACTGAGCAGTTGTAGAAAGCACCTTCAAACGAGCATCGCCCGAAGCAACCAACTTATTCACCATCAATGGAATGAAGAACTCCGCTTTGAGGTTTGTCTTAACATCGTCAGAAGCGAGGAAAGTCTTGAAGCCCTCTGCCGAGTGAGCAAAGTAGTCAGGAGTAAAACCAAAGAAGTTCATCGATACTGGGGTATCCTCTGCGAGTGGCTGGTCGTCACCCAAATCGTGGAATACGATAGTACCCTCTGCGTTGCGCTCAATCTTTGTACGCTCAACCATCGAGGTGAGGAAGCGATTCTCATCAACTGTACAAACACCACGAGAAACAGTACCGTTGTCCGACAAAGTCTTGTTAACCTCGTAACCAATCATTGCATACTCACCGGTTGCGCCACCAAGTTTCGAGAGATACTCACCCATTACACGATAAGCGTCAGTGCCATAGAAATCGTCAGAGTTGATAACTGCAAATGGCTCATTTACGGCTGTTGCACCCATCATCACTGCATGGTTTGTTCCCCAAGGCTTCTCACGGCCCTCTGGTACGCTAAAACCCTCTGGCAAGTAGTCTAACTCCTGGAATACGAAATCCACCTCGATGCGACCACCAAAACGCTCTGGCGAGAACATCTCCTTGAACTCCTTCTCGAAGGTGTGACGAATAACGAATACCACCTTACCAAATCCTGCACGAATTGCATCATAAATCGAATAGTCGATAATTGCCTCGCCATTAGGACCAACACCATCCATCTGCTTTAACGAACCGTAGCGTGAGCCCATACCTGCGGCCAACACCAAAAGAGTAGGTTTTACCATAATTGTAAAGTTTTTATTATTAAGTTATAAATTGAAATTGTTTTCCCCTATTGAGTCTAAAATACTCGCAAAGATAATAAAAGTCACAGACTTTTCAAATTAAAAGAGGAAAATTAAAATTTATCTCTAATTATTAATTAGAAATTGTCAATTCTCAATTATATTTGTAACTTTGTCGAGTTAATTGGACTTATACTAAATATGGGACTATTCAAGAGCATAGGTGCGTGGTTTGGCGGTATGTTCCGCAAGCGCAAAATATCGGTACTCGACAACAACGAAGAGCATTGGCACGCAGAGCTTTCGCCTGTGATGATGACCACCATTGGTGTGGCTGTGGTAACGCTCATTTTTGGCGTTCTGCTGCTTCTGGTGGCGTACACCCCACTGCTCGACCTGATGCCGGGCTACCGCACAAATGCAGGTCGTTCACGAGAGATGCTTATACGCAGCATCGTGCGTATAGATTCGTTGGAGCGCAAGATGAACGATATGCTCACCTACAACGAAAATCGCATCCTTGTAGTGAGTGGTAAAACCCCTGCAATGCAGTCGGTAAAGAACGACTCCATTCAGCGCAACAAGGCATTTGTTGCTCCATCGAAAGCAGACTCTTTGTTGCGCCAAAAGATTGAGAACGACGAGCATTACCGCCTTAAAAGCGCAAAGCCGAGTGCCGCAGCACAGAGCGAATTGAATGCAGTATCGCCAATGTATGGTCTTATCTCCGAGAGATTTAATGCAAAGGGTTTACTTGGCGTGCGTATCAACGGAACAAAGGATGCGCAGGTTTGTGCCAT
>JAGCLL010000146.1 GCA_017647025.1 Alistipes sp. | reverse complement strand
GTAGATTGCGAGTTGACTATCACAATGGAAGGTCAGACAATGCCATTCTCGACTATTACCGTGAAGGCGGCAGTTGTTCCAACCCCTGATGCACCAGATACAGATGATTCAGGTGAGGGTGTAGACGGAGAGTAGTCTACCTTACCCAACAACGAATAAGGGCTGCACTTTCGTCAAGTGCGGCTTTTTTTTTCGGAATTATCTACTTTGATGTTGTGTTGCAAATTAGCAATATACCACACTGCCATAACGGGTACTAATTTCGGTTAGGGGGGGGGTAAAATGCCATTCAGCGAGTAAAACGAGCGCATGTCATTCGTTGCCATTCAATGCCATTATCAAAAAAAAGCCAATGGCTACCGCTGCGATTAAGCCGAGGGCAGAGGTTGCTTGCAGACTTTGCCGAGGCAGAGCAGTGAAGACCAAAGGTCAATGGCTAAAAGCGAATAGCCAAAAACCTTCGCCAAAAATCGTAAATGATTAGGCTATTTTTGTGCGTTACGCAGTGGTGTAAAGCGGAGTTTACTCGGCGTAAATGAGCATTTGCACCGCAAGTAAGGTGCAAAAAGAGTCAATAAGAACGATTTTTGCAGGTTTTTTGTATCTTTGCGCCAGAAAACAACAGAACAACTATGAAAAACCTTTTAGATTTGATTACAGAGCGCTACTCGGCTCGTGCGTACAGCGACCGCAAGGTGGAGCAGGAGAAGATTGACTATATTCTTGAATGTGCGAGACTTGCACCGTCGGCAGTGAATTTCCAACCGTGGAAGTTTATCATCGTGGAGAGCGAGGAGAAGCGCACCGCACTCCACGCAGGATATGCGCAGGAGTGGTTTCAGCAGGCACCACTCTATATCGTAGTTTGTGGCGACCACTCGCAGTCGTGGACCCGCAAGAAGGATAGCCACGACCACGCTGACATCGATGCTGCTATTGTTGCGGAGCATATCTGCTTGGCTGCCACCGAGGTAGGTCTCGGCTCGTGCTGGGTATGCAACTTCCGCCCCGCTATCGTGAGCGAGGTTTTGGGCATTGATGGCGAAACAGTCTATCCTGTTGCAATTATCCCTATCGGCTACGCCACCGACAAGCCAACCCTCAAAAAGAGAAAAGCACTCGATGAGATTTTGACAAAAATCTAAGGGCGAGTAACGGATAGTAAGGACTAAAAAGGGCCAGTAAGGTTAAACTTACAGCCCTTTTTCTTTGCTCTTAGTTATTGGCTATTAGCCATTCTTTTTTTAGAGAGATTAATGAAATTAAGGAATTTAATGAGATTAAGGAGATTAGAGTTTCATCTTACAAAAAATTAGATTTTAAGTAGATGAGAGCAAGGCGTGCAAAAAAATCGAGGCTGGGGAATACTTAGCGTATTTTCCTGTCTCGATTTTTTTTTGCGTAACGCAACTATCGCTGCTTAAAAACAATTTTTATCGCATTCCGCCAGTAACCTTTATAGTCTCTCCGGTGATGTAAGATGACATATCGCTTGCAAGGAACAATGCGACATTTGCGACATCTTCGACAGAGCCCATACGACCGAGCGAAACGGAGGATATTATAGCCTCTTTGGTAGCATCGTTAAGTTTGTCGGTCATATCGGTAGTGATAAAACCGGGAGCAATTGCATTGCATCGAATACCTCGTGCGCCCATCTCCTTCGCAAACGACATTGTAAGACCTATCAAGCCCGCCTTGGATGCAGAGTAATTGCATTGTCCGGCATTGCCATTTGTACCAACAACAGATGATATATTAATAATTGAGCCGGAGCGCTTGCGTGCCATAGGCGTAGTTACAGCGTGCGTGAAATTGAACGCCGATTTGAGGTTGGTGTTGATAATAGAATCCCACTGCTCCTCGCTCATACGCATCATAAGACCATCCTTGGTTTGACCTGCATTATTTACTAAAATATCTATCTGACCAAACTCGGCAAGCACCTGCTCGACAACCTGGTGTGCTCCGTCAAAGTCGGCTGCATTTGAGGCGTAAGCCACAGCCTTAACTCCCAAAGCCTCAATCTCGGCAACAAGCGACTCGGCAGCAGCCGAAGATGAGAGGTAGGTAAAAGCCACATTTGCGCCATTTTCGGCAAATTTGAGTGCAATGGCACGACCGATGCCACGAGTAGCGCCTGTAACGAGAGCAACCTTTCCTTGAAGTAGTTTCATATTATAATTTGTTTATAAGTTTAGTGCAAAGATAGTGTTTTATCTGAAAAATCTTGTAACTTTGCAAAGCAAAAGTTTTGAAAGTAGGTAGCAAAACTACAATTGAGCAAGATAACTAACATAATAACAGTAATATAGATATATCAAAATGAAAAGAGACGAACAAATTTTCGACCTTATCGCCAAGGAGCGTAGTCGTCAAACTCACGGAATTGAGTTGATCGCTTCGGAGAACTTCGTAAGCGACCAGGTAATGGAGGCTATGGGCTCGGTGTTAACCAACAAATACGCCGAGGGTTACCCTGCAGCACGCTACTATGGTGGTTGTGAGGTTGTAGACCAGGTAGAGAGCCTTGCAATAGAGCGCCTTTGCAAAATCTATGGTGCAGAGTATGCAAATGTTCAGCCACACTCTGGCGCACAAGCAAATATGGCGGTATTCTTCGCTGTATTGAAGCCAGGCGACACCTTCCTCGGCTTGAACCTCTCGCACGGAGGACACCTTTCGCACGGCTCGGCTGTGAATATGTCGGGAATGTACTTCAACGCTATCGACTACTCGGTACGCGAGGAGGATGGTCGTGTGGACTACGACGAGATGGAGCGCAAGGCTTTGGAGCATAAGCCAAAACTTATCGTTGGTGGTGCTTCGGCTTACTCTCGTGAGTGGGATTACAAGCGTATGCGTGAGATCGCAGACAAGGTTGGCGCACTCTTAATGATTGATATGGCTCACACCGCAGGTCTTATCGCAGCAGGCTTGCTCGAAAACCCTGTAAAGTATGCCCACATCGTAACCTCGACTACCCACAAAACCTTGCGTGGTCCTCGTGGTGGTATCATCTTGCTTGGTAAGGATTTTGACAATCCTTGGGGCTTGACCACTCCAAAGGGTGTAGTGAAGAAGATGTCGCAGATTCTCAACTCGGCAGTATTCCCAGGCATTCAGGGAGGTCCACTCGAACATGTTATTGCAGCCAAGGCTGTGGCATTCGGTGAGGCTCTGACACCAGAATACAAGGAGTATCAGCAGCAGGTTATCCGCAATGCACAGGCGTTGTCGGCTGCGTTGTCGGCTCGTGGATACAACATCGTTTCGGGAGGCACAGACAACCACCTTATGTTGGTAGACTTGCGCACCAAGTTCCCTGAATTGACAGGAAAGTTGGCAGAGAAGGCTCTCGTAGCAGCAGATATTACTGCAAATAAGAATATGGTACCATTCGACTCTCGCTCGGCATTCCAGACTTCGGGCTTGCGCTTCGGAACTCCGGCTATCACCACTCGTGGTTTGAAGGAGGATAAGATGGATTATATCGCAGAGTTGATTGACCGAGTACTTTCAGACGCAGAGAACGAGGAGAACATCGCAGCAGTTCGCAAGGATGTGAACGCTTTGATGGAGAACTACCCTCTCTTTGCGTGGTAGTATAACTAAAATATACTCTACTTAAAATATATTTAGACTGCCCCTGCAAAACAGGTGGCAGTTTTTTATGTTCCTACATCGCCACCCAATGGCGAAGTCAAAAAAAATATCAATCGCCGCTTGGGGATTGTCAATTATTTTACTTATCTTTGTAGGTAGCAATTTGTGACTATATTATGAGCAGTTTTGTACATCTTCATACCCACACCCAATACTCTCTCCTCGATGGTCAGGCGAGTGTAGGAAAACTCGTTGATAAGGCTATCAAGGATGGTATGCCTGGTATCGCCATTACCGACCACGGTAATATGTTCGCTATCAAGGAGTTTATGAACTATGTGGGTAAGGTAAATGGCGCAAAGGCGAGTCGTGAGAAGATGTTAAAAAAACTGCTCGACAAGATGCTATCGCTCCAAGCCGAGCATAGCAACCTCGCCACCCTACTCGCACAGAAGAAGAGCGACGAGGAGGCATTAAAAGCGGAGATTGAAGCGGCACAAAAAGCGGACAAAAAGTTCGAGCCAAGCGAGGAGCAGACAAAGCAACAGGCTGAACTCGCTGCGATTATTGGCGACCTCGAATCGATGCAGAAGGAGTTTGAGTTCGATGCTGTGAAGGCTCGTGAAATCATTGTCGAGATGGAGAATACTCCTGCATTCAAGCCAATTATCGGTTGCGAGGTGTATGTGGCTCGTCGTGGAAATCTACTTCTCAAAACCGACAAGGCCGACCTCGGAGGTTATCACCTCATTCTCCTGGCAAAAAACTTTAAGGGCTACAAGAACCTTATCAAGATAGTATCAAAGGCGTGGACAGATGGCTTCTATGGTCGTCCTCGTACCGACCGCACTGAACTCGAAAAGTATCGTGAAGGATTAATCTGCTGCTCGGCTTGTTTGGGTGGCGAAATCCCTCGACTTATATCAGAAGAGCGTCTTGACGAAGCAGAGGAGGCTATCCTGTGGCACAAGAATATATTTGGCGAGGATTACTACCTCGAATTGCAGTTGCACAAGGCTACCGTTGAGAGGGCGAACCACGAGGCATACCAGATGCAGTGCAAGGTAAACGAAAAGTTGGTTGAGTTCTCTCGCAAACACAATATCGGATTAGTCTGCACCAACGATGTTCACTTCGTAGATGAGAAGGATGCCGAGGCTCACGACCGCCTTATCTGCCTCAGCACAGGCAAAGACCTCGACGATCCGAAGCGAATGTTATATTCGAAGCAGGAGTGGATGAAGACCACTCGTGAGATGTCCGAAATTTTCGCAGCATACCCCGAAGCAATCGAGAATACAGTTGCCATCTGCGACAAGGTAGAGCGTTACTCCATTGACCACGCTCCTATTATGCCGGTATTCCCTATTCCTGCCGAATTCGGCACGGAGGAGGAGTATCGCGCACGCCTAACCGAGGAGGATCTCTTCAACGAGTTCACCCGCAATGAGAATGGCGAGGTTGTAATGTCGGAGGAGGATGCAAAGAAGAAGATTGAAAAACTTGGCGGTTACGACAAGTTATACCGTATAAAGTTCGAGGCTGATTACCTCGCAAAACTTACGATGGAGGGTGCCGAGAAGCGTTATGGCTCTCCACTTTCGGAGGAGGTGGAGGAGCGTTTGCGCTTCGAACTCTACATTATGAAGACAATGGGTTTCCCAGGCTACTTCCTTATTGTACAGGACTTTATTCGTGCTGCACGAGAAGAGTTGGGTGTATGGGTAGGCCCTGGTCGTGGCTCGGCTGCGGGCTCGGCAGTGGCATACTGCTTGGGCATTACGCAGATTGACCCTATCAAGTACGATTTGCTGTTCGAGCGTTTCTTGAACCCTGATCGTATCTCATTGCCCGATATTGATATTGACTTCGACGATGAAGGTCGTGGTCGTGTGCTCGATTGGGTAACCAAGAAGTATGGCAAGGAGAAGGTTGCACATATCATCACCTATGGTACAATGGCTACCAAGATGGCATTGAAGGATGTGGCACGAGTGCAGAAGTTGCCACTCTCGGAGTCGGATAGATTGTGTAAACTCATTCCTGACCGCATCACCGACCCAAAGGACGACAAGAAGCAACTCAAAATAAACCTTACCAATGCTATAAATGCTGTACCTGAGTTGCAGCAAGCGGAGAATTCTGACGATCCGATTATGCGAGATACCATAAAGTATGCTCGTGAGTTGGAGGGCAATGTGCGAGGTACGGGTGTTCACGCCTGCGGAACAATCATCTGCCGAGATGACATCACCGATTGGGTACCGGTATCGACTGCCGACGATAAGGAGACGGGCGAGAAGATGCTCGTAACACAATATGAAGGCTCGGTCATCGAGGATACTGGTCTTATCAAGATGGACTTCCTCGGTTTGAAGAACCTCTCGATTATGAAGGATGCTGTGGCGAATATCCGCCGCACAAAGGGCATTGAGGTTGATGTCGACACCATTCCTATCGACGACAAAAAGACCTACGAACTCTATTGCGAGGGTGCTACGCTCGGAACATTCCAGTTCGAGTCCGATGGTATGCAGAAGCACCTGCGCAACTTGAAGCCTACCGTATTCGAGGACCTTATTGCGATGAATGCGCTCTATCGTCCAGGCCCGATGGATTACATCCCGGACTTCATCGACCGCAAGCACGGGCGCAAGCCTATTGAGTACGATATTCCAGTAATGGAGAAGTACTTGAAGGATACCTATGGTATTACGGTATATCAGGAGCAGGTAATGTTGCTCTCTCGTCTGCTGGCGGACTTCACACGAGGCGAGGCAGATACCTTGCGAAAGGCTATGGGTAAGAAGATTTTGTCGAAACTGATGGAGTTGAAGCCTAAATTCTTGAAGGGTGGAGCAGCCAACGGACACGACAAAGTTGTATTGGAGAAGATTTGGGAGGATTGGGTAAAATTTGCATCCTACGCCTTCAACAAGTCACACGCCACTTGCTACTCGTGGGTGGCATACCAGACCGCCTACCTAAAAGCGAACTACCCGTCGGAGTATATGGCGGCATTGCTGAGTGCCAACCTCAACAGTATCGAGAAGTTGGAACTCTATATGAGCGAATGTAGCCGTATGGGCATTAGTGTTCTCTCGCCAGATATTAACGAGTCGCAGATGCAGTTCTCGGCTAACCAGAAGGGTGATATACGCTTTGGCTTGGCAGCAATTAAGGGCGTTGGCGAAGGTGCTGTAACTGCTATTATCGCCGAGCGTGAAAAGAATGGACCATTCAAGGATATATATGACTTTGCAGAGCGCTGCAACTACACAGCCGTAAACCGCAAGTGCTTCGAGAACATAGCGATGTCGGGTGGATTTGACTCCATCATCGACTTCTCACGAGGAAAATTTGCTGTCGTAGACGAGAAAGATGGCGCAACCTTTGTAGATGCTTTGGTACGCTACGGCACACGCATTCAATCGGAGCGTAATAATGCCCAACAGAGTCTGTTTGGTGGCGATAGTGGCACGGGTGATATCCAAAGACCAGCCATACCTCCAAGAGGTGAGGCTGTACAACTCGAACTGCTCAATAAGGAGAAAGAGTTGATAGGAATGTACCTCTCGGCTCACCCACTCGATGAGTACAAGTTGCTGATTAAGTCGCTATGCGGTGCTACGCTTGCAGATTTGTCAGATCTCGAAAAGTTCCGTGGCAAGGAACTTTCGGTGGCAGGTATCGTAACCGATGTGCGTGAATTCTACCTCAAAAATGGCACAGCCGCAGGCTCTATGACCGTGATGGACTACGACGGTATGCGTGAATTCCGTTTCTTCCGCAAGGATTACGAGATGTTCCGCACACGAATGTTCAAGGATTACTTCCTCCTTATTCAAGGTCGTGTACAACCTATGCCATATCGTCAGCCTGAGGAGTTGGAGTTCAAGGTAACAAGCATAACCCAGTTGCCGGATGTGCGAGATGCGGTAAAGGAGATAAAACTATACCTCCCTATCGAGAAGATTACCAGAGAGTTTATTGATGAACTCTCCGAGTTGGCGAAGGAGTCGAAGGGTAAGGCGCAATTGAAGTTCTCTGTGCAGGATATGCAGGAGGGTGTATATGTCTCGGCATACTCTCGCAAGTACCGTGTGGCTCTAACGCCCGAACTTGCGCAATTTATCGAAAAACACAATATAAATTATACATTATCAGTAAACCAATAAAAATAAAAAAATTATGGCACTTAACATTACAAACGAGAACTATGAGGCGTTGCTCTCGGACAGCAAGCCATTGGTAATTGATTTCTGGGCAGAGTGGTGCGGTCCTTGCCGTGCAGTTGCTCCAATCGTAGAGGAGTTGGCAGAGGAGTACGCTGACTCGGTAAACATCGGCAAGTGCGATGTTGATTCGTGCGACGACATTACTGCAAACTACCGCGTACGCAACATTCCTACCATCGTATTTATCAAGGGTGGCGAGGTTGTTGACAAGCACGTAGGTGCAATCAACAAGGCTGACTTGAAGGCAAAGATCGACGCTTTGTTGTAATAAAAAATGGTAGGGAACCCCTACCATTTTTACTTTTAGCCATTAGCCGTCGGCCAATGGCTTTTTTATTTCTATTCTATACCAAGCCCGAAAATCCCATAAATGCCATTGCCAAAATTGAGGCGGCAATCAAGGCGATAGGTACACCCTGGAACGCCTTTGGAGCCTCCTCGAACTCAATGCGCTCACGCAAGCCCGCAAAGATTACGAGTGCCAAAGCGAAGCCCAAGGCGGTTGCCACATTATAGACTACGCCCTGCAACAACGAAAACTCCTTCTGAATCATCAAGATTGCCACACCAAGCACTGCGCAGTTGGT